>NZ_AP024328.1:0-300000 GCF_018408855.1 Caballeronia sp. NK8 | reverse complement strand
TGACACACTCGCGCTTGCGCTGCTGGCTCTGGGTGAAGGCTTGCAGTCATGGCGCGTTGCTGACCCTTACGAAGTGCCTGGTGAGCAACTCGATGCTTTGGTGTGCGGTTTCCTAGCTTTCATAGGATCTGGCGCGGCCGATCGACACACAAGCAGCGTTTTTTGTGAGGCCTCTGTGCCGCCACGCAACCGATAAGAAGGGCTCATGGCACGGAGCCACGCCCCCGTGACGCCAACGAATCAGTTGACTTTGCCGCCATCAGTTCGACCATTTTGCTTCGAAACCACAGGCTCGCCTGATCCTGCTCGCTGCTTCGATGCCAATACAAGTGCCATTCGAGGCTAGGTATGGGAAACGGCAGTTCAACCATCCGCGCATCGTGACGCTTGAGCAATTGCGTGGGCGCGGTCAGCGCGAGATCGGTTCGCAAGGCAACGAGCGGCGCGACCATGTAATGCTGCACACGTATTTGTATCCGCCGTTGCTTGCCGAGCCGTTTCAGTTCGGCGTCGACGATGCCGCTTCCCTGGCGGCGACTCGACACCTGGATATGGTCAAGCTCAAGGTAGTCGTCCATCGTGAGCGCCTCGCCGGCAAACGGGTGATCGTGGCGCAGCATGCAGGCGTACCGGTCGCAGCCGAGGCGCGTCTGATGCAACTGCGGATCGTCGATCAAGGGCGCGTCGATCGCGAAGTCGATCTTGCCAGTCGCAAGCGCGTTGCTGAGTTCACTGCGCGGCGTGAAATAGGATTCGATGCGCATCCCCGGCGCTTGCTGCTGCAACACTTCGCCGAGCGCGGGCAACAGGATCGCTTCGGTTAGATCCGGCATGCTGAGACGGAAGGTACGCTCGGACGTTGCCGGGACAAACACGTCGCCTTCTGTCGCGCTGGCCTCCAACAGTTGCAATCCTTCACGCACGCGCCCGATGATGTTCTCCGTGAACGGCGTAGGCACCATTCCGGACGATGTGCTGACGAACAGTGGATCATCGAACGCCTTGCGCATGCGTGCGAGCGCATTGCTGACCGCGGGCTGGGTGATGAAGAGCGCCTCGGCCGCGCGGGTCAGGTTGCGCTTCTCGTAGATCGACTCCAGCACCACGAACAGATTCAGATCCAGCTTCGGTGAACGCATCTCACAGTCTCCGTTTGCCCATCATGATAAACGGGAGACGCTGTGATGATGCGTGCGCTTGCTTCGATTTCGCCAGGCTCAGTCACGCGGCGGTGCGTTCAGATAGGCCGCCATTGCGCCGATCCGTTCCTTGCCTTGCGCCAGTTCCATTTTCGCGATCGCCTGGAGATGCACTTCGTCGGGACCGTCTGCGTAACGCAATGCGCGTCCCCACGTCCAGTGATCGGCGAGCGGCGTATCGGGGCTTACGCCCATCGCGCCGAATACCTGCATCGCACGGTCGCACACGGCCGTATGCACTTGCGGAATCAGCGCCTTGATCATCGAGATTTCCTTGCGTGCCGCTTTTGCGTCGACCTCGTCGAGAAGCCACGCGGTCTTGAGCACGAGCAAGCGGGCCTGATCGATCTCGATGCGCGATTTCGCGATCCATTCGCCGATCGTGCCATGCTGCTGCAGATACTTGCCGAACGTCTTGCGCTCCTGAGCACGCTCGATCATCAGTTCGAGCGCGAGCTCAGCCGCGCCGATCGAGCGCATGCAGTGGTGAATGCGCCCCGGTCCGAGCCGCGCCTGCGCGAGCGCGAAGCCGCTGCCTTCTTCGCCGAGCAGGTTCGACGCGGGCACGCGCACATTCGTGAACGTGATCTCGCAATGTCCTTCGGGCGAGATGTGATTCATGACCGGAATATTGCGCACGATCGTCACGCCGGGTGTGCCCGCCGGCACGAGGATCATGCTCTGCTGACGATGGCTTTCTGCATCCGGATCGGTCTTGCCCATCACGATGAACAGCTTGCAGTTCGGATGTGCCGCGTTCGTGATGAACCATTTGCGGCCATTGATCACGTAGTCGTCGCCATCGCGGCGAATGGAGGTCGTGATGTTGGTCGCGTCGGAGGAGGGCACGTCCGGCTCGGTCATCGCGAACGCGGAACGGATCTGGCCATCGAGCAGAGGCACGAGCCATGTTTCGCGCTGCGCGGGCGTCGCGAACATGTGCAGCAGTTCCATGTTGCCGGTATCGGGCGCATTGCAGTTGAAGACCTCGGATGCCCACGAAACGCGGCCCATGATCTCCGCGAGCGGCGCATATTCGAGGTTCGTGAGACGCGTGCCTGGCTCGCCCTCCTTCAGGTGCGGCAGGAAGAGATTCCACAGACCCTCTGCCTTGGCCATGGCTTTGAGATCTTCCATGAACGAGACTGGAAAGTGACCCGCGTGGACCTCGTCGTGCCATTGACGTTGCCGCGGCACGATATGCTGGTCCATGAACATGCGCACGCGGCGCATGAGGTCTTCAACTGTCGGGCTATGAGCGAAAAACATGATGGGTTCCTTTTGCGCGGTTCGCTAGATCGTCAGGCCGCCATCGACGACGATGCATTCGCCGTTCGTATAGCTCGCCGCGTCGGATACGAGGTAGAGCACGGTGCCGGCCATTTCGTCGGGTTCGCCGTGACGGCGGAGCGGGATCGAGTTGATCCAGCGCTCGTAGATAGTCTTGTCCTCGAACAGCGCGCCGGCGAACTTCGTTTTGGTGAGGCCTGGCAGAATCGCATTCACGCGGATGCCGAGCGGACCGCACTCTTTCGCGAACGCCTTGGTCATATTGACGACGGCCGCCTTGGTGATCGAGTAGATGCCCTGCTGATCGCCCGGCTGAAGCGCGTTGACCGAAGCCGTGTTGACGATCGCGCCGCGGCCCTGTTCCTTCATCATCTTGCCGGCTTCGACCGACATGAAGAAGTATCCGCGCAGGTTCACATCGACGGTCTTGTTGTAGGCGGCAAGGTCCGTATCGAGGATATGGCCGAAGTACGGATTGGCCGCGGCGTTGTTGACGAGTATGTCGAGACGACCGTGCTTCTCGCGAATGTGATTGAACATGACCGCGATATCTTCCAGGCGGCCGACGTGGCACGCGAATGCTTCAGCACTCGCACCCGACGCGCGAATGCGCGCGGCGACTGATT
Source organism: Caballeronia sp. NK8 (assembly GCF_018408855.1). Taxonomy (GTDB): domain Bacteria; phylum Pseudomonadota; class Gammaproteobacteria; order Burkholderiales; family Burkholderiaceae; genus Caballeronia. The sequence continues at coordinate 296,885 of NZ_AP024328.1, read as the reverse complement.
CGCAATCTTCCAGCTTGCGACTCGATACGATGACGTGTGCGCCTTGTTCGGCCAGCAGCACGGCGATGGCCTCGCCGATGCCGCGGCTCGCGCCTGTCACGAGAGCGATGCGTCCCGAGAGGTCAAAGAGTTTCGTAGTCAATGTCGTTCCTTTTGACAGGTTGAGAAAGTGTGCCGTCTACGCGAGCAGTTCTTCGGCGAGCCGTGCTAGCGGTTCGACCATGCGGCCCACCTCGTGTGCATCTGCGCTTGACGCGTTGCCTTGCAACGCGCGTGCTTTGACGCCCTGCGCGATCGATGCAAGACGGAAGAAGCTAAACGCGAGGCAGAAGTTCCAGTTGCCAATGTCGCTGAGCCCACGCAACGCGCAGTACTGCGCGAGGATGTCCTCCTCCTCGGGGATGGCGAGGGCATCGCGATCCTGGCCGCGCAGCCCGGTGATATGCCCTCTCGATGGCAGGCGCAGGCACATGCAGAAGTAGGCGAGGTCGGCGAGCGGATTGCCGAGGGTCGAGAGCTCCCAATCGAGTACGGCACGCACGCGCGGCGCATCGTCGGCGAAGATGAGGTTGTCGATGCGGAAATCGCCGTGCACGAGCGCCGGGCGTGGAGAATGGGTCGGGCAATGGGCCGGCAGCCAGTCAATGAGCGCCTCCATCGGCGCTATCCGCTCGGTTTCGGCGGCGCGGTACTGCTTCGTCCAGAGTTCGACCTGTCGCTGAAAGTAGTTTCCCGCTCGGCCATAGTCGCCAAGGCCGACGCTTTCCGGATCGACTTCATGGAGTGCCGCGAGCGTCGAGACGATTGATGCGTAATAGTCGCGCCGCGCATCGCGATCAATTTCGGGCAGGGCGGGGTTCCAGAAGATGCGTCCCGGCTCGTAGCTCATAACATAGAACAGGCTACCGATGATCTCGCGGTCTTGACACAGATGCCAGGCGCGCGCGACGGGAACCGGGGTTTGTGCAAGCGCACTCAGCACGCGGAATTCGCGATCGACTGCGTGAGCGGATTTGAGCAATGTCCCGGGCGGCTGGCGGCGCAGGACATAGCGGCTGCCTTGTGCGTCGAGCAGCCAGGTCGGGTTGGACTGGCCGCCCGCGAACTTCGTCGCGTGCACCGGCCCGCGAAAGCCCGGGAGATGCTGCTCCAGATAAGGCGTGAGCCGGTCAATGTCGAGAGACTGGCTAGATCGTTCGCTGGTCATATCATTCGATGCTTGACGGGTAGATTAACCGTAGGTTTGAAACGCGTGACGTTGTGGATCGTCGAGATGGGCGATGCCGTTGAAGCTCGATAGATGAATCGTTTCGTGGTTGAAGAAGCAATGCGTGACGCTGCTGTTGCGGATCTGCATGTTGAGCTCGATTGCCATCGCAGTAGGCGCTTGCAGGATCTGCTGCATGAACGCGCCGATCACGCCACCGGAAGTGACCACCAAAACGCGTCGTGCGTCGCTCTGCTGAATGGCAGTGCGCGCAACCGCTACGCGCTGCTGAAACGCTCGCCACGTCTCGGGCACACGATCATCCAGTGCACCTTCGCACCAGAGGTGCAGGACCGCCCGCAATGCCTTGAAGAACTCGCGCGGACTGCGTTTCGCGGACTCGACGAGCCTGAGATCTTCATCGCGCAGAGCGCGAAAGAGCGCGTGAAAATCGTATTCATCGAGTCCGGGATGAATCTCCCATTCGACATTTATACCCGGTGTGGCCAGGCGAATCGCATCGAGCGTCTGAGCGTGACGCAGCAGCGAGCCTGTCACCACCCGGTCGAATTTGAGACCATTGAGCGCGAAGTGCTCGCCGAGCCAGATGCTCTGCCGCTTGCCGGTGTCCGAAAGACAATCGTAGTTTTGGCTGCCCAGTGACGCCTGTCCGTGCCGTACCAAAAAGAGTTCTGCCATTGCTTCTTCCGCGATCCGAGTCGGTCAAGCAAGCTTAGGGGCGACACTGGTATTGACGAACTTTATTTCTTGAATGAGGGGGTATTCGTAGCGGTGATGGCGCTTGCGAATACCAGGACAACCTCCCTCGAGGCGAAGCGGGGAATCGCTTCAATGAAGCGTAAATGAAGGGGCGTCTCTGAGGGCGTCGTCCCGAGCCGGTGTGGCACACGACTTGAGACGAGTGGTCTGTCGAGGGGGATATATCAGCACGAAGATACCTGGCAGTAGGCCGGTTGTTGATGCGCGATGCCATACTGCCCTTTAAACGTGCTCGAAGACGGCTGATTGAGATACGTTACACGCTGCTGCAGCCGGCGCTCGCGCATGCTCGACAGCGTTGGAACCACGACGCGTCTCGATCTGCCCTCCCGGCTTACCGGACGCCTTGCGAGTTACGTGCTCGATTCAGGTGTATGCCACGACCAAGTCATGAAGCGATTTTCTGCCACGGTTCCGATATCTGTCGTCAACGGTTTCCTTTCCGGCGCCGACCGGGCCGCGGTCGCGCGTCTCGCCGAGCATTCCGGCATTCCTCACGACCTGCTCGGCATGCCCGCCGCGCGCGTCACGCAGGAGCAGTTCTCGACGCTCTACCGCCTGCTCGCCATGGAACTCGATGACGAGATGCCGGGGATCTTCGCGCGTCCGCTGCGCAACGGCACGCTCAAGTTCCTGTGCCTGAGCCTTCTCGATGCGCCGCGTCTCGAAGTGGCGCTGCATCGTTTCGGCCAGTTCTTTCATCTGGTCCTCGATGAATTCCAGCTCGTGTCGCGCCGGGAAGGCGCTTACGCGATCGTCGAATTCGTCGCGAATCCGAAGGGCCCGAAGGCAAGCGCGCTTGCGCGGGAGCTCGTGCTGAAGCTCGTGCATGGCGTCGCGTCGTGGCTCATACGCCAGAAGATTCCGCTCGCCGAAGCGGCATTCGAGTTTCTGCGGCCGGCGCAGCCCGGCGACCTGCTGTATCTGTTTCCGGGACCGGTGCGTTTCGGGTGCGATCGCACGCTGATCGCGTTCGATGCCGCCTATCTCGATCGTCCCATCCGGCAGCGAAAGTCGGATCTCGACGCATTCCTTCAGCGTGCGCCGGAGGACTGGATTTTCGTGTCGTTCACCGACGAGATGGTGTGTCACCAGGTGCGCCAGTGCATCGCCGCGGGCTTGCCGAAGACGCCAACCGTCGACGCCGTCGCGCAGCAGCTGCACTACTCGGTGCGGACGCTGTGCAGGCGTCTCGACGCGGAGGGAACGTCCTTCCAGGCGATCAAGGACGAAGTGCGGCGCGACATCGCCATTCAGCGTCTCACCCGTTCGGACGATGCGATCGCGGCGATCGCCTTCGATGTCGGATTCGACAATTCGACCGCGTTCCATCGCGCATTCCGCCACTGGACCGGCAGCACGCCGGCCGCCTACAGACAGAAGAAAGCCGACTGAGCTGCGACCGCAAATCGGCTGGCGTCGATTTTATGTTTGGCAGATTTTGTCAATAAAAGGGCAGTTTCAGATAACGGGGAAATGCAGACCCGTTGATACCATGCGCGGCAACACATCCGTATTTGTTGCCATATGGCCTGCCAGTTGACCGGCCATGCACCTGGAGTCGGCGATGACTTATGCAGCCCCCGTCAAGGACATGATGTTCGTACTCGAAGAGCTGGCAGATATTGCAAGCGTCAGCCAGCTCAGCGGTCTCGGCGATTCGAATGCCGACACCGCGCAAGCCGTTCTCGACGAAGGGGCGAAGCTTGCCGCGGAAGTCATCGCGCCACTGAACGCGCAGGGCGACCAGCGCCCGAGCACGTGGTACGACGGCGAGGTCGCGGCGACGGCCGGTTTCGGTGATGCCTACCGCCAATTCATTGAGGGCGGCTGGCAAGGCATCAGCCATCCGGTGGAATTCGGCGGTCAGGGGCTCGCTAAGCTGGTCGCGTCGCCGTGCATCGAGATGCTCAACGCTTCCAACCTTTCCTTCGCGCTGTGCCCGCTGCTCACCGACGGCGCCATCGAGGCATTGCTGACCGCGGGCTCGGCGGAGTTGAAGGCGCGCTTTCTGCCGAAGCTGGTCGAGGGCGCGTGGACCGGCACGATGAATCTGACCGAGCCGCAGGCGGGCTCCGATCTGTCGCTCGTGCGTTCGCGCGCCGAGCCGCAGGGCGGCGGCACCTACAAGGTGTCCGGCACCAAGATCTTCATCACCTGGGGCGAGCACGACATGGCCGAGAACATCGTCCATCTCGTGCTGGCTCGCACGCCGGATGCGCCAGAAGGGGTAAAGGGCATCTCGCTGTTCCTCGTGCCCAAATTCCTGCTGAACGACGACGGCAGCCTCGGCGCGCGCAATGACGTCCACTGCGTGTCCATCGAGCACAAGCTCGGGATCAAGGCGAGTCCGACGGCCGTGCTCCAGTACGGCGACAATGGCGGCGCAACCGGCTATCTCGTGGGCGAGGAGAATCGCGGTCTCGAGTACATGTTCATCATGATGAACGCGGCGCGCTTCGGCGTCGGTCTGCAGGGCATCGCGCTGTCCGACGCGGCTTATCAGAAGGCCGCCGCGTATGCGAAGGAGCGGATTCAGAGCCGCCCGTCGACGGTTCGGACGCGGGCTCGGTCGCGATCATCCGCCACCCCGATGTGCGCCGGATGCTCGGCCTCATGCGCGCGCTGACCGAAGGCGCGCGTGCGCTCGCCTATATCGCGGCCGCGCACGCGGATTTCGCGCATCACGACGAGGACGCGGCGAGCCGCGCAAGGCATCAGGCGATCAACGAATATCTCGTGCCGATCGTGAAAGGCTGGAGCACCGAAATGGCCATCGACGTGACGAGCCTTGGCGTTCAGGGTGCATGGCGGGATGGGCTTCATCGAGGAGACGGGCGCGGCCCAGTTCTATCGCGACGCGCGGATCCTGTCGATCTATGAAGGCACGACGGCGATTCAGGCCAACGATCTCGTCGGCCGCAAGACGCTTCGCGACGGCGGCGCGGCGGCGCATGCGCTGCTCGAGGAAATCGACGCGACGCTCGAAGCGTTGCGATCGACCGATGCCGCCGATGCCGCGCGCGTTTTCGAGGCGATGCACCGCCGTCTTTCCGATGGACGCGAGGCGCTCGCGAACGTTCGTCGCCTACGTGCTCGAATCGGGCAAGCGCGACCCGAACGCGGTGTTCGCCGGCAGCGTGCCGTATCTGAAGCTCGCGGGCATCGTGCTGTCGGGCTGGCAGATGGCGCGTGCGCTGCTCGCGGCACAACGCAAGCGGGCCGAAGACCTGCAGTTCTACGGCGCGAAGATCGCGACCGCGCACTGCTTCTCCGAATACGTGCTGACGCGGGGCCCGCGGACTCGAAACCGCCATCGTCAGCGCGCACGGCGACGATCCGCTGTTCGCATTGAACGAAGCGCAATTCTGACGCGTACGCGTGTCCTGAGCCTGAGAGAAGGAGGCGGTATGACGTTGGACAACGCCGCACGGAGGCGTCGACGAACTGGATCGAGCAATACGGTCCGCGTGAATCGATGGAGTACGACGTGGTGATCGTCGGCGGCGGGCCCGCCGGACTGTCCGCCGCGATTCGCCTGAAGCAGCGCGCGGCGGAGCAGGGCGCCGAGATCAGCGTGTGCGTGCTCGAAAAGGGCTCGGAAATCGGCGCGCATATTCTGTCGGGCGCGGTCATGGACCCGCGTGCGCTCGACGAGCTCATTCCCGACTGGAAAGCGCAAGGCGCGCCGCTCGATGTCGCCGTGACCGAGGACCGCTTTCTGTTCCTGTCGGAAGCAGGCGCGCGGGCCGTGCCGAACTGGGCGCTGCCGGAGAACTTCAGGAATCACGGCAACTACGTGATCAGCCTCTGCGAACCTGACGCGCTGGCTGGGGTCAGCAGGCCGAAGCACTGGGCGTCGAGATCTTCGCGAGCTTCGCCGCCGCCGAAGTGCTCTATCACGATGACGGCTCGGTCAAGGGCCGTCGCGACGGGCAACGTGGGCGTCGGCCGCGACGGACAGCCGACCGAGGCGTTTCAGCTCGGCATGGAGCTGTCACGCGAAGTACACGCTGTTCGTGCGAAGGCGCGCGCGGTCATCTCGCGCGGCAGCTGTCGGCGCGCTTCGGCCTGCGCGAGGGCGTCGATCCACAGGTGTACGGCATCGGCATCAAGGAGTTGTGGGAGATCGATCCGGCGCAGCACAAGCCCGGGCTCGTCATTCACACGGCCGGCTGGCCGCTCCAGACGACACTTATGGCGGCTCGTTCCTCTATCACCTCGACAATCATCAGGTGATGGTCGGCTTCGTCGTCGGCCTCGGATATACGAACCCGTATCTCTCGCCATTCGAGGAATTTCAGCGCTACAAGACGCACCCGGCGGATCCGCACGTTCCTCGAAGCGGCAAGCGCGTGTCGTACGGCGCGCGCGCCGATCGCGGCGGGCGGGTTGATGAGCTTGCCGAAGCTGGTGTTTCCGGGCGGCGCGCTCGTCGGGTGACCGATGCGGGCTTTCTCAACGCGTCGCGCATCAAGGCTCGCACGCGGCGCTCAAGACCGGCATGCTCGCCGCCGATGCGCATTCGACCGCCTTGCAGGCCGGGCGGAATCGGACGAGCTGGAGGCCTATCCGGAGTCGTTCCGGCGCTCCCTGGCTGCACACGGAACTGCACCGCGCGCGCAACTTCAAGCAATGGATGGGCAAGGGCCTCTACCTCGGCACGCTGATGGTGGGATCGAGCAGAAGCTGCCTGGCGGGCAAGGTGCCCGTGGACGCTGCATCACCGGCACGCGGATCACGAGACGCTCAAGCCTGCCGCGCAGTGCACGCCGATCGATCTATCCGAAGCCGGACGGCAAGCTGACGTACGACCGGCTGTCTTCCGTGTTCATTTCGAACACCAATCACGAAAGAGAACCAGCCGCGCATCTGACGCTGAAAGACGGGAACGTGCCCATCGACGTCAATCTGCGCACCTATGCGGGCCCGGAAGCGCGCTTCTGTCCGGCGGGGCGTGTACGAGTTCGTCAGAGACGAGACGGACGGCAAGGACGAAGACCGGCTGCAGATCAATGCGCAGAATTGCGTGCACTGCAAGACCTGCGACATCAAGGACCCGACGCAGAACATCGTATGGGTGACGCCGGAAGGCGGCGGCGGGCCGAACTATCCGAACATGTAATCGCGCGGCGCGCACGCGCAAACGAACCGGAGCGAATCAATGAGCGAAGCAAAACGTGAAGTAGTCGTGGTGAGCGGCGTGCGAACCGCGATCGGCGATTTCGGCGGCAGTCTGAAGGATTTCGCGCCGACCGAACTGGGCGCGATGACCGTGCGCGAAGTGCTCCAGCGCGCGAACGTCACGGGCGATGAAGTGAGCCACGTCGTGTTCGGCCACGTGGTGCATACGGAGCCGAAGGACATGTATCTCGCGCGTGTCGCGGCGATCAACGGCGGCGTCGCGCAGCACGTGCCGGCGCTGACGGTGAACCGCCTGTGCGGCTCAGGCCTGCAGGCGATCGTCTCGGCCGCGCAGACCATTCTGCTGGGCGATGCGGACGTCGTCATCGGCGGCGGCGCCGAATCCATGAGCCGCGCGCTGTACGCGTTGCCGGGCGCGCGCTTCGGCCAGCGCATGGGCGACGGGAAGCTCGTCGACATGATGCTCGGCGCGCTGCACGACCCGTTCCAGACGATTCATATGGGCGTGACGGCGGAGAACGTCGCGCGCAAATACGGCATTGCCCGCGATGCGCAGGACGCGCTCGCGCTCGAATCGCATCGCCGTGCGAGCGTGCGATCGCGGAAGGACGCTTCCGCGACCAGATCCTGCCGGTCACGCTGCGCACGAAAAAGGGCGAAGCGGTCTTCGACACCGACGAGCACGTGCGCCTCGATGCGAGCGCCAGGGACTTCGAAACCCTGAAGCCGGTGTTCGTCAAGGAGAACGGCACGGTGACGGCCGGCAACGCCTCGGGCATCAACGACGCGGCGGCGGCCGTGCTCCTGATGGAGCGCGGCGAAGCCGAGCGGCGCGGCGCGCGGCCGCTCGCACGGCTCGTGTCCTACGCGCATGCGGGTGTCGATCCGGCCTATATGGGCATCGGCCCCGTGCCGGCGACGCGCAAGGCGCTCGAACGCGCGGGTCTCGACGTGGCGCAACTCGATGTGATCGAAGCCAACGAGGCCTTCGCCGCACAGGCCTGCGCGGTCACGCAAGAGCTGGGACTGGATCCGAGCAAGGTCAATCCGAACGGCTCGGGCATTTCGCTTGGCCATCCGGTCGGCGCGACGGGCGCGCTCATCACCGTCAAGGCGCTGTATGAACTGAAGCGCACCGGTGGCCGGTACGCGCTCGTCACGATGTGCATCGGCGGCGGTCAGGGGATCGCGGCGATCTTCGAAAATCTTCAGTGATCGAATCGAGGGACATTCCATGAATATCGAAACGATCGGCGTCGTGGGCGCGGGTACGATGGGCAGCGGCATCGCGCAGGCGGCGGCCGTCGCGGGGCTCGACGTCGTGATGATCGACGTCAGCGAAGCGGCGCTCGGCAAGGGCAGTGCGGCAGTCCGGGCGAGCCTTGCGCGGCTCGTCTCCAACGGCAAGCTCGACGCGGCGGCGCAGGATGCCGCGCTCGGGCGCATCGCGACGTCGACCGACTATGCGCGCCTTGCTTCGGCCGATATCGTCATCGAAGCGGCGACCGAGAACGTCGAACTGAAAGGGCGCATTCTCGGGCAGATCGAAGCGGCGGCGCGGACGGATGCGATCATCGCGACGAATACATCGTCTATCTCGATCACCGCGCTCGCGGCGCCGCTCGCCGACCCGTCGCGCTTCGTCGGCATGCACTTCTTCAATCCCGTGCCGATGATGCCGCTCGTCGAGATCATTCGTGGCCTGCAGACGAGCGACCGGACGGCGGCGGCCGTGCGCACGCTCACCGAGCGCATCGACAAGTCGCCGATCGGCGTGCGCAATTCGCCGGGCTTCGTCGTCAACCGCATTCTCGTACCGATGATCAACGAGGCGTTCTTCGTGCTGCACGAGGGTGTGGCGAGCGCGGCGGAAATCGACGAGGGCATGAAGCTCGGCGCGAATCATCCGATCGGTCCGCTCGCGCTCGCCGATCTCATCGGGCTCGATGTGTGCCTGTCCGTGATGGACGTCTTCGTGAAGGACTTCGGCGATCCGAAGTACCGCGCGTGCAGCTTGTTGCGCGAACTCGTCGCGGCCGGACGCCTCGGGCGCAAGTCAGGACGTGGGGTGTATGACTACACCGTGTAGTGGCTTGTCGGGAAGGCTCCCTCGTCGATGCGATCTGCCATAGTTCGCTTCGGCCATGAAACGCGATCGGCGTGCGGCAGTTGCTTGGGCATACCGCCGTGGATAGGTTCTCGCCGAAAAAGCGCGACCGAACTCGGCATTCAGGCTAAGTAAGTCCCACTCGTAGACAACTGAGCGGAAGGCGCATGCTGCGGGCCTGGTGCAGGCAGATGAGCGACCGAGCGAGCAGGCCATGGCCCGCTCGCTCAAATCGTGCTGCTTCGCGGTCGCGAAAGTGACGCGTTCGTTAGGCCGCAACTGCTACTGATTTCTCGCAGTCAAGTGCCCACATTTAGCATATCCGGCGTCGCACTTCAAAGTTGATCGCCCCATGTCGCGTTCTGGCCGCGCAAGGTTCTCGCCTCACGTCACTCCCTTTTTGCCGACATTCCCATACGCCACGCGAATTGTCATGGCGCTCATCAGTTCAAAAACGCGATTGATATCTGGCGCCTGTTTCTGTGTTCCGAACATTAACATCGCCGCGCCTTCCATCTGAGCGGCGATCAGCGTCGCGCGGGCCAGGCAGTCGCGCGCGGTTGCGGAGGCGTCCATCTCGCGTACTAGTCCGACATAGATCGCCCGATAGGCAGAGTAAAGACTTCTCACGAGTTCACGCGTACCGTCCGAGTGCTGAGCCAGAGCAAATATTTCAAACGAGAACCGGGCTACCCTTGGGTCAACGGCTTCCTCAAATGCATCTTCTACAATTTCACACAGACGTTCGAGCGCAGGTTTGCCGCTCGGCTTCCCCATTTCCTTATAGCGTTCCAGATAAACCCTCAGTAACGCGTCGATTGTCGAGCTGAGCAGTTCGTCATGCGTGGGGAAGTAATTTTGAAGCGCGGACGGCAGGATGCCGAGTTCCCTCGCCACTCGCGCCTGCGTAAACTGTGCATATCCTTCCGTCGCCAGTAGGTTGGCCGCGCAAGATATGATCTCGTTAATCTTCAACTCTCGACGCTTTCCTTGGACCGTCGGCCGGTAATAGAGACTGTCTCGTCGTGCTTGTCCAACGCTCAGATTGAATAGTCTCCCTTGAACCCGCGCGCCGAGTTCGGCACTTTGCTTGATCCCCCGTTGGCGGCCGCGTACACCGTCATCAGGAACATCGCCCTTCAAGGCCTCTGGGGGCAACTCGACAAGCGATTTGACGGAGCGCTTTGTCAAGCGTACGAATTCCGCGTAGTCCTTCTCCCCATCGCCCACATAGCGATTGAAGATCATCATGCCAGTCGTCTGTGCAAGGAGGACTGTTGCACGAACCAGGCAATCTCCTTTAGCGAGCGCAGGCTGGATCTCCGAAAACAACCTCGCGAAGAGGTCCCGGCACTGCGCATGAAATTCATCGGCGAGCTCTGCAGCATAGATCGCGTGCTGGGAGAATGCGAACATTTCAAACAGGAACTGAGGGAGGTCGGTCTCGTGGATATCCAGAATCATCCGCTCGACCAACGCGGAACAACGCTGCGCCGCGTCGATATCTTGCCGGTGCGCGATCTTCATGTAGTCGTCAAGTTTCCGCTGTACATAAGCTTGCAGCGCTGTGCGTAACAGCTCCTCTTTCACCGGAAAGTAGTACTGAAGATTTCCCAGGGTGATTCCCACGCGGCCCGCCACCCCGCGTGTCGCAAACCCGGCGTACCCATCCTCCCGAAACGTCTGCTGCGCGGCGAGGATGATTTGCGCGATGCGTAGTTCACGGTTTCGTCCTGTGGCCGATCCCGACCCGTTGCTCGGCCCACCGGAATCAACGAAATTTTTTTTTGCCTTCTCTTGCACGCTGCGGCTCCGTAAAAACTGCCTCGGTCGATCCCGATTATAGGTCAGATCAAGGCAAGATAACATAATCGTAAGGTCGTGGCAGCACCTCTTCCGGATGAACGGTCGCCGCCTGTCGACATACCGAAAAACGCCGAGGAAGCGAAGGCTCCGTGTCAAATGACACGTATGTTCTGCCTGCAGATGCGGCTCCCGAGAGCTAAACCCACCCGAATCAGTGTTTTCCCTCGCCATCGCCAGACTTGATTGTAGGTCAATCAACATCTATTATTAGGTCACGAATACGTAAAAGATAGGTCGTTAAACCGTATTAACATTTATCCGCAGTTGTTTGGGGGCTGACAAGAAGGAGCAGGCAATGAGCAACGACGTGGTTTCCTTGCGCGACATGATCGAGAAGTGGCTGGCCCCGACCACAGCCTCACCGATCCGGTTGACCCGGCTTTCGTGCGCTTCACGCAGGCCCATTCGGTGCGTGCGCGCGGAGTCATTTCTGTCGTCAGGCCCTCTGGCGATTCTTTTCTTCCAGCACGGTGATGGATCGTGGCGAGTGTTCCCTCCGGGTCCCCATCGACCTACGTTGGGTGCTTCGCTGTCGGCAGACTAGGGACTGCGGGTTTTTCTTCGTTTCGAAGGGGAAACGTGATGGATATCGAAAGGCTTGCGAATGATTCGGGCATGCTGGTCGTGCTCGATGGCCGGATCGGCCGCGTGGAGTACAAGAGCGTGTACGGGTCTTTCCAGGCCCTTCAGCGCTTTGCCGACAACTTGCTCCAGTCGATCTCGAGCGAAACTTCCGACGACCGCGCTGATCATCCGCTTCATCGTGATTATTGACGGTCAGCGTTAAAAAACGCGGGTCCGTCGTGGTCGTCGGCGGACGGCCCAATTCTCGACATTTTCGAGGCAAATCAGATGAACGACAGGGAATACCCTGTCTTTTGATTTCAGTTTTTCTTTGTCATGATGACCTATGATTACCACAGTTTTCTAGTACGGGCATCGTCCGGCGCGCGCTCGCGCTTGGACCGTCGACTGAAGAGCCGGGAGAACATTGATGGATGAATTCGGGCATAGGGCTTTCGCCGAAGATGGCGCGATCCTGATAAAAGGCCTCCTCAACAGAGAGCAACTGGCCCTCTGTCGGCACGTCTTCGATTGGGGTATCGAGAATCCGGGACCAATGGCCACGACACTGTTCGATGGCACCGCGCAGAAATCGCACAACGACAACGCCAATCCCTACGCGAAGGCGCGCCTGGATGATTTGGTCGGCAGGCTACCGCTTGGCGAACTGTTCGCCGATCTCTGGGGATCGAAGCACGTTTGGTATTTCGCCGAAGAGTTGTTTCTCAAGGCTGGTGGCACAAGCGGACGCTCGCCTTGGCATCAGGACACTTCCTACCTGCCATGGGAGGGCAAGCACTTTGGCAATGCCTGGATCAGCTTCGAGGCTGTTCCCCGGCAGAATGCGCTCGAGATCGTGAAGGGCTCGCATCGCGGCACGCGTCATGACGGCACCACTTTTCAGAATGCGGACGATCCCACTGACCCTTTGCATGGCGGGGATGTTTGGCCGCGCCTGCCAAATATCGAAGCGGAGCGCCGCAGCAACCCGGCTGCGTACGACATCATTTCGTGGGAGACGGAGCCCGGCGATGTTCTGCTCCTGCATCCGGGCGTGCTCCATGGCGGCGGAGCGGTGGACGCGGCATTTCCGACTCGCCACACACTTGTGCTGCGCTTCTTCGGCGACGACGCGGTTTTCAGTCCGCTGCCGCAACCGAGCGTGTCGGGGTTCACGTCGGCCGGAGTTCTATTCCTCGAAGAACTTGCCGCGTTGAAAGACGGCGATCCGTTTCGCGCACCCTGTTTCCGTCAACTCGTCTGACCACACCGACCATCACCACCATGACAAAGTCCACTTCGCGGCAATCGATTATCCCGCCGCCGTTTCAGGCGTTCTACGACACTTTTCATTTTTCACCCGCAACCCGAGTCGGCGACACCATTTGGGTTTCTGGTCAGGTCGGCATCGGCCCGGATATGCAAGCCGGCGAGGACATGCAGGCGCAGGCACGCATCGCCTTCGAGTCCCTGAAGGTCGTGCTTGAAACGGCGGGGGCGAGTCTGGCCGACGTCGTGGAGTTGACCACCTTTCACACGGACCTGCGAGGGGAAATGGAGGCCTTTTCGACGGTCAAGGACGCGTACTTCCCGACACGCTATCCCTCGTGGACGGCCGTTGGCGTGACCCAACTGGCGCTACCGGAGTTGTGCATCGAGATCAGAGCGGTAGCAGTGGCAAGCTGCGGCGAGAGCTGAGTGCTTTGCTCTACAACGCCAGCTCCGACGTTTCCGCGATATGTACTACTAATTATGATGAGATCAGAAGGAGAATTGCGGTGAGAAAGCACACTATTGGAACATTGTCGGCCATCGCCGCGGCGCTCTTGCTTGCGGGCGGAGCGGCCGTTGCTGAGGAACTTACGCCGGTAGGCGCCGAACGCGCGGCCAGCAAGGACGGATTGGTGCCGGCGTTTGCCGGGAGGCAAGCCACGCCGGCAGGTTGGGAGTGGGGCAAGATGCGCGGCGACTTCTGGAAACACCGGGACGAGAAGCCGCTCTATTCGATCGACACGGCAAACGTCGACAAGTACGCGGACAAGCTCTCCCCGGGCGAGATCCAGTTGATCAAACAGCAAAAGGGTTATCGGATGGACGTCTATCCGTCCCACCGCGAATGTCAGTTGCCGGAATTCGCCGAGCAAAATTCCACGGCCAATCTCACCACCGCGAAACTGGCTTCGAATGGCGAGACAGTACAAGCGGCGACCCTCCCCGGAGTGGCATTTCCGCAGCCAAAGAGTGGCGCCGAAGCGATCCTCAACTATGAGACACGGTACCGCGGCGAGGGAGTGGAGTGGTCCCCGGTTGTCACGGCGATTTCCCCGCGTCCCGGCAGCAGTGACTGGATCGACGCAGTGGGTCCCCAAACCTTTTATTTTCCAGCGGGCAAGGAAGGCAAGACGTCGCCGCAGGACGTCGATCAGTTCAATCTGGGTGCCTATTTCTCCGTCAACTCACCCGCGGCATTAGCTGGACAGGCCTTCGTACAGCGCCAGTTCTTCGATAAGGATTCCGAGACCTACTACTATTTTCCGGGTCAGCGCCGTGTGAGACGCATGCCCGCTTATACGCACGATGCGCCGTTGATCGGCTTCGAAAACCAGTACCTAATCGATGAATCGAACATGTTCAACGGGTCCATCGACCGTTTCAACTGGAAGCTGGTGGGCAAGCGCGAAATGATCGTCCCGTACAACGACTTCGGCATGTACAGCTTCAAGACGAAGCTGCACGACGTTGCGACTCCCGAAGGGATCGCAGCTGATCACCGTCGCTATGAGGTCCACCGTGTCTGGGTCGTCGAGGCCACGCTCAAGCCTACGGCACGCCACGTCGCATCGAAGAAAGTCTTCTATCTGGATGAAGACAGCTGGCTCGCGCTGGTCGGCGAAGACTACGACGCGCAGGGCAAGCTCTGGAAGGTACGCGAAAGCTACCCCATCCCAGTGTGGGAGTTGGGCGGGGCCTGCGACAACGAGCCCTTCGTGCAATACGACCTGATCAACGGACGCTACGTGCTGGATGCATCGTCCATCGGGCAGGGCAAGGACATTCGCTGGTACGAGCATGTCGACAATCCTCGCTTCAAGGTGGACTTCTACACCGCGGAATCGTTGCGTTCGGCGAGCGAGCGCTGACATCCGACGTCGGCACAAAGGACCCGGCGCACGTCACACGCGTGCGCCGGCAGGGAGAGGGACGGTGGGGCAGACCATGACAACGAAGATAATCGGCAGGTATGTTGCGGTATCGCTGGCCATATTCGGCACGGCAGCATCAAGTGCGTACGGTTACGACTTCACGACCGGGATCAACGATCTCACAGGCTCGTGGGTGACCAACCTGACGGCGGGTGCGGGGATCCGGACCAAGAATCCGAGTTGCTCTCTCACTGGCGACCCCAATTCCGCGGGTTGCGGAGCGGGGGCCAACACCAATCAATGGGGTTTCGGCGATAACGGCGATCTGAATTACCGCAAGGGGCAGGCATACAGCGCCTACGCCAGCGCGACGAGCGAGTTGCTGATGAAGATGCCGAGCGAAGGGCTCAAGTTCATGATCCGGGGCACGGGCATGTACGACTTCCTCGCGAAAGATACGGCAAGAACGCCATTGTCGAGCACCGCGTCGGCGCAGGTCGTCTACGATGCGCAACTGCTCGATCTGTGGGCCGAGAAGGATTTCACCATTGCCGGGAATGCCGCGCACGTGCGGCTCGGCAACCAGGTGATCAACTGGGGCGAGAGCATGTACGCGATGGGCGGGATCAACGCGACGAACTCGCTCGACATCCAGAAGCTGCTCGTGCCGGGTTCGCAACTCAAGCAGGCGCTCCTTCCTGCACCGATGGTGAGCTTCGCCGCCGATCTTTCACATGGTTTCAGCACTGAGGAATACTACCAGTTTCAGTGGAACGGAAACCGCTACCCGCCAGTCGGATCGTACTGGTCGACAACGAACAGCCTCGGGCGTGGCACGCAGCCGCTCACCATCAGCACGAACAACTTGAATGTAGCCGGTCCAAGTGCGGGCACGATCGCCGGACCGAACAGTGGCAACCAGAATGTCCTCGACGGAATTAACACGGGCCTCGTGAACGGCACGTATGCTGGCCCCCCTTTCAACGATATCGGGCTCCCGGTTTCATGGCAGTCGCCATCGAAGTACAAACCACAGTTCGGTTTCAAGCTTAACTTTTCACCGCGCTCCTTCGGTGCGAACTTCGCGTTTTACTACGTCAACTACACGGACAAGTCGCCGGTGCTTTCATCGTTGGCCAATGGGACCGAGCAGTGGTCGTATCTTCAGAACCGCCAGCTCTTCGGCTTGAGCGCGAATTTCGGGCTGGGGGACTGGGCTATTGGCACCGAGCTGTCATATCGGCCACATGACGCCGTGGCGCTGTCGAGCTGCTATGGCGCGGGCGGCCCACCCGACCTGAACACGAACGGCGTGGCGGGCGTCAATTGTCAGCAGTGGGCCGACATGAAGCGGTTCCAGTTCGACATCAACGGCATCCTGGCCCTGACGCGCAGCGAGTATCCGTTTCTCAAGTTGATCGGTGCGGATTCCGCGACGTTGACTGCAGAGCTGACCTGGGTCTACTACCCGGGTCTTAGCTCGCAGGGCGTCACCCGTACGGTCGACGGACAAGTGGTTACGCAGGTGCCGCAGGCGGGCTATTTTCCCTGGCTGAACAACACCTCGAATCTTGGCTATCCGATCGGGATGGCGCAGGGCACATCGAGCTCAGTAGGCGCGACCATCGACTTCAACTGGACCTACGACGGCACACTGATCCGCGGCTGGCAGGTGACGCCAGGCGTCACGTTCGCCACCGGACTCTACGGCTATACGCCGACGCTCAGCGCGAACTACCTGCAGGGCGCGAAGTCGCTGAACCTTTATGTGCTTTTCAACCAGAACCCGGCCACGTGGCAGGCGGGCATCAACTACACGTTGTTCTGGGGCGGACACAACACCGGGGTCAGCCATATGCAGACCGCAACTTTGTAGGGATGTTCGTGACACGGAACTTCTGATGGCTCGATGCCGTGGGTCGTTGAATCAACTTAGGGATCAAAGCTGTGCTAAATCGCCTGGTTAAAACGTTGGAAAGATTGTGCTTCGGACACCGAGCAGCGGTGCTTGTGACGGTCGGGGTATTTACGGTCGCCATGGCCGTGTTCGCCGTGCAACTGCGCATGGACGCGGGGTTCGAGAAGCAGATGCCGATCGGTCACGAGTACATCCGGACGTTCCAGAAATATCGCTCCGACCTGCTCGGTGCGAACCGGATAACCTTCGTCGTACGATCTCGCCACGGCTCCATCTGGACGAAGGAAGGGCTCACCCGTCTATATAGAGTGACTCAGGCGGTGACGTATCTGCCGAACGTGGATCGGATCGGCGTGCAGTCGCTCTGGACGCCGAACGCATACGTGAACGAGATCACTGATGAAGGTTTTCGCGCCGAGCCGATCATCTCAGGCACCATCACGCCTGAGCAACTGACGCCCGAGCTTGTCACCGCGATTCGGCATGCGACCACCCAGGGCGGCTACGTCGGAACGCTTGTTTCGCATAACGAAGACAGCGCCATGATCACGGCCGAGCTCAACGAGCGCGACCGTAACGGCAAGGTGCTCGACTATGTCAAGTTCAATCACCTGCTCGAGGCGCAGATCCGCAAGCCGTTCGAGGACGCAGGCTATGAGATCCAGATCATCGGCTTCGCGAAACAAATTGGCGATATCGCCGATGGCGCCACGGCCGTGCTCGGTTTCTGCGGCATCGCACTACTGTTGACTGCGCTCGCGGTCTACTGGTACTGCCATTCGATTCGCTTCACGGTGCTGCTGATCGCATGTTCCCTCACGTCACTGGTCTGGCAGTTCGGGACGCTTAAGCTACTGGGATTCGGCCTCGATCCGCTCGCCGTGCTGGTGCCTTTCCTGGTTTTCGCGATTGGCGTGTCGCACGGCGTGCAGCAGGTCAACTTCATCGTGCGTGAGATCGCGCATGGCAACAGTTCGTTTGATGCGGCGCGCCATAGCTTCAGCGGTTTGCTGATTCCGGGTGTGCTGGCCCTCGTCACCGCATTCGTGTCTTTCATCACGCTGCTGTTGATTCCGATTCCCATGGTGCGCGAGCTGGCTATTACTGCGTCGCTCGGCGTCGGCTACAAAATCGTGACGAACCTCGTATTGCTGCCCGTCGCCGCTTCGTGCTTTCACTTCACAAAGAGCTATGCGGACAGCGCACTCAAACGCAGCGAGCGGCGCTCGTCATGGTTGCGTGGACTCGCCCGCATCGCCCAGCCGCGCTATGCAGGCGTGACCGTGGCGCTGACGCTCGTGGTTTTCGCTCTCTCTGCCTGGCAAAGCCGCGACCGCGTGATCGGTACGCTTCAGCCGGGTGCGCCCGAACTGCGTGCGGATGCGCGCTTCAACCAAGATGCGACGTCGATCGCGGCGAACTACGACATTGGCCTCGATTGGCTCACGCTCGCAATCGAGTCGGGAGGCAAGGCATGCGACAACCCTGCTGTCGGACTCTACGAAGACGATCTGACGAGCACGCTGCGTGACGAGCCCGGCGTGGTGTCAGTGCAGTCATACGCCGGGATGCTGCGCCGCTACAACCAGGGCTATAACGAAGACTATCCGAAGATGAACGTTGTGCCGATCGACCCCGAAAACTACGGAGCGGTTTCGGTGGATGCTGGCCGAGTGAAGGGCTTCATGAAGGCCAATTGTGGCATGACAGCGGTTCATCTTTTTCTCACCGATCACAAGGCCACGACGATTAGCCGAATCCTGGACGACGTGAAGCAATACCGCGCATCGCACGTATTTCCGGGTATCAATGTACGGCTTGCGGCGGGAAACGCGGGCGTGCTAGCGGCCATCAACGAAGAGGTGGAGAAGAGCGAGTTGCCGATGATGCTCTATGTCTACGCTGCCATCCTGATTTTGGTGTTCCTCGCCTACCGTGACTGGCGTGCAATGCTGGCGTGCTGCTTGCCGCTCACGGTCGCAACTTTCATTGGTTATTGGTTCATGAAGGAGTTGCAAATCGGGCTGACGGTGGCGACGCTTCCGGTCATGGTACTGGCCGTAGGTATTGGCGTGGACTATGCGTTCTATATCTACAACCGCTTGCAGGTGCATCTAGCGGGTGGCCAGAACATTGTGAAGGCGGTGCAGCACGCGATGCTCGAGGTCGGCGTAGCGACGATCTTCACGGCGATCACATTGGCCATCGGTGTGGCGACGTGGAGCTTCTCAGCACTGAAATTTCAGGCGGACATGGGCAAGCTGCTGGCGTTCATGTTCCTTGTGAACCTGCTGATGGCGATGACCGCGCTGCCGGCGTTGGCGTCGGTCCTGGAGCGCTGGTTTCCGCGCCGCAAGCCGGCGCGCGCGCCGGGGCTTTTCAGCCACTGACTGGAGACCAATCATGATCAAGATGTTTGTTGCCGGCGCGGCCTTGTGTGCGAGCGTCGCGGCCTTCGCTCAAGCACAGGGAGCGGTCGCGGACTGGGCGGCCAAACCCGCGCATGCCTGGACAGCGCCGAGGCACATGATGTTGATGGACGCGGCGCGTGCCGGTTCGCGCATCGTTGCCGTAGGGGAGCACGGCGTAGTCGTGATGTCAGATGACGAGGGAAAAACGTGGCGTCAGTCAAACCATGTTCCGGTTTCCGCAACCCTTTCTGCGGTCACTTTTGCCGACGCGCAGCACGGCTGGACGGTCGGACAGTGGGGCGTGATTCTCGCGACGAGCGACGGCGGCGAGACATGGCAAAAGCAGCGGATAGACCTCTCAGTTGACCAGCCGTTGTTCTCCGTGCTCTTTACTACTGCTCGGGACGGAATCGCGGTGGGCCTATGGTCACTCATGCTCGTCACCCATGATGGTGGCAAGTCGTGGACGAAAGTGAGTGTGCCGAAACCACCGGGTAGTGGTCGTGCCGACCGCAACCTTTACCACGTCTTTTCTGATCGTCACGGTGTGCTTTACATCGACTCTGAGCAGGGAATGGTGCTGAAGTCCACGGATGGCGGGGCGAACTGGAATTATCAGGCGACGGGCGGCAAAGGGACGCTGTGGACGGGCGTGGCGCTGCCCGACGGCCGAATCATCGTAGGCGGTTTGCTGGGCGGCCTGTACCAGAGCAGCGACGATGGGGCGACATGGACGGCGTTGAACGCGGGCACGAAGAGTTCGATCACTGATCTTTTGACGACCGGGAATGGACTGATGGGCGTCGGGCTCGATGGCCTTGTTTTCCGGCAACGCGAGGGCAGTACTTCGTTCGAGGTTCAACAGCGCGCGGATCGTGCGTCCCTCACAGCCGCAGTGATCGATCGCACCGGAAAGCCGTTGCTGTTTTCGCAGGACGGTGTGCTGGTGAGGCCTTGAGCATGCTGCATTTCCTGCCGCATGTGTATATCGCAGTACTGCATATAATTGAAACAGGAGTGGCAACATGGAAGTCGAGACGGAACCGAAAATGATTCGCAGGCCCCCGCGCGGAGCCGGCGCCGGTTCCTCCACCTTGCCGCAGCAGGTGCTGCGACGCTGGCTGCCGATGGAGTGTCACTCGCGCAAAGTGCGGTTACGAAGCCCCGAGAGACCGTGAGGTATTGGACGTCGCGATCATCGGTGCGGGTCTCGCAGGATTGACGGCGGGCCGCGACCTCCAGCTGGCTGGATGCGATTCGTTTGTCGTGCTCGAGGCACGCAATCGCGTCGGTGGCCGAACCTATAACCATGACCTTGGCCGCGGCGTCGTTTCTGAAGCCGGAGGGCAGTGGATCGGTCCCGGTCAGACCGCGATCTTCGATCTGGCACGTCAACTCGAGATCGACACGTTTCCGAGCTGGTACGCAGGGAAGACCGTCGTGATGGCGCAGGGCGCTATCGTGGCCCAAGATTTTCATGGCGGCACCGGGGGTGACGACACGATTGGCAACCGGCTTGCCGAACTGTCGCGGGGCGTGCCATCCGGCGCGCCATGGAAGGCACCGAATCTGGCGGAATTGGATAGGCTATCTTACGGCGAATGGCTTTTGCAGCAGGGCGTGAAATACGAGGACGGCTACTTTCTCGCGCTAGCCGCGAAGCTGACGACGGGCGG
Source organism: Caballeronia sp. NK8 (assembly GCF_018408855.1). Classification (GTDB taxonomy): domain Bacteria; phylum Pseudomonadota; class Gammaproteobacteria; order Burkholderiales; family Burkholderiaceae; genus Caballeronia. Next base: position 276,068 of record NZ_AP024328.1, on the reverse strand, counting down.
TGCGCCGGCCCAGTTGGGTCTGCTGCACTACTTGTCGATGATCAACAGCGCAAGCTGCAACTATACGCAACTCGAAGCATTCAAAGGCGGGGCACAGGAAACGCGCATCGTCGGCGGCTCGCAGCGTCTGAGCATCAAGATGGCCGAGCAGCTCGGCGACAAGGTCAGGCTTTCCTCGCCGGTGCGCAAGATCACTGGCTGGGATCGCGAAGTCGTCGAGCTGCACACGGATCAAGGCTTGATTAAGGCCGGTCGCGTCATCGTTGCGATGAATCCGGCGCTTTGCAATCAGGTGGTTTTCGATCCGCCGTTGCCCAGCGGGCGGGCGCAACTCCAGCAGCATTGGCCCACGAGCGCCCCAATGCGAAAGACTGTCCACGTCTATGACAAGCCGTTCTGGCGCGACGCCGGGTACTGCGGAACGATCTTCCAGGTCGGCGGTCCCGTTTTCATGACGTACGACAATTCGCCTCCCGACGCATCGCTCGGCGTGATCGCCGCATTCGTGGCGCCAGGGATGTTGCCTGATGATCCCGCGACGGCCGAGAAGACGCTGTCGGCCACATTTGCGAAGGCATTCGGAGACCGCGCGCTGCATCCGACGCAGTTCCATGACTACGACTGGGGCCGGGTCGATCAGTGGACCCTGCATTGCATCAACCCCATGCCGCCAGGCTTCTGGACGAAGTGGGGAAAGTATCTGCACCCCGAAGTGGGGCGCCTGATCTGGTCGGGCACCGAAACTGCCGACATCTGGGCGGGTGCGATGGACGGTGCCGTGCGTTCGGGCCATCGTGCTGCTTTGCAGGCGCTGGCTGGTTTCACTCGACGCGGCGAGGTGGCCTGAATGAGACGGGCATGGATCGTAAGTGGAGTCGTCGGGCTCGCCGCTGTGGTGGGCGTGGGAGCGCTTTACGGACGCGAGTACCTGGACGGTATGCATTTCGAAAAAGCGATGAACGAGATCGACAGGTTGCAAGTGGCCAACGGTGGCTCCTGGCCGCAACCGCAAGAGACCTGCTATTTCTGCCACGGTGCGCACGGGCAGTCCGCGAACGCCTGGTATCCGTCGCTGGCAGGACAGCCACAGGCTTATCTCATCGCCCAATTGCGCGCCTTCGCTGACGGGGAACGGCCCAACGCTTATATGGGGCCGATTTCAAGGGATCTGACCGACGAACAGATCAAATCACTGGGTGCCTATTTTGCGCGGCAGACTCCGGCCCGAAGCGAGCCGGCGCGCACTCAAGCCGGGCTAGAGAAGCGCGGTATGGAACTCGTGGCAGAAAAAAGTTGCCAAGCGTGCCACGGAGCGGCGTTCATGGGGGAAAACCAGATTCCGCGTCTGGCGGGACAGGGAGAGACCTATCTCGTGAGGCAGCTTGCTGCATTCAAGACCGGCGAGCGTCATGACCCGAGCGGCGCAATGAATGGGTTGGCGGGCACTCTGTCGGGCGAAGACGTCAAGGCGGTGGCCAGCTATCTTGCCAGTCTGACGCCGGTCGGCAGCAACGCAGGCGCAGGCGCTGAATAACAACCATCGCGTAACCGAAAAGAGGTCTAAGGACAGGAAATACCTGTCTTTTTTAAACTTAAAATGTTTGTAGACTATGACTATGTTAGATACGATGTTCTATAAAATGGACCTGCATCATCGCTGCATTCTCTGATAGCGGAGCTCGTCACCGCCGCCGGCATCCGCCGCATTTGAAAGACGCACCGTTGAACCCAATCACCTTCTAGGAGACAGGCATGGCAAAGCATCCCGTCGTTGTATATGGCGCAAGTGGTTATACCGGCATGTTGATCATGGACTGGCTGATCGACCAGAACATTCCTTTTACCGCTGTGGCGCGCAACGCAAGGCGTACGCAGGAAATGATGGCGCAGCGGGTCGTGCGCCTCGAATCTGCGAGCTACGAAATCATCGAGGCCGAACACAACGTCGATTCGCTTGCGAATGCCTTTCGCGGCGCGAAGGTCGTGTGCGCCACCGTCGGGCCGTTCTTCGATTTCGGCCTGGTCGCGGTGGAGGCGGCAATCAAGGCCGGTTGTCACTACCTCGACACCACCGGCGAGCAACACTTTATCCGCCAGGCACGCGAACAGTTTGGCGAACCCTACCGTCAGGCCGGTCTACTGTTGTCGCCGTCAAACGCGTACATGTACACGTTTGCGGAAATTGCCGCCGAGCTGGCACTCGAGACGCCTGGCGTCGATGCGCTGGAGACGGCGACCTTGACGCGCGGCCCGCGCGGTGCCGGCGCCGGTGTGAGCGTGGGCTCTACGGCGACCATCTTCGGAGGCTATCGCCAGGAATCTTGCTATCTATGGGAAAAGAAGCTGGTGCCGCATGACAAGCACGCTTCGTTCAATGTTGCCTCCCCCGATTTTCTGCAACCAGTATTCGCGTTGCCGTGGGGCGGCACCTCGCTGCCGGTGTATTTCGAGCAGGATCCCCGCGTGCGCAGCTGTATCTCGTGCGTTGGCTTCTACGACAACAACGCAATGCAGATGGTGCATGGGCTCAGTCAGAAGTGGGATGCGGAATACGCACACCTGCCACGTGAGCAGCAGGATACGGTACTCAAACAGCTTGTCGATTCCGTGACACCGTCGATGCCGCCGCGCGAGCGCACGTCGCTTCATCGCACTGTCGACTTTGCGATCGGCCGCGGTCAGCTTGCGGCAGTTCGGGCGACCGTGCACGGCATCACGCCGTATATCGCCACCGGAGCCATTCATGCCGCCGGTATTGCCAAGCTTCTCGACGGCGACACCGCGAAGGTTGGCTTTGCATCCGGTTCGAAGGCATTCGGCCATCGCTACCTGCTTGGGTTCCTCGAGCAGCGCGGGCTCGCGCGCGCGACAGTCGCCCAACTGTAACGGCCGCGAGAACAGAGATTCGAAACCGATCCAGGGACACATGGGACATGGCAATCATTGACTTTTTCGATCGCGGTTGGCGTATCAATCCCAACGGCATCGCCTACATTCAGGACGAGCGAAGCTATTCGTTCAGTGAAGTTCACGCGCTGTCGTGCCGTATCGCTAACGGACTGCTCGAGGCAGGCTTCGAAAAAGAAGCGAAGGCGGCGGTCTGGGCCGATAACGACGTCACGGCATGGACCTGCACGCTGGGGCTGTGGCGCGCAGGGGTGGTGTGGATCCCGGTCAACGGGCGCAACGCGCCGCAGGAGAACCAGTACCTCCTCGACGCGTTCGATTGCGAAGCGCTGTTCTTTCATCAGGCATTCGCACCGGCAATCGAGGCGCTGCGTCCCAGCCTGCCCAAAGTGAGGCTCTGGGTCTGTATCGATGCCGATCTGCCGTGGGCGCCATCGCTCGAGACATGGAGCGCGGCGCAACCTGCGACCGGGCCGAGCGTCGAGTACGACATGGACGACATCGTGACGCTTTCTGCCACGGGCGGAACGACGGGTTTGCCGAAGGGGGTGATGAACACGCATCGCGCGTTTCAAACCTATTTCGCGCAGTTCATGATTGCGTTTCCGTATGGCGTGGAGCGTCCGGTGAATCTTGCGGCGGCGCCTATGACCCATACCGCGGGAATGCTCTCGCTGCCGTGCACCGCCCGCGGCGGCACAGTGGTCGTACTGCCCAAGCCAGAGCCGGCGCCGCTGCTCGCGGCGATCGCGAAACATCGGGTGACGGAGTTCTTCCTGCCGCCGACGGTGATCTACCGCCTGCTCGATATCCCCGGTATCGAGAACCAGGATTTCTCCTCGCTCAAATGCTTTCTGTATGGAGCGGCACCCATGTCGGTGGAGAAGCTCAAGCGCGCGATCGAGGTGTTCGGTCCGATCATGGCGGGCGGATATGGTCAGACGGAAGCCCCGGCGTCGATCTCCTATCTCACGCCGGCCGAGCACTTCGTAGATGGCGCGCTTGCTCCGGAAAGCCGGCTTTCGTCGGTGGGCAGACCCAATCCGCTGATTCGCGTCGAAATCATGAGCGATCGTGGCGAGCTCCTACCTCGGGGCGAAACCGGCGAAATCTGCGTACGTGGCGACCTCGTGATGAAGGGCTACTTCAAGGCGCCCGACAAAACCGCCGAAACGATCGTGAACGGCTGGTTGCGCACCGGCGACGTCGGTCATCTGGATGACGAAGGATATCTGTACATCACCGACCGCAAGAAGGACATGATCATCAGCGGTGGCTTCAATGTCTACCCGAGCGAAGTCGAACAGGTGATCTGGGCGCACCCGGCAGTACAGGATTGCGCGGTGATCGGGGTCCCCGACGACAAGTGGGGTGAGGCGGTGAAGGCGGTGGTGGAGCTCAACGCCGGTCAGAGCGTCAGTGCAGAAGAGCTCGTGGCGTTATGCAAGGAGAAACTCGGCTCGGTGAAGTCACCGAAGAGCGTGGACTTCATTGCGGCACTGCCGCGTAGCACCGCCGGCAAGGTGCTGAAGAAAGATCTGCGCGAGCAGTACTGGCAGGGTCAAGGCCGACGGATCTGAGTCAGTCAATTTGAGAAAAACACCATGAGCGACATTTACATCGCGGGCATTGCGATGACCATGTTTGGCCGTCACTGCGAGCGCAGCATCGACGATCTCGCGGGCGAAGCGCTACGCGGCGCATTGAAGGATGCGGGTTGCGATGCCGCGGCGATCGGCGCGGCTTTCTATGCTGGCATCACCAACGGGCCGCTGCAGGGCCAACTGTCCATTCCGGGGCAGATCGTGTTCAGCAAGATCGGGATTGAAGGCATCCCGGTCTACAACGTCGAAAACGCCTGCGCATCCGGGAGCACCGCGGTGCATCTCGCGGCCCAGGCGCTTCGGTCGGGTGCCTGCGATGTAGTTCTCGCGCTCGGCGCAGAGAAGATGAACGTCCCGGACAAGGCGAAGTCATTCGCCTTGTTCGGGGCGGGCTGGGATGTGTCGCGCGTCGACGAGAACTTCGCCAGTCTGATGAGGCTCGGCGAAGGCATCGAGCCGCCACCCGGGTCGGAGTCCGACCGGCCGTATAGCCGCTTCATGTCGGTCTATGCCGCGCTGTGCAGGTATCACATGAAGACTTACGGAACCACGCAACGGCAGATCGCTGCGGTTTCGGCGAAAAATCACCTGCATTCGGTGCACAACCCGTATTCGCAGTTCCGACAGCCATTCACCATCGACGAAGTGCTCGCCGCACCGCCGATCACGTATCCGATCACGCTGCCCATGTGTGCGCCGGTTTCGGACGGCGCGGCGGCGGCGATCGTGTGTACCGAGGAGGGCTTGCGACGCATCGGCGCCGACCGTCGCCGGTGCGTCAGGATTGCGGCGAGCGTGATCCGCAGCTTCACGCATCGACGTATCGACGAGCCAGAGAAGAACATCGGCCGCCTCGCGGCACTTCAGGCATACGACCAGGCGGGACTCGGTCCAGAGGACGTGGATGTGGCGGAGGTGCACGACGCCTCAGCGATGGGCGAAATCATCCAGGCCGAAAATCTCGGGCTCGTACCGTTCGGCGAGGGCGGACCCGCTGCCGAGCGCGGCGAGTTCACGCTCGGCGGCCGCATCCCCATCAACACGTCCGGCGGCTCGAATCGAAAGGCCACCCGTTGGGTGCGACGGGAATCGGTCAGCTCTATGAACTGGTTACTCAACTGCGTGGAGAAGCGGGCCCGCGGCAGGTTCCCGGCGCGCGTCACGCGATTCAGGAAAACGGCGGCGGCTTTCAGGGTGTCGAGGAAGCCGCGCTCGCGGTCCACATTCTAAGCAAGATTTGATGGAGTAGTTATGAGTGAGACGACGGAAACACAGGCAGAACAGCAAGCTGACTCTCGTTCTGCAGTGAACCGCCGCACGTTCCTCAAGGGTGCGGCGGCGGCAGCCGTAGTGGCGCCGGCAGTGGCGGCTACACAATGCTCGAGCAATGAATCAGGTAGTCCAGTGGAAGAAGCCAGAATGGCCTCTGACATGGAGAAATACCGCGCGCTTGGAGTCTGGGTGGAAAGGCCAGACGACTTGCAACCAGAACTCGTGGGCGACGTGAATGCGGATGTGGTCATCATCGGCGCGGGTTTTGCCGGGCTATCGCGGCGCTTGAACTCGTCAAGCACGGGCGCGAACGTGGTCGTGCTCGAGCGCGAGTTTGCGGGCTTTGGTGCAAGCGGACGCAACGCGGGTTATCTGGCCGGCGCACTCGGGCTCGAATATGATCTCTTTCTCAAGAACATAGGCAACGAGAAAGGGAAAGAGATCGTTCGCTACTACGAGGACGCGGTCCCCTTCGTGGAGGGCAAGCTGAAAGAGTACGAGATCGACTGCGACTACAATCAGACGGGCATTATCCGTGCGGGCATCGATCCCTCGCAGGAAGATAAGGTGCGCGAAAGCATGCGAACCGGCGCCGAATTGGGCTGTCAGTCGGAATTTCTCGATCAGGCTGAGATGCGTGCACGCGGCATTCCGCCCGCGTTTCTGTTTGGCAACTACGTGTCGCGCGGCGGCACGCTTCACCCCGGCAAGTATGTGATGGGGCTCAGGCGCGCAGCGCTTCGGGCAGGCGTGAGGATTTTCGAGAATACGCCGCTGCTGTCCTACACGGAAGGGTCTGTCATCAAGGTGCAAACACCGCGCGGAAGTGCAAGCGCACCGGCTATGATGCTGGCCACCAACGCCTATACGCCGCAACTCGGCCTGCTTGCAGACAAAGTCGTACCGTTGCGGGTCTCGGCGATCGAGACTAGGCCGCTCCTCCGAGCCTCAGCGCAAGGCCTTAGGCTGGCCACGACGCGAAGGGATCGTGACGGCACACTGGACCATGGAAAGCCATCGCTTGACCGTGAACAACACGCTCGTGGTCACGACGAAGCGAATCCATTATCCGTACGGCTCCAAACACCGAACGTGCCCGACTACGAGTCATACCGCGAGCTGCGCACGGCCCTGCATGACCGCTTTCCCTCACTCAAGGGCGTCGCGCTGCGGGCATGCTGGAGCGGCTACATCAGCCTGGCCAATGATGCGCTACCCGTTGTCGGGACCATTGGGTCGCATCAGAACATCTTCTACAGCGCCGGATGCTCCGGCCACGGCGTGGCCTCGCAATCGATGGTCGGAAGCATGATTGCAGGGCGGATTCGCGGCACCGACAATCCGCTGCTTTCGGCGCTAGATCACAAGACGCCATCGATGCTGCCTGAGCCCCTGCGATGGTGCGTCATGACGGGGGCGCTGGGTGTGGTGAACGCGCTCGACGAGCGTGTGAACAGCAAGGTTCGCGCTGCGCAGGCGCGAATGTCGTAACCGGCGTTGCGTGACGAGACGCTTGCAGTGGATACGTATCGACCACGTTCGAATCTGTCTTGTTGACGCAGAGGGTGAGAGGCGCGATGACCGGAAAAACGAACCGAGGTCAGGAGGAGTGCGATCGGACGTTGCGGCGCACGCACTATGCGGACGGAGGTACGTCCCGATGTGCTCGAAGCCATGTGTACCTTGGGCGCAATCGTGACTGCATTACGGCCCGGCGGGGGCGTACACCTCACTCGGAGGGAAAGCGATGACAGTGCGAAAAGAGCCCAGTCCCCGTAAGCGGCGCGCATCGGGCGCAGCCTCTTCCTTGGGACATCCCGCTGATGGCCTGCGCGCCAAGGCTTACGTACGCGCAATGCCATCATCCGTGCGGCAAGGAAGCTTTTGCTCGAGAGTGGGCCCATGGCGTTCTCGCTGCGCGCCGTTGCTTTGCGTGCGGGAATCAGTGTCAGCAACCTCCAGTATTACTTCCCAACACGCTCTGCCGTCCTGCGGGCGGTCATGCTACCCGCGATCGACACATATTTCGATGCGTTGAAGCGGGCGCTCCAAAGCAATGCTTCGCCGCGTGCGACGATCGACGCCATTCTCCATCAGTCGGTGCAGGACGCCAAGGACTCAGAGTACATCTCGCTGTGGTGGCATTTCTTTTTCGTTTGCGTCTACTGACCCCGAGTGCGCGCAAATGCGCAAACGACTGTAACGACACCTTGACAGTCAAGTTGCTGATCTCATTCATGCCGCAAATCCGGCACGTGGAGCCGCCGAGAGCGCGCACATCGCAGTTGCTGCTCATTTCATGCTCGACGCGTGACCTTCCATCTGGGCACGTGCGCAGTAGCGGGCGTACATGCGAAAGTTCGAGGCGAATTGTTCGAGATCGCGCCATACCTTGGTTGGGGAAACGCGATAGACGCGAAGATTGTTTAGGGCTGGCTGGGAGCGTGACAGGCCATAGAAGAAACATTTAGTCGCGATCCGGTAAGAAGGACAGGGAATACCCGTCTTTTTTTTCATGTTGTAATTTGTATCGTGACCTATGTTTGTATTATATCTACAATTGAGGTGACCGACTGCCAGGGCAGTCTGGTTCGAGTTGCATCCCTGGAAGGAGAATATCGGGAATGATTCGACTACACAAGTCCGTAGGATTGCCGCTGGCTGGATTGACCGGCTCGAAACCCGTTGAGCGAGAAGAACGTGCGATCCAGGGACACGGTTCACCGTTTCGCACGCGATGTGTTGAGGCCGTCGGGCGCGAAACTCGATCGAATGACGCCGGAGGATAGTGATCGCACCCGGCTCGCCGTACTGCGACCGCCATGATGGAGAGCGCGAAGCTTGCCTTGATCCGCAGTGCTCGCGCAGCTTCCGCCGACATGGCGGTGCGCATCGAATCGCTGATTTGCGAAGAGCTCGGTTGGGGTGATGCAGGGCTTGCTGTTCGATCGACGTGGCGCCAGCCCCGCTGATGATGACGCAATCGCGTCGGCAACCAGGAGTGACTTCGATATGTTGCGCCGGCAAGATTGGGTTGTTGGATGGAATACCCAGCTGACCGCGGCACCGATGCCGCGATTCTCTATCGCGACGAGATCAGGCGCGATCGGCAAGCAGCCGTTGGGTAACCTTACGCGAAGTAGTCGCGGATGAAAATCGTCATCAACGGTCAAAGTTCCGCATGGATCTCCAACGGCTCGGTCGCTCAGGTGGCGCTCGCGTACATGGCGGCGGATTATGGCGATGGCTTCTATGGAAGCGGGGAACGAAGTGCGTTCACGAACGGAATCGGCATGATTCTTCCGCTTGATTTGCCAGGTGTCTCCCGAGGCAAACCGCTCGACAAGATTGGCCAGCGCTCACTGCCGCAGGGCGAAATCTACTTCGACAACGTGAAGGTGCCCAAGCGCTTCGCAATTGCGCTGCAGGACGATTACCTCGGCAACCTGGCCTCAACATGGTCGTTCGCCGGCACGCACATGTGCCAGGTGTTCGTAGGCGTGGCCCGCGCCGCGTTCGAACTCGCGCTGGGATACTGCCACGAACGCAAGCAAGGCGGAGCGCTGTTGATCGACCATCAGATGACGCAATTGCGCGTGGGCGAGATGCTGCGTCGGCTGGAAATGGCGCGTGCGATCGCGCGACGCAGCCTCGCATTCTCACGTCTGTCTCCGAAGAGCCATCCGTACGCAACAGCCCAGGCCAAGGTCAGCGTGACGGAGGAAGCCATGAAGATTACGACTGAGGCGTTCCAGCTCTTCGGCGGTAATGGCACCACACGCGAGTTCCCGATCGAGAAGCTGTTCCGTGATGTCCGGTCCGCACTGATCGAGGACGGCGAGAATTACCACCTCACGTTGCGTCTTGGCGTGCTCGCAGGAAAGCTTTATCAGAACGGTTGGATGAAAGAGTGAACAACCCGTCGGCGCAAGTTGGCTTCGCGTCGGCTCCACGGCACCCCCGGTCCAGGTATCAGAACGTGGCTGATGAGAGGGCAGTGCAGCTCGCTGCTGTGCTAACGACTGTCGCCGCTTCGACTCAGGTGCCCGCGACGAGCGCACGCAGCGCAAGTGGATTAAACGAGGAACAGCAATGAAAGTGTTGGTGGCGGTGAAGCGGGTCGTGGACGCGAATGTGAAGGTCGGCGTGAAGTCCGACGGAACAGGTATCGATATCGCCAATGTGAAGATGTCGATAAACCCATTCGACGAAATTGCCGTGGAAGAGGCGGTGCGTCTTAAGGAAGCCGGCTTGGCCACGGAGATCATCGCGGTGTCCGCGGGGGTGATGCAGGTCCAGGAGACTCTGCGGACGGCACTCGCGATAGGCGCGGATCGCGCGATCCTCATCGAGTCGAATGAGATCCTGCAACCGCTCGCCGTGGCAAAGCTGCTCAAGGCACTTGTCGACAAGGAGCAACCGCAGCTCGTGATCCTCGGTAAGCAGTCCATCGACGACGATTCGAACCAGACCGGCCAGATGCTCGCCGCGATCGCGAACTTGCCGCAAGCGACCTTCGCTTCGAAGATCACCATCGCTGATGGCGAGGCCACGGTCGTACGTGAAGTCGATGGCGGTGCGGAAACGCTGTCGCTCAAACTGCCCGCAGTTGTGACTACCGACCTTCGTTTGAACGAGCCGCGCTACGTCACGCTGCCGAACATCATGAAGGCGAAGAAGAAGCCGCTGGAGACGGTTAAGCCCGACGACTTTGGTGTGGACGTCACGCCGCGTCTGCGAACCCTGAAGGTCGCTGAGCCGCCCGCGCGCTCGGCTGGTGTGAAGGTTGCCGACGTGAAGGCACTCGTCGAGAAGCTGAAGACTGAAGCCAAGGTTATCTGAAGGTTAGGGAGCGAGAGAGATGACGAACCTGGTTATTGCTGAACACGATAACGTGTCGGTTAGAGCTGCAACGCTGAACACGGTCGCCGCTGCACAGAAGATCGGGGGCGACGTGCACGTGCTGATTTTAGGTCACAACGCAAAGGCCGCGGCGCGATTCAGCGGCGAAGATCGCGGTGCGTTTCGAAGTGCTGCTAGGCCGATGCCCGCAACCTCGAAGTAGCCTCGCAGAGAACGTTGAAGCGACGGTGGCTTTTCGATTGCGAGGAACTATTCGCACATTCTTCGCGCCGGGCCACGGCAGCGGGCAAAAACGTTACGCCGCGGATTGCTGCAAAGCTTGACGTCGCGCAAATCTCGGGAAATCCGGCAGTGAACTCGCCGGGACACGTTCGAGCGTCCAGTCTATGCGGGCAATGCGATTCGTAACTGTTCAGTCAGTGATCCGATCAAGGTTCATCACGGTGCGGCCCACGGCATTTGATTGAGCAGATTCCACACACGGTGGCAATGCCGTCGTGGAAAGGGCTCGACGCGTCAGCGGACAGCGGCCTCTCGCAATTCGGTTGGGCCGTGAAAGTCACGGAACTCGACCGTCCGGAGCTGACTAGCGCAAAGATCGTCGTTTCGGGCGTGGCCGCGGCCTGGGCAGCAGCGAGAGTTTTGCGTCGATTCTGGAGCCGCTCGCCGACAAGCTCAACGCAGCACTCGGCGCCTCGCGTGCGGCAGTGGATGCGGGATATGTGTCAAACGACTACCAAGTCGGCCAGACCGGCAAGATCGTCGCACCGCACCTGTACGTTGCCGTGGGCATCTCGGGTGCGATTCAGCACCTGGCTGGCATGAAGGACTCAAAGGTGATTGTCGCAATCAACAAGGATGAAGAAGCGCCAATTTTCAGCGTGGCCGACTACGGTCTCGTGGGCGATCTTTTCCAGATCGTGCCGGAGCTGGTGTCGTCAATGTGAGCGCTAGTCCGGACATGCGCCAGTGATGTTCGGACGGATGCGGGCCGATCCTGCTTACCAGCCCGGATCAAGATCTTTCTATGGCGCTGCACTTTGGTACTTAGCGAGACGTCCGACAGCGAAACGTTGCGAGTCGCGCTGCATCTCTTCGCCTTAATGATTGGTATAGCGACCTATATTTGTCATGTTGGACTATATGCACGGCACTGGAACGGCAGATCCGCAGTCTCGCATAAAGCTTATCAATTGTTCTGAAGGGGCTTTTGAGGATATGCGCAGGACGTTATTTCGACCCGGATATGGAGCCTGGAGCCTGAACGGGGCAGTTTCGGGGAAACGCAACAGCGGGACCTCATCACGCAGACAGAGGCACTATGGCAGAAAAATTGTTCCCTGAAGGCGCCGAAAGCCTGGGGCGCAGGCAATGGCTTAAGTATGCCGGTGCCTCAGCGGCCGTCGGCACGCTCGCCGTCGGTGCCCGACAGTCTTTTGCGACCGTCCCCAAGAGCGCGCCAAGCGCGGACGACGTTCTCGACGTCGCCATCATAGGAGCGGGGCTGGCTGGACTGACCGCCGCGCGAGATCTGCATCAAGCAGGCTGCGAGTCCATTCTGGTGCTGGAAGCCCGTGATCGTGTGGGGGGGCGAACGCTCAACTACAACATTCCCGGCGGGTACGTTTCGGAAGTCGGCGGCCAATGGATCGGTCCTGGTCAGACAGCCGTCGCAGATCTTGCGCGCGAATTGGGTGTCGGTACCTTCCCAACTTATTACGATGGCAATACAGTTGTTCTCGGCGGCGACGGTCGCGTGACAGTCGATCTAAAAGGCACTTTCGGCACCGACGAGGCGATCGGGGCAAAGCTCAGCAGACTCGCGCGCGATGTGCCTTGCGGCACGCCCTGGACGTCTCCGATGGCCGGCGAACTGGACAAGCTGTCTGTCGGCGACTGGCTGCAAAAACAGAATATCAAGCCAGAAGACCAAGTGGCATGGAATGGCAGCATCACCCTTTCGGGCGGCACGGCCCCGGCGAAGATGGGATTGCTGCACTTCCTTTCGATGATCAATTCCGCAGATTGCGATTACTCGCAGCTTGACAGCATCAAGCATAGCGCCCAGGAAACACGTTTCATTGGCGGCTCGCAAATCCTCAGCATTAAGATGGCCCAGCAACTGAGCAGTAAGGTGCGCCTGTCAACTCCGGTGCGCCGGATTGCTGGATGGGATGGCGACGTCGTCACCCTGCATACCGACCATGGCGAAGTGCGCGCGCGAACCGTCGTCATGGCCATCCATCCTGCATTGTGTCATCAGATCCAGTTCGATCCTCCGCTGCCAGAAAAGCGCGCGGCTCTGCAGCGCGCCTGGCCCGCGCATTCTCCCGCGAGGAAAACGGCCATGGTGTATCGCCGTCCATTCTGGCGCGACAAGGGAATGAACGGGAGCATTTTTCAGTTTAATGGCCCAATCATCTGGGCCTATGACAACTCTCCGCCCGCCGCAGAGATCGGCGTCATCAATGCATTCGTCGAGAACGCCAAGGTGCCATCGGAACGGGACGCGGCGATCGCTATGCATAAGCAGTTCTACGCCCAGGCATGGGGCGACGAAGCGCTGTCTCCCGTTGCCTACCACGATCAAGACTGGGGCCAGGCGGATCGCTGGACCTTAACCTGCGTTTCCGCCATTCCTCCGGGATTTTGGAGTGCACACGGCGAGGCTCTCCGCCCGTCGTGCGGCAGGCTGATCTGGTCGGGGACGGAGACTGCGAATATTTGGGCCGGCTACATGGATGGCGCCGTGCGCTCAGGACATCAGGGCGCGCTTCAGGCCCTGAACGCCCTGCGTCGGGCGTAAGAGGCGATGATGAAAAAAATCCTATTGATTTGCGTTCCTTTGGCCGTCGTACTGTTGCTGGCCATTTTCGGTTCCGATCTGCTGGGTCTTTATCGGCTTCAGAGCTATATCGCTAACTCGACGACCGCTTACCTGGTCGACGGTGGCGCTTGGCCACATGTAACCGATGTCTGCATGGGCTGCCACGGCGTCAAGGGCAATTCACTCCACCAGGGGTATCCGAGCTTGGCGGGGCAACCAGCACCTTACCTAGAGGCTCAACTCCACGACTTCTCAGGTCAGGCGCGGCGAAATCCGAATATGACGCCTCTCGCGTTGACGATGAGCGATGCGCAGATCAAGTCGCTGGCGGCATATTTCGCGGGTGTGCCCCCTGTCGCGAATCGTTACTTCAGGCCGGATGCGCAACTGCGCGAGAAAGGGCTGCATCTGGTAGCCGCTGCCAACTGTGCCGCATGTCATGGCGCTCGATTGATGGGCCACGATCAGTTTCCGCGTCTGGCTGGCCAGGGGTACGACTATCTGCTTGCGCAGTTCGATCACTTCGCTTCGGGCACCCGCAGCGAACCTACAGGCGTGATGAAAAACCTTGCAATGGGTTTTTCGCCTGAAGATCGCAAAGCCGTTGCCACCTATCTGGCAAGCCTTGAACCGAAGAAAGATTGACCAATCAGATACAACCGGAATTGGGAGTAAGCGATGGACCTCAGATCTTTAGTTCTTATGCTCTCTAGTGCTTTGCTGGCGGTGAGCTCATTCTTTTATGGCTGGAAGTTCGTCAAGAAAAAAAACTATCTTCTCGGTCTGGAGATGTGGATCGTCGGCACCTCGGCGACGAACGCTATCCTATTCTTTGCCACAGGTAACGCAGTTTCCTATGAGATAGCGCACTTCTTCGACGCGTTCTCTCGAGGGTTCGGCATGCCCATCATCGCCGTCGCCGGCTTATTGGCGATTACGCACGGCTACAAGCCGTCAATTCGGCAGGACGTCGCGGTGTTTGCCGCTTCGTTTGTGCTCACATTCGTTTTAGTCGGAGCAGATTTTATTTCCGGGTTTTTGCCTTACTACTATCTTGCGATGTGGATCTGCCTGTCGATCTATCTCGCTTATTTCGTCAAACGATTGCTAAACGTGGGCGCCATGCTTGAGGCGCTGGGCGTCGTTGTGTCGCTAGTGGCCTCGTTCGCGATTGCAGGTATCTACGATTTCTACAAAATCCCCGGCGAGGAAACCAACGTCGTGCTCAATTTTTTCACGTTAGCGCTGTGTACATGGGCCTATTTCATGCCGGCCATCTACTACGGCTATTGCGCCCTGGAGCGTGCTCAAAGCGGGAGCCTGATGGCGGAGAGTCTCGCCCCTTACCGCAATTAAGCGAAGACGACGCTGTTGCTAAGTTCCGGGCGACTGGAAGTCTATGTGCGCAGCGCTAAACGTTTCTCCTGGAGATTATGATGAATCAGACCTCGCGCAAGGTAATGCGCTTCACGGCTTGGAGCGCGATCATCGGTGGCGTTCTGGCGTACGCGAATGTCGGATTGTCTTTTGCAGTAACTGGTCCGGATGCGGATATGGTGCTGCACGGCGCATCGATGCTCGCCTTGCCACCGAATAGTCGCGAGCTGTTTCGCTGGTGCATGGTTGCCGACACACTCGGGTTCTATCTGCCCTTCGTCGTCATTGGCGGCTACTTTGTGCACGCATTTCGCGAAGAACTGGGCTCGCTAGGCAGTATGGTGGCGATGGCTGTCGCGTTGTATGTCATGGTGGGCGTGACCGGTGCCGTCATGCAGTTTGCAACCCTTCACCCACTCGCCCATCTTTACGCGGGCGGCGACGACGCTACGAGAAGCGCCGCGGCGGCAGTATGGACGGCAATAGCTAATGCGACACAAAACGGCCTCTGGTGGATTGAGGGTCCGCTCGTTCTCTTCTGGACGCTGATCGCCGCCAACGTGCTCAAAAAGGCCGGCTGGAAGGGATCGATTCTGCTGAAGTCGTCGGCTGGGCCTTCGCGGTCTTCTTCTTGTTCGCTTTTTTCCAAGACTCGAGGCGCTGTCGAGCTCCAGCGAGATGGTGGTCGTGCTCGTTCTGCCGGCTGTGGATGTTGTTGTTTGGCGGTCAGTTGCTGGCGCCGTGCACGGACGATGCAAATCGCTTTCAAGGCGCTGGCGCAGCTAATAAGGCGACTCTCTCACATATCTCAACAAAGAGATCTCAATATGACTACCCTGATGGTGACCTACCTGAACGCAGAAGGTGCGACGTTCGACCGCGAATATACCTTTCGATCCATCTCGCTGTCCGCTCGGCGTGGAGTGAGTTCGGTCTTCAATCGGCGAGGTCCTGTTCCGTCATCCGATCCACAACCCTTCGCATGCGTGCAATACTGCGCTTCAGCGATCAGGCCAGCATCAATATGGCTCTTTCCTCCGCCAAAGCCGCGAGGTGATTGGCGACGTGAAGAACTTCACCAATATCGCCGCGTCGATTTTCTGCGCGGACGATTGATCATCGCGCCGCTGCCTGACTTCGGCGCATTACCGCCGCGCCTGCATCGCACCTCCTCGCACACTCGTTGGAGATCACGCGCGCAACCCCATCCAGCAAGGAGAAGTTTCAGTGAGGACAGAGGTTCAAGCTCCTTGCGATGATCGATGACAATGTGAACATCAACTTTCCCTATGACATTACTGATTGGCATTCCTTCGGAAGTAACCACTGGCGAACGGCGCGCGTCGCGACCGTACGGAGGTAGTCGAGAGAATTGCTCAAGCTGGGTTTCGGGTGGCTGTGCAAAGCGGTGCCGGCGCCGCCGAAATTTGACGATGACGCCTACGTGCGGCCGGTGCCGAGGTCGTGGCTTCGGCCGCCGAACTCTGGGCTCGCAGCGATAATCGTTTTCAAGGTGCGCGCCCCGAGCAGCGAGGAAGTGGCGCTGATGAGCGACGGCGGCATCTTGATCGGGTTTCGTGTGGCCGGCACAAAACCCCGAGCTGATGCAGCAGCTGGCCGCCAAGCAGGCCACGGTGCTGGCGATCGATTCGCTGCCGCGCACGCTGTCACGCGCGCAGAAGATGGACGCGCTTACCTCGATGGCTGGCATCAGCGGCTACCGTGCGGTGATCGAGGCAGCACATGCTTTCGGCCGCTTCCTGAACGGTCAGGTCACCGCCGCCGGCAAGATCCCGCCTGCCAAGGTCTTCATCGCTGGCGCTGGCGTAGCAGGCTTGGCTGCAATCGGCACCGCAGCCAGTCTTGGTGCGATCGTGCGCGCCAACGACACGCGCGCCGAGGTGGCCGACCAGGTCAAGTCCCTGGGTGGCGAATTCGTCAAGGTGGACTACGACGAGGAAGGCTCGGGCGGTGGTGGCTACGCCAAGGTCATGAGCGAGGGTTTCCAGCAAGCGCAGCGCGCGATGTACGCGCAGCAGGCCAGGGACGCGGACATCATCATCACGACCGCGCTGATTCCCGGCAAGCCGGCTCCGAAGCTCATCACGGCCGAAATGGTGCAGTCGATGAAGCCGGGCAGCGTGATCGTGGACATGGCAGCGGAGCAAGGCGGCAACTGCGAGCTCACCGTGCCCGGCGAGGCAGTGGTGCGTCACGGCGTGACCATCGTTGGCTATACGGATCTCGCCTCGCGCCTGGCGCGGCAGTCGTCCACGTTGTATGGCAACAACCTGTTGCGCGTGGTCGAGGAATTGTGCAAGACCAAGGACGGCACGATCAACGTCGACTTCGATGACGATGCCATCCGCGGCCTTACGGTTATCAAGGAAGGCAACATCACTTGGCCGCCGCCGCCGATCAAGCAGCCGACCGTCGTCCCCAAGCCTCAGTCGGCCGCGCCCGCAGCGGCCGCACCCAAAAAAGAGCAACGTCCACGGCAACAGCGAGCGATGTCGGTCAAGGCGCTGGTCATCGTGTTCCGCATCGGTGCACTGGCGTTCCTGCTGTGGGGCTGTTTGCCGCCGGCCACGTTCCCTGTCGCACTTCACGTGTTCGTACTGGCCTGCTTCATCGGCTACATGGTGATCTGGAATGTCACGCCGTCGCTGCACACGCCGCTGATGAGCGTGACCAACGCGATTCTCGTCGATCATCGCCATCGGTGCGCTGGTGCAGGTCGCACCGCCGCTGGGCGAACTGGCCGCAGGCCGCAGGCGACGGCCGTCGGGGCTGATCCTGAGCTGGCCGTGGGCGCGTTGGCACTCACGGCCGTCACATGTCGGCGGCTTCGCGGTGACGCGGCGCATGCTGGCGATGTTCCGCAAATAAGGGGACGACAACAATGACTTCCAACCTGACTACCGTTCCCTATATTGGCGCGGCGATTCTCTTCATCCTGAGCCTCGGCGGACTGGGCAATCCCCGAAACCGCGGCGCCGCGGCAACTTGCTCCGGCATGATCGGCATGCTCATTCGCGGTGCTGGCCACCGGACTCGGTCCGCGCGTGTCCGGCCGCAGGCATTCCGTACGTTGTCGCTGCGCTGGTCGTCGGCGGCGCCGTCGGCCTGTTCGCCGCGAAGAAGGTGCAGATGACGCAGATGCCCGAACTGGTCGCGCTGATGCACAGCCCTGGTGGCCTGGCGGCCTGCCTGGTGGGCTTGCAGCTACATCGACACCGTCCCGTGCAGTTCACCGGCGCGCGAGAAGGCGATCCACGAAGTCGAGATTTTATGTCGGCATTCTGATCGTGCGGTGACTTTCGCGGGATCGGTCATTGCGTTCGCAAGCTGTCGGGCAAGATCGGGCGAAAACCGCTGCTGCTGCCCGGCACGGCACTGGCTGAACCTCGCGCGCTGCTGGTGGTGATCGTGTTCGGGCCGTGCGTTTCTGCATCGGACGATTCAGGCGGCATGACGCCCGCTCTTCGTGATGAACGGCGATTTCGCTCCTGTTCGTGTGCACATGGTGATGGCGATCGGCGGGCGCCGACATGCCCGTAGTGGTGTCGATGCTCAACAGCTACTCGGGTTGGGCGCGGCGGCACCGCTTCATGCTCAGCAACGACTTGTATCGTGATCGTGCGCTGGTGGGGCTCGTCGGGCGCGATTCTGTCGTACATCATGTGCCGCGCGATGAATCGCAACTTCATCAGCGTGATTGCCGGGCGGCTTTCGGTACCGCAGCGGCGTATCGCACGGCGGGCGCCGGTGCGCAGCCGGCCGGCGAGGTGTGGGCAGTGGAGCGCCGCCGAAAACCGCCGAGCTGCTGCGCGATGCGAAAGCGTATCATCGTGCCCGGCTATGGCATGGCAGTCGCGCGGCCCCAGCACACCGGTTTCGAATCACCAGCTGTTGCGGCGAAAAGGGCGTCGGACGTGCGGTTCGCGATTCATCCGGTGGCGGGCCGCATGCCGGGCCACATGAACGTGCTGCTGGCCGAAGCGAAAGGTGCCCTACAACATCGTGATGGAGATGGAAGAGATTAACGCTGACTTCCGCGAGGCGGACGTGTCAATGGGTTATCGGCGCGAACGACATCCGTGAACCCGGCGGCGCAGGAGGACCCGGCGAGCCCCGATCGCCGGCATGCCGGTGCTGGAGGTCTGGAAGGCCAAAACCTTCAATCGTGATGAACGCAGCATGGCCTCGGGCTACGCCGGCGTAGACAACCCGCTCTTCTACAAGGACAAACAATCGCATGCTGTTCGGCGACGCGAAGACATGTTGAGGCGAAAATTTTCGGCGCGCTGAAAGTCTGAAACGCAACGCCCTGGGTCCTGCCCATTGCTAACAACGTTGTTTTACGACTATAGGTTTTTGCAGGCCTTGTCACACACCAATTTCACAAAATGGGAGCTTACATGAGGAAGTCCCGTCGCACTTTTATGATCACACGCGGGCGTTGCTTCGGGGACTAGCGCTGTCTCGCATTGCCTTTGCTGGTCCAGCCGATGCGTCGAGAACGAATCCAACATCGCTCGCGCTCGGTTACAAGGGCGATGCGGCCACGGTCGACACAAGCTTAAGTATCGCGAAGATACACAGCGGATCAGGCTTGCCGAACTGTACGTTCTTATTCAGGGCAGGCCGAATGACGTGTCCGCTCCGTGTCCGATGTTCGGCGGTAAGCAGGTCGCAGGTAAGGGTTGGTGTAATGCCTATAGCAAAAAGGCCTGATTGCCCAGAGGCTGTATCTACACGGTAGACGCGCGGATGCAGCCCATCATTACGTGCCCTGCGCAAAACCGATTGGCGCAAAGACGAGCCGGATTCACTCTAAATGAAGTTGAAGCGGTCGGCGGTCACACGATCGCCGTTGCAATGACGATGCATTTATATCCGGGAAAAAGTAGATAGGGCGTCAAATGCGAGGTAGCGTGAGCTCGAAAATCGAGCCCTCCGGCGGCCGACGGGCGGAAGGTCGCGCGGCCCCGATGGGCGAGCGCAATTGCGCGTACCACCGACAGACCCAATCCCGATCCGCCAAACTGTCTGGAGCGTGACGCGTCGGCGCGCGTGAAAAGGCTCGAATACCAGCTTCGCAAATTCGGGCGCAAGGCCGGGGCCGCCATCCTCGACACTCAGCACCAAGGCGGCCGGCGCGAGCCCAAGCGCCACTCGCAATCGACCTGGAATCGCATAGCGCCGTGCGTTGTCGAGCAGCGCAAGAAGAGCTTGCCGGATGCGCGCACCATCGCATACGACCATTGCGTCACTGACGTCGAGTTCTATCGTAAAACCTGCCTCATACAGTGCGTCGCTGATGGAATCGACCGCTCGACGTATCTCAATGTCGATGCGTGTCGGTTCGAAATGCATTTCCAGCCGGCCGATGTCCTGAAGCGTGATGATGTGGAGGTCGTCGACGATCCGCGCAAGGCCTTCTACCTGATACAGCAGTCCGCGAATCTGCGCATCATCGGGCTTGAACACGCCATCGCGCATTCCTTGAAGGCGGCCGCGCAAAATCGTCAGTGGTGTGCGCAACTCGTGCGCGATCGCCGCGTTCCAGGCTGTCATGTCAGCCGCCATTTGCTGCAGCCTGATGGCCATCGCATTGAAATCATCGACAAGGAGCGCGGTGTCGCCGAGCGAACGGTCACCGGGAAGCGCGCGTGCTTCGAGGTCGCCTGCTGCGATGCGGCGCGCGCCTTCAGCAAGCGAGTTCAGTGGCGCGAGAATACGGCGGGCCAGGCGAGACGCCATGACGACCGCCACTACGAGGCCGATCAACAGCAGCGTGGCGAAGATCAGGAAATCGATCGAATCGGGAATGAGCCACTCGACGGGCGTCTTGGGAAGCTCAGGAGGCGAGAGCGCATACAGCCAGCCGTAGATCACGACCGATCCGACAAAGGCGATGAGCATCGTGATAATCGATACCAGGCCCATCGAAAGCACGATCTGACGACTGAGGCGTCCGCGATGTTGAGCTTCATTGCGCTGCGTCTTCTCCATCACGTGCTCGCGAGTCGGTAACCGACGCCCCGTACTACCGTGATGATTTCCGCCGCGCCAGCCTTTTCGAGCTTTTTGCGCAAGTTGCTGACGTGGCTGTCGACCGTGCGTTCGAGCGCGCCACTGCCGGGCATGCAGGCATCGATCAGTTCGCTGCGAGTGAATACCGCTGCGGCGATCTCGCCATATGGGTAAGCACGCGGAATTCGGTGAGCGTGAGGGCAAGTTGGACCGCGTTTCCGGCTGGAGCTGCACTCGTGCCCGCTTGCCGGATGCTGGCGACGTAGCTTTCCGTGTCGATCTCGAGCCGGCCCACGCGAATGACTGTTTCAGTCCGTGACGCAGCCGTGCGCCGCAGCACCGCGCCGACCCGCGCCACGACTTCGACCGGGTTGAACGGCTTCGAGACGTAGTCATCCGCTCCGATGCGCAAGCCCTGTAGCCTGTCGATATCCTGATCGAGCGCCGTTACGACGACGACCGGGGTATCGCCGCGCCGACGCAGTTCAGCGAGCACTTCCCAGCCGTCCTTGCCGGGCATGCGGATGTCGAGAAGCACGAGATCCGGCTTCAGTGTCGAATGAACATCGAGCGCGGTCTGTCCATTGCCGACCCGATAAGTGCGATACCCCTCGCGTACAAGATAAGCGTCGAGAATTTCCGCGATTTCGGGTTCGTCTTCGGCGATGAGAATCAGCGCGTTCATGTCGTTACAGGCTTCCGGCAGAAGCGACATCGTGGGGCAGCACCGCCGAATACGCAATCAGCTCCATGAAATCTCGATGATATCTCAACACAGCGAACATCCCTTTCCTGTCAGTTTCCAAGGAACGCCGTCATCGTTTCCGCTATCTGCTTCCGATCGTTGTCGATGCATAACATGTGATAGCTGTTCTCTACGATCAGGCATCTGGACGTGGGTATGGCGTCGACCAGAAATGAAGCGGACTTGACCGAGGTCACTTCGTCTTCGCGAGAATTGATCACGAGCGTCGGATGTCTGATGTGTCTCGCGACCTTCCACACCTTGTAGCGCAGTCGATCGACCTGGCGAATACACGCCAGCGGAACCCAGCGGTAGTGAAACGCGTCGCCCCTTTGGAACCGGGCCTTGATCAAGGATCGCGTCAACGCGTTCTTGATTCCATAAGGATCTTGCTCGGTGACTCTCATTCTTCGGGCCAGACAAGGAATGAGGTAGAGGAAATACCGGAGTCGCCGATAAAACGGCATCGACCACCCGTCGAGAAAGACCGGTGCTGCGAGCAGGACGAGCTTGCCGTCGCGCGGTCGACGCTCCGCGACGATCAATGCGAGAAGCGCTCCCATGCACATACCGATGAGATGCACCGTTTCATAGGTACGGGCGAGCATGTCATATTCCCGCGTCGCTACGTTTATCCATTGCTCCGCCCGAGCCATGATCAGGTCCTCCGGGCTCGATCCGTGTCCCGGCAACGAAAGCGCGTGCGTATCGATCCCAATCTGGTTCAAAGACTTGCGCAAGATACCAAGATCGTGCTCCGTGCCGCCGAGGCCATGAATCAGAAGAGCGACGGTGCGACGTTTTTCGGGTTGTTTCATGATCGTGCCAATGGGTGGGGCGCGGCAAGGCTCAGCTCGGGCGCGGGGTCGGGAGGCCTCACGTCGGTCTCGGTCAGGCCACCGCCGAGCGCCTTGTAAAGGGCGACGGCATTGCCGAACTCCGCGCGGCGCAAGTCCAGCAGCACCTGCCTCGATGCATAAAGCTGCCTCTGGGAATCCAGCAATTCGAGGCGTCCGTCGACGCCGGCGCGATAGCGCAGGGTAGACAGATCAGTGCGACGCTCGGCGCTCGCCACCACCCGCACCTGAGCCTCGATCTGCCGATGGAAGGTGTCGCGACCCGCTAGGCCGTCGGCGACTTCGCGGAACGCGATTTGCACAGCCCGTTCGTATCCGGCAACCGCGCTTGTCTTGCGCACTTCGGCGAGTCGGAGCTCGGCGCGCAGGCGGCCGCCCTGAAACAGCGGGACTGTGACCTGCGGCGCGAAGGTCCATGCCCGATGGTCGCCGTCGAAAAGGCCGCTCATGGCCGGACTGATCAAACCCAAAGAACTTGTCAATGAGAGTCGTGGAAAGAATGCGGCGCGCGCCGCACCGATATCGGCATTGGCGGCGATCAGGTCCTGTTCCGCCTGCAAAATATCGGGCCGCCGGAACAGCAGGTCGGACGGCAGGCCTGCTGGCAGTCGCGTCATGACCGGTTGCTGCGCCAGCGGGGTCGGCTCCGGCAGATCCTTCGGGAAGTCGGCGCCGATCAGGAGCCGCAGTGCATTGCCGGCCTGCTCGACCATGCGTGCGCGCGCCTCCAGATCTGCTTCGGCGCTGGCAACTTGACCTTCGGCGCCGGCCACGTCGACGCTGCTCGCCTGATGGGCGTTCCTGAGCCGGCGCGCGAGGTCGAGTGACTCCCGCCAGTCCGCAAGGGTGTGTTCGGCCAACTCGCGCTGCTCCTGTGCGAGGCGCTCGGCGAAGTACGCGTCGGCCACCGCACCAACGAGCGCGATCTGCGCGGCACGGCGTCCGTCATCGCTTTCGAGGTAACGGGCGAACGCGCCATCCGACAGGGAGCGAACGCGGCCGAACAGATCGATCTCGAACGCGCTGATCCCGACGTTGACGCCGTATTGCTTCTGGGTCATCGCGGCGATGGGCGGATCGGTCTCGGCATTGGCGGCGATGCGCTGGCGTGTGAAACCGCCTGTGGCGTCGACAGAAGGCAATTGTGCAGCGCGCTGGATGCCATACTGGGCCGCGGCAGCTTCGACGTTCAGCGCGGCGAGCCGCAGATCGCGATTGCTTTCGAGCGCGAGTTCAATGAGACGCTGCAAACGCCGGTCACCGAACATCGTGCGCCAGCCCAGATCGGCTGCGTTCGTGCGCACATCGGACGCGGCGCCTGTCGTGTATGTCATGGGGACGGGCGCAGCCGGCCTGACGAACGCCGGGGTCAAAGAGCAGGCCGACACGGCCAGCACGACGGGAAGAATGAGGGCTCGCATGACATCAACTCTCTTGTTCTTGACGCACGGCCGCGCTTTTACGGTGGGTTGCCCGCCATGCCGCGATGCGTTCCTGGATGCTCATCACGAAAACGAAGAAGACGGGCACGAAGAAGACGGCGAGGATTGTCGCAGTGACCATGCCGCCGAACACGCCAGTACCGATCGCGTGCTGTGTTTCCGCGCTCACGCCGGTCGCGATCATCAGCGGCACCACGCCGAGGCCGAACGCTAGCGATGTCATCAGGATTGGACGCAGGCGCAGCCGGGCAGCTTCCACGGCGGCTTCCGCCAGCCCCTTGCCCTGTTCGCGCAACTGCTTCGCGAACTCGATGATGAGGATCGCGTTCTTCGCGGACAGGCCGATCACGGTGATCATCCCGACTTTGAAGAACACGTCGTTCGGCAATCCGCGGAGCAGCACCGCGCTGAGCGCGCCGATCAGCCCGAGCGGTATCACCAGCATCACCGACAGCGGAATCGACCAGCTCTCGTAGAGCGCGGCCAGCACGAGGAACACGACCACCATCGACAGCGCCATTAGCATCGGAGCCTGCGACGCCGACTGACGCTCCTGCAGTGACTGTCCGGTCCACTCGACCGTGAAGCCCGAGGGCAACCGCGCGGCGAGACGTTCCATCTCGGCCATCGCCGCGCCGCTGGAATGACCCGGCGCGGCGCTGCCCGATATGCGCGCGGCCGGATAGCCCTCGAAGCGCGTCAGTTGCAGTGGCGACTCGGACCAGACGGGACGGATCACTTCCGATAGCGGCACCATGCCGCCGCCGGCATTGCGCACGTACAGCTTCAGCACGTCGTTGATCTGCATGCGCGCGGACGCGTCGGCCTGGATGATGACCTGCTGCATACGTCCGGCATTCGGGAAGTCGTTGACGTAGGTCGAGCCGATCGCTGCCGACAGCGTTTCGCTGATGCTGGTGAAGGACACACCCAGCGCCTCGGCCTTGGGCCGGTCAATCTCCAGGTGGATGCTGGCACCCGCCGGCAGGCTATCGGGGTAGACGCCCGTTACGATGTCACTCTTCGCCGCGAGCTCCAGCAGCTTGGCTTGGGCCGCCTTCAGCGCTTCGTCGCCGTGATTGGCGCGATCCTGCAGACGCAACGTGAAGCCTGAGCTGGTGCCGAGCTCGTCGATCGCGGGCGGCAGCAGGCTCATCACGGATCCCTCGGTCACCGAAGCCATGGCTTGCTGTGCACGCGTGTTCTCATTGGGCGTCGTCGCGTCGCCGCGCCTGTCCCAGTCCTTGAGCACCGCAAAGTTCAGCGCGGCATTCGGTCCGGAGCCTGAGAAGCCATAGCCGACGATCGAAATGCTCGACTGGATCGCCGGGCGCGACGCGAGATGGCGCTGCAGCGTCCCGACCACATCCTGCGTGCGCTCGGCGGTCGCGTCGGCGGGCAGCAGGACGCTTGTCATGAAGTAGCCCTGATCCTCGTCTGGCAGAAACGACGACGGCAGCATGCGAAAGCCGATGACGAGTGCGCCGGAAATGGCCACGAACAGCAGCATCACGCGCCCGGTTCGGCCGACGAGCCGGCCGACGCGCGACTCGTACGAGCGCGTCATCCGCTCGAAACGACGGTTGAACCAGCCGAAGAAGCCACGTTTCTCGTGGTTACCAGGCGCGATCGGCTTGAGCATCGTCGCGCACAGAGCGGGCGTCAGCGTCAGCGCGAGGAGCGCCGAGAACAGAATGGAGACTGCCATCGACAGCGTGAACTGCTGGTAGATCACGCCAACCGAGCCGCTTGCCAGCGCCATCGGGATGAACACCGCGGTCAGCACCAGTGTGATGCCGACGATCGCGCCGGAGATCTCCTTCATGGCCTTCGACGTTGCGAGCTTCGGCGAGAGACCTTCCTCGGTCATCAGGCGCTCGACGTTCTCCACCACGACGATCGCATCGTCGACGATGATGCCGATCGCGAGCACCATGCCGAACATCGTCAGCACGTTGATGGAGAAGCCTGTCGCCAACATGATCGTGAATGTGCCGAGCATCGCCACGGGCGCGACGATGGCGGGGATCAGCGTGTAGCGCACGTTCTGCAGGAACAGGTACATCACGAGGAACACGAGCACCATCGCCTCGACGAGCGTATGGAGAACCTTCTCGATCGAAATCTGAACGAACGGAGAAGTATCGAACGGGATCGAATAGCTGATACCGGCCGGCATCGCCTTGCCCGCTTCCTTCAGACGCTCGCGCACGGCCGCCGCGGTCTTGACCGCATTGGCGCCGGGCGCGAGCTGCACGCCAGCGAAGGCGGCGGGCTTGCCGTTCTCGCTGCTGACGAAGCTGTACGACTGCGAGCCGAGCTCGACCCGCGCGACGTCGCGCAGTACGACCCGGGAGCCATCGGCGTTGGCGCGCAGCACGATCGCGGCAAACTGTTCCGGGGTCGTCAGTTGCCCTTGTGCGGTAAGCGGCACGGTCACCCGCTGACCGGTCAGAGCCGGCGACGCACCGACGCTGCCCGGCGCGATCTGCACGTTCTGCTGGCTGATCGCAGTCGTCAGGTCGTTCATCGACAAGCCATAGCCGATCAGCTTGTTCGGATCGACCCAGATGCGCATCGCCCGTTCGGAACCGAACAACTGTACGCGGCCGACGCCATCGACGCGTCGCAGCTCCTCGACGACGTTGCGCGCCATGTAGTCGCTGAGCATGCTCGCGTCGTAGAGACCGCTGTCGGACTTGAGACCGATGAGCATCAGGAAGCCCGAGGAAGCCGACTCCACGGTCACGCCGGACTGGCGCACGACCGGGGGCAGGCGCGGCTCGACGGTCTTGAGCTGGTTCTGAACGTCGACCTGGGCGAGCGCGGGATTCGTGCCGGGCTTGAACGTCACCGTGATCTGCGCGGTGCCCGACGTATCGGCCGACGACTCGAAGTAGAGCAGATTTTTGACGCCCGACAGCTCGCGCTCGATCAGGCTCAGCACGGAGTCGCTCATGGTTTGCGGCGTGGCGCCGGGATACGTCGCGGTAATGGTGACGGCGGGCGGCGCGACCGAAGGGTAACGTTCGATCGGCAGTTGCGGTATCGCGATCAGGCCCAGCAGGATGATGAAGAGGGCGATCACCCACGCGAAGACGGGTCGCCGGATGAAGAATTCGGACATGGCTGGACGCTCCCGTGACTCAGTGCGTGGGTGCAGCCAGCGGCGCACCGGGCGATTTCCCGTCGCTCGCGGCGACCAGCGCGCCGTCGTTCAGGCGCTCCATGCCTTCGACCACGATCTTCTGCCCGGACGTGAGACCCGATTGAATGCGGTAATGACGTCCGCTCAGCTCGCCGAGCTCGACGGGCCTTGGCCGCGCGTGGCTCGTCGCGTCGATCACCCAGACCTGCGGCTTGCCCGCGACGCGTACGACCGCCTGCTGCGGAACAAGCAGCGTGCGCGCGTAGTTCGCGCGCGGAATCCGGGCCCGTACATACATTCCCGGAAGAAGCTGCCGCTTCGGGTTGTCGACCAGCACGCGCAACAGCACATCGCCGGTCCCGGAATCGACGTTGACGCCCGAAAAGAGCACGCGGCCTTTCACGTCGTACGGTGTGTCGTCGTCGCGCAGAACTTTCACCGGAAGGCCACCGCCGCCGCCTTGTTGTTGCGTCGACAGCATGTTGCGCAGCGATTCGAGCGATGCCGCCGGCTGGCGCACATCCACATAGACCTGATCGATCTGCTGGATGCGCGCCATGGGTTGGCTGTCGCTACTGGCGACCAGCGCTCCCTCGGTCATCAGCGCCTGATCGATGCGGCCCGAGATCGGCGCCTCGACCGTCGCGAACTTCAGATCGAGCTGCCGGCGCGCGAGCGTGGCGCTTGCCTGAGCCACGTCTGCGACGGCCTGGTCGCGCTGCGAGACGGCGTCGTCGTAGACCTGGCGGCTGATGGCGTCGGCTTCGACGAGCGGCTGCAGGCGTGCCGTTTGCACCTTCGCGCGCGCAAGCGCGGCCTTGGCGCGTTGCAGCGCCGCCGCGGCCGTGTCCCTGTCAGCCTTGAACGGCGCAGGGTTGATCTGAAACAGCGGCTGGCCGGCACGCACCTCGGTGCCTTGCTCGAACAGCCGGCGCATCACGATACCGCTGACCTGCGGCCGTATCTCAGCGACGCGCATTGCCGCGACCCGACCCGGCAAATCTTCCGTGAGTCTGAGCGAAGCGTGCACCACGGTCGCCGACGCCACGGGAATCGCGGGGGAGGCGCCCAGCTGTTCGGCTTGCCCGCAGCCCGCAAGCATTGCCTCCAGCAGCAGCACGCACAAACTGCCACCCAGAGACCATCTTTCAAGTTTCATAAGAACTCCATCAGACGCAGGCAGTCGCCCG
Organism: Caballeronia sp. NK8; assembly: GCF_018408855.1. GTDB lineage: Bacteria > Pseudomonadota > Gammaproteobacteria > Burkholderiales > Burkholderiaceae > Caballeronia. Next base: position 247,797 of record NZ_AP024328.1, on the reverse strand, counting down.
CTTGAACGGCAAGAAGTCTGCGTTCGAACGATGGGGTTTCCTTCGCGATTTGATGGAGAAACGATGAAGACGCAGTCATCTTCAAAGTGCTCGTCCGGCTTCACAGTTTCTCCATCAGTTCTCCAACGTTGCTTATCGATCCATCTTCAACATTGCCCTCTCGAGCAAATTTTTCGAGGGATCGGTCGCATGAACCGCAGTTTAAGCATCATCCACAGCGAATCGTCGAAGGGTGGGGAGGGCAGGAAATGCGCACTCTCAGGGAAATGATCGGCATGCGCGACACCGGCCACCGTGTTGAACTGATTTGCCCGCGTGACGCGTCGATCGGAATGCACGGTGCTGCCGCCGGATTCGCCGTGCATCATTCGGAGATGAGGACGGGTGGCGATGTCGCCTCCGCAATCGATATTGCATGCATGTTGCGGCGTCGAGCTTGCGACGTGCTCAACACGCACAGTGGCCACGACAGCCTGGTCGCAGGCTTTGCCGCCCGCCTGGCCGGTACGCCGCTGGTTGTACGGACGCGTCACCTTGCGTTGCCCATCACTTCGCTTGCGACCTACAACTGGCTCCCTCACCGCGTGATCGCGGTGAGTCACCACGTTCGGAAGTATTTGATCGGCGCCGGAGTCGGCGCGGACCGGGTCGAAACCATCTATGACGGTATTGAGAAACTCGCTGAGGGCGGGAAGTCGACACTGCGCACGGAGCTGGGGCTCCGGGACGATGATGTCGTCGCTTGCATGGTCGCCATCATGCGGGAAGGGAAGGGTCACGAAGACCTCATTGCGGCCGTCGTCCCGCTACTGGAGTCGCGTGAGAAATTCCATGTCGTGCTGGCCGGAGACGGCCCGATGTTCGCAGAAATAAAGCGCATGGTCTTGAACCGCGGCCTCGAGCATCGGATTCACCTGTTGGGATTCCGCAGCGACGTTCCAAACATCATGGCCGGATGCGATTTCTTCGTGCTTCCGACGCATCAGGAGGCGCTCGGCCAAGCCTTCATCGAGGCGATGTCGCTGGGCCTTCCGGTCATCGGAACGGACGTGGGAGGGGTGCCCGAGCTGATCAGCGACGAAGTGAACGGTCTGCTGGTTCCTCCGCGCGATCCCGTCGCTTTGGCAGAAGCGCTCGTACGGCTCATCGACAACGCATCGCTTCGACACGAACTGAGTCATGCAGGTCGATTCATTTTGTCGAAAGGCTTCAGCGTGACGAACATGGTGTACGACACAATGTGCTTCTATCGACGCTCGCTCCAAGAAAGAGGCTATCACGCATGAAGCCGCACCATGCGCGAGCGGTACCTGTGTTGATGTATCACCACGTCAGCAATTCACCGGGCATGCTCACTGTCACCGTTGAGCACTTTACGCAGCAGATCGCCTACCTTCGTCGTGCGGGCTACCAGACGCTCGATGGCGACGGCCTGGCGGCATTTCTTTGCGGCGAGCAGGTTCCTGCCAAGTCGGTGGTCATCACGTTTGACGATGGCTATCTGGACAACTGGGTTTTCGCGCATCCGATCCTGCAGCGTTGGGGATTCAAGGCACTTTGCTTCCTGGTCACGAGTTGGCCCGGCGATGGACCCGTTCGTCCGACTTCAGTCGACGCATCGGCCGGTTCGCCCCGCGTACTCTCTCACGAGGACTCGCAGATCGCCATCCAGAATGGAAAGGCCGATGACGCCATCATGCGCTGGTCCGAAATCGAAGCGATGAGACGTGCAGGAACTTTCGAATTTCATAGCCATACGCACACGCACAGGCGTTGGGATCATCTAACGACTTCGCGCACGGCGAAGCGGGCTTGTCTGAAAGAAGATTTGCGAGCGGGACGAAATGAACTCTTGGCGCGGCTGGGAACTGAGTCGCGTCATCTTTGCTGGCCAGAAGGCTTTTACGATCGCGATTATCGGGAGATCGCGCTGAATGAGGGCTTCAATTTACTTTATACATGTCATCGGGGTACTAATACGCAATCGAAACGGGATAACAAGGATGCCGAGCGGACTATCGCGCGGTTGGCCGTGCGCGACCGCCCCGCATCATGGCTGGCAACCCGACTCTGGGTACATGGTCGACCGTTGTTGAGCCGGGCGTACTTGAGTTTAAGGTTGTAATTAAGCGATGCTGGTCGTAATCGCATGAAGGCCGACAGGTCAAGCAGCATTTTGATTCAAATGGAAGCGCTGAGCTAATGCGACTGACAACGGATAGATTGCTTAGACGCACTAGAGACCGCTGCCGGCTGTGGGAGAGGCACGGCTCCGGTCGCCGAACCATTGGCCTACGATCGACCTCCATACCTAGTCGCTCGTGGCCTCCGATTCGATCGGGAGGGCGGCGACGGTTAGTTCGCTGAACGCGCAACTTCGGGTCGACTTGATTCTCATGCAAATTCCGGGTTAGCGCGGTCCAGCTCTGACAAGGCTTCGTCTTCTGGCACTAAAATAATCCGTTTATAAATCAGACCCCTGCTGTCTACCACAAAATGCGTTGCGAGGACGTCTCCGATCACGGAGACGCATGGGCGAGAGGGCATACTAACGGGTCGGGCCTGAATATTCGTTTTGCGTCGTACGGGCACTTATGCGGCGAAGGACAGTACGGCTGAGTGTTTGAGTAAAGCGAGAAGGACGAGGGCGCAATAAAACCGCAGCTTTCTGAGGATCATGCGTAGGTTGTGGCCGGCACCGCACAGCACCGCGTGAATCGCGTCGCCGAGGGTGCCTTTGAGCCAGTTCCGATCGAGTTTTCCCTCCGCCTTCATGTGGCCGATGGCGGGCTCGATCGCACTGCCCCTTCGGATCATCGCTCGCATGCCGCGCGTAATACCGCGCCTCAATCCCGGGTGATAGATCTTTACGCCGTCGACAGCCACTCCCTTGTAGCCACGATCAACGATGGCGACTTCCGGCTTCACGTCGCTCAGGATCAATGCCTGCTCCAATGCCTCGGCCAGCGTGTGGCCGTCGTAGGGATTTCCGGCCATCGCGACACCGGCTTCACCCAGACGCTTCCTCCAACGCGTGAGGCTCGACGGGTCGATCGGCGGCTCAGTCTGCAGATACGTCTCGCCCGTGATGACCTGCCAATATGGGTTCTCCACCCATTGCCACACGATCTCTTCGTGGGACAGGTCAAACGCATGTTGAAGATACAACTAAAAATGCAGGAATCAAGCGTTAATATGCCTTCTTCCTGCAATTCGCTCAACATGGTTTGGGGTGCAACGCCTTATCGCGTAAGGCTCTGAGAATTGTTCAGGGTCGACTAACGAAGCGCGCTGATTGCCGGCACACGTAGAAGCACCTCGAACCAAGCTTGGAGGGAGGCCGCTCGTATAGCCCGCGGGAGACACGAAGCTTCCACGTAAATTGATGTCCTGCATATTTGTGACCGCGGCACTTGTGAGTCGATCCGGTGCGGGCGATTTCATTCCGGAGGCGTGTAGTGGCCCGAGCGCATGCCACGTATGTCGCGTTCCACGCCACCAGCAAATTCGCAAACATTGTCAGAGTAGAAGAACTTGACTGCCAGCGAATCTTGTCGCCGCGTCGACGGGGCGGATGGCCTTCGCCATCGACCGGCTTTTGTGATTACGATTCTCAGTTATCGACAGGTGCGAAGAATCTAGCCGCCTCAGCCGCCCTAGAGCCTCCGCGTCTCGTGCGGCAAACCTCCCAACCCTTCCATCGATACCCAAATATACGTTTGCAAACGCTTGCTGCTTCAACGATCCGACCAACTGCACTTTTCCACATATACTATGTAGTATGATATTCAGTCGATAAGCTTCTGCCCAAGATTTTAATAGATAGCCCGATGAATTGGGGATTAACACGAAGGACGCCGCGAAAGAACGGAGACATATGAAGAACAAGAATTTTTTCAATATCTATCAATCCCGCGTGGTGGATAATCCCGTTAAACACGAGTATTTGAAGGAAGTATTCATCGCGGCGATCGAAGATGGATTTTGGAAAGACGGAGACAAACTGCCAACGGAGCAGGAGATGTCTCAGATGGTCCCCTTTAGTCTTGGCACCATTCAGAAGGCTGTAGGCTCACTAGTCAATGAGGGTTATGTCGAGAGGAAGAGAGCGCTGGGAACTTTCGTCATCCCTCGGGAAAAACGGCTGGGCGAGCCATGGATCTACCAAGTCCTCTCGTCGGACGGGACAAGATTCATTCCGATGACGAGTACGGTAATACGTCGGGTACAAATCGAATCCGATGACAGCTGGGCGCGCTGGCTATGCGGCGCTGGCGACGATCGCAATATCATTCGCCTTGATCGGAAAATCGATGCGGAAGATCACTCATTCATAAGTCATTACTTCGCGGACGCAACCCGCTTTCCTTATTTCGCCGAGATACCGCTGGACGATCTCGAGAGCGAAAATTTCGTGAGGTTAACTAAAACAGTCTACAAAGTTTCCGCGACAAAAATCGTACACACGGTCAAGGCCGACATTCTCCCCAAGACCGTGTCGGATGCGCTGCAACTTCCAAGCAGGACGTATGGAGCCCACATAGAGATAATGGGTAGCAGTTCTCGCGGGGAGCCGGTTTTTTATCAGCGGTTGTATCTTCCGTCGGGTGGCCCACGTTTGTACCTTTGAAGAAAAACGACCGGAAGTGACGTAACTAGCTTCCGTCGCGACCGTTACCGGGTTGAATCGGGGCTGCGTCGGGCATGTTTTTCCTCCATTAGTGGCGTTGGCGATGCTGTATGGAATAGTAGAACGGCTGAGGTGCGCTTGCCCGCGACCCGCTTCACCGAACCGTGTCGCCAACCGTGACACACTGTAGGATTAAAGTTAACCTTACTGTCACTGCTTTTTTCAGGTGCCGTATGAGGATTGGAGAACTGGCAAAGCTCAGCGGGTTGACGGCCTCGCGCATCCGCTTTTACGAGAGCGCCGGATTGATCTCCGCGGTCGAGCGCAAGGCGAATGGTTATCGCGATTACCCTCCTGAGACGGTGTCGATGCTGGAAATCATCGCTAGCGCGCAGGGTGCGGGATTTTCGCTCGATCAGATCCGCCATCTGCTGCCGAACGGCTCGGGCAACTGGCAACATGATGAATTGCTCGAAGCCCTGAGGCGGAAGGTTGCAGAGATCGAGGACATGCAAAAGCGCCTCAAAGAAAATAGGGCGCATCTGCTCGCGGCGATAAAGAGCATAGAAAATCGGCCACTGGATTTGACGTGTTCTGACAGGAAGAAATGGGTGTTAGAGCGCCTGCGCGAAGACGGCGTTGTACCAGCGCCGGGCAAGTCTCGTCCTTCCACCGCAAAATGACGGCCCGTAGCGGAAAACTGTTCCAAAATAGTTTGTAAATTTCTTAAGGCGCTTACTTCGCGCAGATGCCTTCAGCACTTGCTTCGCCAGCACCGCCTAGAGGAAGGGCCGAGCACGCGCTGCGATATGCATATCTAGACGCTTGACCTTCAAGTTGAGTTCAACCTTAAAGTGATGGCTGCCGGGCGCTTTGGCGGAATGTCTCGGGCACAAGATGCCAGGTTACTCATTGAGAAAGGTCAACGAATGGATAGGCGACATACACTGGTCGAATTCGGGCCGCAGCAGGTCGAAGTGCCCGCAGGGGGATATTATGACCGCTTCCGAATGAACCCCGACCTTGATGAGGTCGCCCGGGACCCTGCCGCGGGGAACATCGATTTTTTCCGGCGGATTCCAAAGCAACTGGTTGCTTCGCGTGTGGGTCCGACCTGGGCCCCCAATTTCTACTATCGCGCAAGCAGTATCCAGGTGCTGTTCCTCGCACCTATGCCCCGGCTTAGGTCGATGCTACCGACGCCCCTCGAGCCACTGCGTGCGTTCCCAGGCTACGGGCTCTTAGCGCTGACTTTCTTTTCGTATGCCGTTTGCGATAACGACCCGTACGACGAAGTTTCCATCGCGATCGTGATCCGTCGTCCCGGCGCGCATGGACCCCATATGCTGGAGCTACTCAACTCCATGCGACGACGAAATTTCTTCGCGCACGTGTTGGCATTGCCCGTTACCACGGAAATCGCACGCGTACGCGGCCTGTACGGGTACCAGTTGCCCAAGTGGCGCACCGCAATCGAAGTGAACATCGACGCCGACGTACGGGCTCAAATAGCCGGCCCGGGCGGCACGCCAGACCTTACCCTGAGCGCGCCGCTTCCGGCCTTGCGCAATGTCGTGCCTCAGTCGCATATGGCAATGACGACTACGATCAACATGATTGATGGGCAATGGCATCAGACGGCGGTCCAGACCAACATGTTGTCGTTCGCTCAACGACTTCTTCCGCGGGACATACAGCTATTGCGAAGCGGCGGCCCCTTGACCCAGTTGCTGAAGGGTTTGGGTGCCTCGAGAATCCTTCGTCTGGACGTGGTCAAGGACGCGCAAATGGTGTTGAATCTGCCAACACCGTTGAAGACGTTCGATTGTCCAGGAAATTGAACGTAATCGTATGAATTCTAGCTCCTCGAGAAGCAGCCCCGCAAGGAAGCATCCATGAGCACTCCAGACTATGACGTGGTCGTATTTGGAGCCACCAGCTTTGTAGGCCACATCTTGGCGCGATATCTTGCCGAATACTTCTCGGGCCAGGTCGAAACGCTTAGTTGGGCCATCGCGGGCCGATCCGCAGCGAGGCTCAACGATGTCAAGCGCTCGCTGGGCGGGGTGGGGCAGTCTCTGCCCATCATTGTGGCGGACGCCGCGAATGAGAGCCAGTTGCGCGCTATGTGCGCGCAGACCCGGGTGATCGTATCGACCGTCGGCCCATATGCGCATTATGGTGAACTGCTGATCAAGGTTTGCGTAGAAAGCGGCATTGACTACTGCGATCTCACTGGCGAGACCCAGTGGATCAAACGAATGATCGAAAAATATGAGTCCAGGGCTCAAGAGTCGGGGGCACGCATCGTGCATTGCTGTGGCTTCGATTCGGTGCCCTCCGACATGGGGGTCTGGTTCCTGCAGCGACAAGCAATGCAAGAATTCGGTGCACCGGCAACCCAAGTCAAGATGCGGGTCAAGACACTCAAGGGCGGGGCATCAGGCGGCACAGTCGCCAGTCTGATCAACGTCGTCAAGGAGGCGGCTGCCAACCCGTCCTTACGAAAGGAACTCGCCAATCCCTACGCGCTCTGCCCCAAAGGACATGGTTTTCAGACGCGCCAACACAATGTCAAGTCCGCGGAGTTTGATTCCGCTTTCGGGTCATGGGTCGCCCCCTTCGTGATGGCGGCCATCAACGAGCGTGTGGTGCATCGCTCCAATGCCCTCTCTGGCAACGCCTATGGCGGCCGGTTTACCTATGACGAAGCCATATTGACCGGCACAGGCCTGAAGGGTCGCCTGAGTGCGCTGGTCACCGTGGCCGGGCTGGGAGCGTTCATGGCGGCCATCGTCACCGGCCCGGTTCGCAGCATGATGCAACGCTTCCTCCTGCCGCAACCCGGCGAAGGCCCAAGCCCTGAGGCACAGTTGGCAGGCCGTTACGACTTACGGTTTTTCGGGCGCACGGATGACGGCCAGGCGTTGCGCATCAAAGTGACTGGGGATCGCGATCCGGGCTATGGCTCAACCGGCAAGATGCTGGGTCAGGCGGCCATCAGTCTTGCGAGGGACCTCGTCAAGGACGGCGCCAAGGTTGGGCGTGCGGGCGGCTTCTGGACACCGGCCACGGTATTCGACGAGCGCTTCATCGAGCGTCTGAGGCGCCATGCAGGCTTACTTTTCGAGCGGATCTGATACCCCATGTAGTTGGGACTCGACTCGGCGTGGAAATGCAATTGAAGGCCAGCTTCGGTGAGGGTAAGGAGTATCCAAATCGTGAAGATCGGTGAATTGGCAGCACGCACGGGCATTGCTGCGTCGCGCATTCGCTTCTATGAGGGCATAGGGCTGTTAGAGGTTCAACGCCAGTCGAACGGCTACCGGATTTATCCGCCCGAGGCGGTGCTCATGCTCGACCTGATCGGGGCGGCGCAACAGGCCGGCTTCAGTCTCGACGAGATTCGCATGTTGCTACCGCCCGATTTGACGCAATGGAAGCACGGCACGCTGGTCGAAGCGCTGCGTAGCAAGGTGCGGGACATTGAGGCGATGGAGGTACGGCTCGCGAAAAGCAAGCAACACCTCGTTACGCTTCTGGACGAAATCGAGGCGAAGCCTGAGGAAATCGACTGCGCTACCAACGCAAAGAGGCTGTTGTCCCGGATGCAGTCGGGGGAATTGAAACGCGCGACAGCCACGGACGACACCACGAAACGTCACAGGACGAGCCGGCGCCGGTCGGTCAAAGTCCGTTAGCGGTGCAGGCGATAGGCGATCATGCCATCGTAGATGCCCTCTCGACCCTACTGGATGCGCCGCTGGCCAGAGACTCTTCATCAACCGATCCAAATCTCGAAACGCCTTGACATTCAGCTTTACTTTAACGATATGGTTTCCTCTGCAGCTTCCGGTGGCAGATTGAAAGGGAAATACAACTTGACCAAGCGCGTACTTCACGTTGTCAGCAACGTCGCCAACTATGCGGACCGGGCTGAGCCGACTGGCCTCTGGCTATCCGAGCTGACCCATGCCTGGCATGTCTTCGCTGAAAAAGGCTACGATCAACGTCTCGTGAGCCCGAAGGGCGGCGTCTCGCCCCTGGAGCCTCGCTCGCTCAAATGGCCGCTAGCCGATGCTTCGGTGAAGGAGTGGCTGAACGATAAGGATCGCCAGACGCTTCTGGCGACGACTGCGCGCCCCGACCAGATCAATCCGGCGGTGTTTGATGCGATCTATTTCACCGGCGGACACGCCGTCATGTGGGACTTTCCCGATGATGCGAACTTGCATCGGGTCACACGGGAGATCTACGAGCGCGGCGGCGTAGTCTCGTCCGTCTGCCACGGCTACTGCGGCTTGCTCAACGTGAAGCTCTCCGACGGCAAGCTTCTCGTGGCCGAGCGGCGAATCACCGGCTACTCATGGGTGGAGGAAGTGCTCGCAGGCGTCGCAAGCAAAGTCCCCTACAACGCCGAGGAGGAGATGATGCGGCGCGGCGCGCTCTACGAAAAGGCCCTGCTGCCGTTCGTCTCGAAGGTCGTCACAGATGGGCGGCTAGTGACCGGTCAGAACCCGCAGTCCGCCAGGGCAACAGCGGAGCAAGTTGCGGCATTGTTATGACGGCCGGCAAGCGGCCGACGCTACATATCCATTGCACAGCCTGCCATCCACGATGATCAAATTGACGGCATTTACGTTTAGATGCTCTCCGTGAGGTACACGATGACCATCCCCGCAGAGCCCATTCACGGCATCGACGCGGCCGATTTGCTAGGAGTTCAGCGCAGCGCCTTCCTCAAAGAGGGGCCGCCAGATCTCGCTCAGCGCAAGGCGCGGCTCGCCCGGCTGCGCGCGGTAGTCCTTAGGTATCGCAGCGAGGTGAAAGAGGCGATTAGCGCCGATTTCGGGCATCGCTCATATCACGAGACGGACATCATGGAACTGGTCGGCGTGGTCCAGTCGATCGACTACTTGACGCAAAATCTGCGCCGGTTCATGAAGCGCGAACGGCGGCACGTCGAGATCTTCTACCAGTCCGGCCGGGCGTGGGTCGAATACCAGCCGAAGGGCGTGGTCGGGGTGATGGCGCCGTGGAACTACCCGTTTTCATTGACGTTCATTCCCCTTGCGACAGCGCTCGCGGCCGGCAACCGCGTGATGCTCAAGCCATCGGAGCTGACGCCGCGCACCAGCGAGGTCATCCGGCGGATGCTCGCTGAAATCTTCTCAGCGGACGAAGTGGCCGTCGTGCTGGGCGGGCCGGAAGTCGGCGCTGCGTTCAGCAGCTTGCCGTTCGACCATCTGGTGTTTACGGGCAGCACGCAGGTCGGCCGCAAGGTCATGAAGGCGGCCAGCGACAATCTGGTGCCGGTTACGCTCGAGCTGGGTGGCAAGAGCCCGGCCATCGTTGCACGCGGCCACGTCGACGAGCGAACCATGGGCAGCATCGTCTTCGGCAAGCTCTCGAACAGCGGTCAGACCTGCGTCGCGCCTGACTATGCGCTCGTCCACGAAGACGACCTTGAGACCTTCGTCACGCAGTTCAATGCAACGGTGGCCCGATGCTATCCGGAGGGGCCCACTAGCAAAGACTACACCTCGATCGTCAGCGACAGACATTACGAGCGCCTTGTCGGCCTCGTCGCAGATGCCAGGCGCCAAGGTGCACGATTGGTCGAAGCGGGCGTCAGGCCGGAGAGTGCCACAGCGCGAGTGCGCACACTTGCACCGACGTTGGTTATCGGGCCAGCGATGCAAGCGCCATCATGCAGGAGGAGATTTTCGGCCCGATCTTGCCGGTACGCACTTATCAAAGCATGAACGAGGTCATCGACTACGTGAACGCCCGCCCGCGTCCACTCGTTCTCTACTATTTTGGCAACGAGGACCAGGCGTGTGAGACGCTGCTCAAGCGGACGACCTCTGGCAACACCGGCATCAACAACACGCTCCTGCACGTGGCCCAGGATGAACTGCCTTTCGGCGGAGTTGGGCCAAGTGGGATGGGGGCCTATCATGGCATCGAGGGCTTTCGCGCGATGAGCCACGCCAAAGGGGTCTTTGTTCAGGGCCGGTGGAATTTTCCAACCCTGCTGCGTGCGCCGTTCGGAAAGCTTGTAGATCTTGCTTTGGCGGTGGTTCTTCGACGGGCGAAGCGACCACCCCCTCATTGAACGCAGTACCGAAACTCTGACGGCTCTCGATATGGACAATCGCAGGTGGGAATAGCATAGCGAATCGATTCCAACAGTAGGATCAAGCCGTCAATGCTTTCCTTCTTGAGCCCCGTGCCGTGCGGTCTTCAGCGCTGACCTGCGTTCTCGGGTTGTGTATTCCGGCTTGAGGTCGTGCCGTCGCCCCGTGAGAGCATGAGAGTCAGGCTAGACGAGTTACTTGCCGCTCAAGTGGGACGACGGCACGTGTCCATTCCAACCTACCGCTCAGCAGCACCGCGCAGCCTTGCGCGGAATTCGGCATCCAATGCTGACGAAACGGGGCACTCGCCTTCCGGGTACGGCGCCCGCTTCAGATTGGAACCCTTGGATCGGCCTCCCACGACGTTGACGGAACGGCATGTCTGGCATCAATGAGCCAGTTCGACGGGAGAGCGGCGAGTGCCAAGCCCGCTGCCGGCCTTCAGACGCATTAGGTGAGAGCGGTGGATCCGCGTAAGTCTGGTTCGGCTATATACACTATAGTAAATACCAAGCGGCCATTGAAATCCGCCTCCTGTTCGATGAGACTCGCCGACCATCTCAGAACCTTAAATTAGCGCTTAGACCTCGTTACTTCCCACTACACCAGCGCTTACAACGGACGAATCTCATAGGGAAAACACCATCGAGTCTTTTTTCAGACGTCCTGTTACTATGCAGTAAGTGAAACTGATCGGAGGTAGAATGGACAGGCAGGGTAAGAAGATCGGCATCGTCGACACAACACTGCGCGATGCTCATCAGTGTCTCTGGGCGACACGGATGAGAACGGCACATATGCTTCCCGTTGCGGAAGCTATGGACAACGCAGGGTTCGCACAGATTGACCTCGTAGCACCAATTCAATTCGACGTCTGTGTTCGCTACCTCAAGGAGGATCCTTGGGAGCGTGTGCGGCTAATGCGTAGTAAGGTACAGAAAACGCCACTTCGGTTTCTCGTGCGAAGCAAGAACTTGATGACATTCGACATGCTGCCGGATGACATCCTCGAGCTCTGGGTCGAGCGCGCGGTAGCAAACGGCTTTCGTATCGTCGGCTCGTTTGATGGGCTCAACGATGTGGAAAACATCTTGGCAACGACAAGGGTCGCTAGACGACTCGGTGTGGAGACGTTTGCCGCCCTGTCTTATTCGCTTAGCCCGGTTCATACCGACGAGCTGTATGTCAGAACCGCTCGGGAGTTGGTAAAAAGCAAATCAGTCGACGGAATCATGCTTAAGGACGCGGCCGGTCTTTTGACCGTAGATCGTATCCGTACGCTCGTGCCTGCAATCAAGCAGGTCATCGGCAATTTGCCGCTCGAGATCCACAGCCATTGCTTGACCGGCTTGGCTCCTCTCGTCTACCTCGAGGCCGTTAAATGTGGTGCGGATCTTCTTCATACTTCGATCGCACCGATGGCAAACGGAGCGGCTCAACCCGCGACGCAAAGCACCGCAAGGAATCTGCGCCTGATGGGATATGACGTCCCACTCGACGACCTGACGGTCGACATGGTCGGGGAACATTTCCAACGTATCGCCGAGGCAGAGGGCAAGCCTGTTGGAGAGGTGCTGGAATACGATGTGTTTCACTACCAGCACCAGATGCCGGGTGGCATGTTAAGTAACTTCAAGTCACAGTTGGCCGACGCGGGTCTTTCTGATCGATACGATCAACTGCTTGAAGAGGTGGCGAGAGTTCGCGAGGAACTCGGCTATCCAATCATGATCACGCCGTTCGCCCAATTGGTCGGCACGCAGGCTGTGCTGAATGTCGTCCATGGCGAGAGATATCGCGTTGTGCCGAATGAAATCAAGAAGTACGCGCTGGGTTACTACGGCAAGCTTCTCGCCCCTGTCGCACCCGACATGCTCGATCGCATTGTGGAGAACGGGTCTAAACAGATCGCGCTGAAGCCTACTCCGCCCGAACCGGCCGTGGCTGCGCTACGCAAAAAATATCCGAACGCGTCGGATGACGAGAGACTCTTGCGGTACATGTTCGCTGGCTCCCAGGTAGACGAAATGCTTCGCGAGAAGGGCGATATGACTCGTGAATACCAGCACGATCACTCCATCGTGGCGTTGCTCAAAAACCTCTCGCAGCGCCCCAAAATCGGCCGTGTCCATATTTCTCGCGGTGAGTTTCAACTGGATATCTCCGGCAATTGAGAGCCGAGACTGTTTAACTGGGAGTTTTTCATGAGCATCAAGCAGCTTACGTACGAAGACGTCCGAGAGATCATTAAGCTAGTCGAGGAGGCAGACAAATTCAGCGAGTTTCGCCTCCGGTATGACGACATTGAAATTTCACTGAGCAAGAACTCACGCCCAGCGGACATTTCAACTCAAATACAAACATCGATCTCGAAGCCGGATTCGTCTGCAAAGCCGGCAGACCTGCCGGAAAGCGTCCGGAGCGATTCCGTGCGGAATGTCGAGGTGCCTGCGGGATCGAAACCGGTCGTTCAGGAGGGGTGGCCTGAACATTTCGTCACAGTTCGCGCGCCGATGGTCGGCACGTTCTATTGCGCCCCGGAACCCGGCGCGGAACCGTTTGTGTCCGTCGGAGATACGATCGCCGCTCAAGACACGGTTTGCATCATCGAGGTGATGAAATTGATGAACGCACTCGCTGCCGAATCCGGAGGCGTTGTCAAAAAGATTTTGGTATCGGATGGTGAAACAGTTGAGTACGGCCAACCGCTGATTGTGATCGATCCGGCAAGCCGATAGGGGAGAACATGGGTATCAAGATTAAGCGCCTCCTCGTTGCCAACCGTGGCGAGATCGCTGTCCGCATCATTCGAGCGTGCCGCGAATTGGGTATTGAAACGGTTCAGGTTTTCTCGGAAGCAGATAGGAACTCCCTGGCCGCGAAGATGGCTGATCGCGCCGTGTGCATCGGCGGTCCGAAGCCTCAGGACAGCTATCTGCAACCGCGGCGTATCCTGGCCGCCGCCTCAGCCCTCAACGTCGATGCGATCCACCCGGGCTACGGATTCCTTTCGGAGAATGCCGACTTTGCGGACCTCGTCGAAGCGGAAGGCTTCATTTTCGTCGGGCCGACAGGCGCCTCCATTCGTTCGATGGGCGATAAGGCAATGGCACGTAAGCTCGCCGAGGAGGCTGGAGTACCAACGACGCCTGGCTCCAAGGGCGTAGTTACCGACGCCGCAGCGGCTGCGGAAATCGCCGAGACCATCGGTTACCCCATTTTACTGAAAGCATCCGCCGGCGGCGGCGGTCGGGGAATGCGGGTGGTTCAAGATCGCTCAAGCATCGAAAAGGCGTTTCTTGAGGCATCACGCGAAGCTACCATTGCGTTCGGAAACGGGGCGATGTACTTGGAGAAGTTCTTAACCGATATCCGACATATCGAAATTCAGGTGCTCGGTGATGGAAAGAATGTCCTGCATCTCGGTGAGCGGGATTGTTCGACTCAACGTCGGAACCAGAAACTCATCGAGGAAAGTCCATCTCCTGTCCTCTCCGCCACCCTGCGGGCGAGGATCGGGGAGGCAGCCGTTCGCCTCTGCAAGCACGTCCACTATCGGAGCGCCGGGACAATCGAGTGCATTTTGGATCCAGCATCAGAAAGCTTCTATTTCATGGAGATGAATACGCGGATACAGGTCGAGCATCCGGTTACCGAAATGGTTTCGGGCATCGATCTCGTGAAGGCGCAGATTCGTATCGCCTCCGGTGAGGAAATCGAAGTGCTGCAGTCGGAGGTTCGTTTGAATGGTCACGCAATCGAATGTCGTATCAATGCGGAGGATCCCGCGCAGGATTTCCAGCCCAAGCCGGGACGGGTCCAGCGCTATTCACCGCCAGGCGGAATCGGCGTTAGGATGGACAGCCATCTGTTCTCAGGATATGTAGTGCCACCTTATTACGACTCCCTCCTCGGAAAGATCATCTGTTGGGGCGAGACGCGAGAAGAAGCCATCTCGAGAATGAAGCGCGCATTGCATGAACTGGAAATCGATGGCGTTCATACGACTCGAGACTTCCACCTTGACCTGATTGGCAGCAAGGACTTTGCTGAGGCGAAAATTCATACTCGGTACATTCAGGATACCTACTTGCCAGCTAAATCGAATAAAGGTTGAAGATGACCTCGCTCGATCGATGTTGTCCGACTTGGTGCAATAGATGTAATCCATTCGCATAACGAACGAGAAACGAAAGGCGCGGCCCGCTCGGGCGATCGAAGAACGCTCGATATTCGCTCTCGCATCGGTGCGGGATGAAGGAGGCGTAAGGCATACATTGAAGCTTAAAACGGCTGTCCGAGAAAGCGCGGCGCCGGAATCCAGATTTAAGCGTGCGGCATGAACCCGTCTTTCGATGCGGTTATCGCGAGCACCGAAGTGGCGGACTTAACCGTGATAGGGAGGAGACATTTGTGCGTGATATTCATTCAGACGTAGAAAACAGCGGGACTGCTGCCGAGTTCGCACGGCGGTTCCGCGACATCCATTCCGATCCGAAATTTACTAGGCTCGTTACGAGCCGAAATCGTCTCGTGTCATTTCTACTGCTCGTGATCTTCGCAGGATATTTCGCTTTTTTGGCGATGGTTTGCTGGTATCCATCGATGGTGGCAATGCCGCTATACGATGGTGCTGGCGTGACTGTTGGTGTTGCTGCCGAACTCGTTCTTTTCATCGTCTTTCTTGCAATCTCGGCGATCTACGTATCGTTCGCAAACGGAAAATTCGACGCACTTCTGAGCAGTATTCTGACACAAGGAAAAGGGACGAGATGATGGCACGGACGACGCGATGTGGGGCCAGCTCGCTTCTGTTGGTAGTGGTGTCTAAGGCTGCGTGGGCCGGCGATGCAATACAAGCGACTACCCGCCAACCGCTGAACATTCAAGCGATAGCTTTGTTCTTCTGTTTTGTTTTGTTTACGCTCGGGATCACCTTTTGGGCAGCAAAAAGAACGAGGTCGACCTCCGACTTCTACAGTGCGGGTGGCGGCATCACGGGTTTTCAGAACGGCCTTGCTCTGGCTGGTGACTACATGTCTGCTTCAACGCTCCTCGGCATCACTGCACTTATTTATACGGATGGCGTGGACGGATATATTTATCTGATAGCGTTTTTTGCTGGGTGGCCGGTGCTTCTGCTGTTAATGACTGATCGCCTGAGAAATCTTGGAAAGTTCACATTTGCTGATATTACTTCCTATCGACTTTCGCAGCGGCCCCTCCGTGCAATGTCGGCAATTAGTTCGCTCGTTGTGGTCTGCTTTTATTTGATCGCACAGATGGTCGGCGCGGGTCAATTAATCAAGCTCTTGTTCGGCCTTGACTACAGCTGGGCGCTGGTAATTGTCGGTGTATTGATGATGGCCTACGTTACTTTCGGCGGTATGGTGGCGACCACGTGGGTGCAAATTACGAAAGCGTTTCTGTTGTTGGTTGGTGGCTCGATCGTCGCTGTCCTTGCGTTCTCAGATTTTCACTTCAGTTTCGAGACGCTCCTGTCCCGTGCGATGGAGATTCACAAGCGAGGTGCGGCACTAATGATGCCTGGCAAGCTTCTGGCGGATCCCGTCGCAGCGATTTCGCTCAGTCTGGGCCTAATCTTCGGTACAGCTGGTATGCCTCACATCCTGATGCGATTCTTCACTGTCAAGGACGCGAAAGAAGCGCGAAAGTCCGTGCTTTACGCAAGTAGTTTTATCGCGTATTTCTTTAATGTCATTCTGATCTTGGGGCTGGCGTCTATCGTTATCGTCAGTAGGGACCCCGGTTCTTCGAGGGGGGCGACATTCACGGGAAATTGCTGGGCGGGGGAAACATGGTGGCGATGCATCTGGCCCATGCGGTCGGAGGCGACTTGATGTTTGGTTTCCTCGCAGCGGTGACCTTTGCTACGATTCTTGCCGTAGTGTCGGGATTGGCCCTTGCTGGTGCCTCCGCAATTGCATACGATCTTTACTCGCATGTGATCCGGCGAGGGGCCGCGGATGAGAAAGGCGAATTGCGTCTTACAAAATTCGCGTCGCTCGCAATTGGGATCGTTGCGATTTTTCTCGGGATGGCGTTTCAGAAGGTCAATGTGGCGTTCATGGTGGCCCTTGCATTCGGTGTGGCTGCCTCAGCAAATTTTCCTGTGCTCTTTCTGTCAATGTTTTGGAAGAACTTTACGACGAAGGGCGCGCTAGCGGGGGGTACACTGGCCTCGTATCGGCTGTCCTGTTGGTCTTCATCTCGAAGTCGGTATGGGTAGATGTCTTGGGTCACGCGCAAGCAATTTTCCCTTATTCCCAGCCCGCCCTTTTCTCCATGCCTCTCGCGTTCGCGGTCGCGATCGCCGTGTCGTGGTTGGATCGAAGCGAATCAGCGTTATCTGAGCGCGCCCGGTTTGCCGATCTATATGTGCGGAGCCAGACAGGAATCGGTGCAAGCTCGCCCGCTTCACACTGACAATCCTTGGCGCTAGGTTGCGCTCTTCATCCGAGCGCGCCTGAACGGCACTTGTCCAACCGGGTGCCTGTGCCTCGCACGACACTCAAGTTGTGAGTTGAGGGCGGCATCGGTAAAGATGCTCTTGATTGGAACGGCAACCTATTCCGGCGTTGAATCGATTCGGAGTTGAGAGTGCAAGAAATCATCGATGGATTTTTCAAGTTTCGGCGTGACATTTTTCCAGAGAGGAGAGACCTCTTCCGGAAATTGGCCGCGAATCAGCAGCCCCGCACTTTGTTCATCGCGTGCTCAGACAGCCGAATGGTCCCGGAGCTGATCACTCAACGTGAACCAGGCGAACTCTTCGTTATTCGGAATGCAGGAAATATCATTCCTTCTTTTGGCCCTGAGCCCGGCGGGGTCACCGCTACTGTGGAGTATGCAGTGTCGGTGTTGGGTGTGCGGGACATCGTGGTGTGTGGCCACTCCGATTGCGGAGCGATGAAGGCGATCGCGAATTGCGACTGTATGGCGGATTTGCCGGCTGTAAGAAGCTGGTTGCGGTATGCCGACTCTGCGAAGCTGATCAACGATGCCAGGCCGCATCGGTCTCGCAGCGAGCGCCTTGAATCGATGATTAAGGAGAACGTGATCTGCCAGATCAACAATTTGCGCACTCATCCGTCAGTGGCGTTGGCAATCGCACAAGGTCGCCTTGATCTGCATGGATGGGTCTACGACATTGAGTCAGGATCGGTTACCGTTTTCGATAAAACCGGACATTCGTTTAAGCCTCTCGAAGCAACCGATGTAGTGAATTATTAGAGCGTTAAGCGTTTCCCGTAGAAGTATTTATCTATTGTTGGGACGCTCGGCCGTTGCTCTCTACGGAAAGCGTACTAAGGGCACACAACAGGAAGCGGTGCATCATGCACGTTCAAGGTTTAGATACCACCGAAAACGATCTCTGGGTTGCCCGCTCGCTTTCCGCCGTGTGGCACCCGTGCACCCAGATGAAACATCACGAGCGTGTGCCGCTCGTGCCGATCGCGCGCGGCAAGGGCGCGTGGCTCTACGATCCGCAGGGCAACCGCTATCTCGATGCGATCAGCTCGTGGTGGGTGAACCTCTTCGGCCACGCGAACGACGACATCAACCGCGCGCTGAAGGATCAGCTCGACACGCTCGAACACGCGATGCTCGCGGGCTGCACGCACGCCCCGGCGGTCGAACTGGCCGAGCGTCTTTCCGCGCTCACCGGCGGCACGCTAGGCCATGCGTTTTTCGCATCGGATGGCGCGTCGGCGGTCGAGATCGCGCTGAAGATGAGCTTTCACTTCTGGCGCAATAGCGGGCAGAGCGAGAAGCGCGAGTTCGCGTGCCTCGCGAACAGCTATCACGGCGAAACGATCGGCGCGCTCGGCGTGACCGACGTCGCCATTTTCAAGGACGCTTACGATCCGCTGATTCGTCATGCGCATGTGGTCGCGTCGCCGGCGGCTGTCGGCGTCGACGAAGCCATCGCTGCGATGCGCGCGCTTTTCGCGCAACGTGCGTCGACACTCGCGGCGGTCATCGTCGAGCCGCTCGTGCAATGCGCGGCCGGCATGGCGATGTACGACGCGTCGTATCTCACGCAATTGCGCGCGTTGTGCGACGAATTCGGCGTGCATCTGATCGCCGATGAAATCGCGGTCGGCTGCGGGCGCACCGGCACTTTTTTCGCGTGCGAGCAGGCGGGCATCTGGCCGGATTTCATCTGCCTGTCGAAGGGCATCAGCGGCGGCTATCTGCCGCTTTCGATCGTCCTCACGCGCGACGACATCTACGCCGCCTTCTACGACGACGACATCACCCGCGCCTTTCTGCATTCGCATTCGTACACGGGCAACCCGCTCGCGTGCCGCGCCGCATTGGCGACGCTCGATCTGTTCGAACGCGCGAACGTGCTGGCGGAAAACCGGCGCAAGTCCGCGTTGCTGCACGAAGCGTTGCAGCCGCTTCTCGAACATGAGCGCGTGCGCAATCTGCGCCAGCGCGGCACGATCTTCGCGTTCGATGTCGATATCGACGACAAGACGTTCTCGCGCCGTTTCTTCGCGAACGCATTGAAGCGCGAACTGCTGATGCGCCCCATCGGTACGACGGTCTACATGATGCCGCCGTACATCCTCTCCGACGACGAACTCCTGCTCCTCGCGCAACGCACGCGCGACACGCTCGACGCCACGCTTCGCGGAGACGCCGCATGACGAACACATCGAAGGCGCTGTATGAAACGCTGAAGCAAGGTCTCGCGATATCGACGCGCGCGGCCTGCGACGCCGCCGCAAGACGATCGACAGCGCGTGCTCCGCGCACATGACCGTCGATGGCCGCGAGATCATCGGCTTCGCGAGCAACGATTATCTCGGCCTCGCCGCGCACGAAGCGATCCGCGCGGCGCTCGCGGAAGGCGCGTCGCTCTACGGCGCGGGCAGTGGCGGATCGCATCTGCTCGGCGGCCATTCGCGCGCGCACGCGCAACTCGAAGACGATCTCGCCGCGTTCTCGGGCGGTTTCGTCGACAACCCGCGAGCGCTCTATTTCAGCACCGGCTACATGGCGAACCTCGCGGTGGTGACCGCGTTGGCCGGACGCGGCACGATCGTGTTCTCCGATGCGCTGAACCACGCATCGCTGATCGACGGCGTGAGGCTTTCCCGCGCGCAGACGCAGATCTATCCGCACGCCGACATGGAAGCGCTCGACGCGATGCTCGACGCCTCGCGCGACGATGCCGCGACGAAGCTCATCGTCACCGACACCGTGTTCAGCATGGACGGCGATATCGCGCCGCTCGCGCGTCTCGTCGAGCTCGCGGAAAAGTACGGCGCGTGGCTCGTCGTGGACGATGCGCACGGCTTCGGCGTGCTCGGTCCGCAAGGGCGCGGCGCACTTGCCGCTTACGCGCTGCGCTCGCCGCATCTCGTCTATGTCGGCACGCTCGGCAAAGCGGCGGGCGTCGCGGGCGCGTTCGTCGCGGCGGATGAAACCGTCGTCGAATGGCTCGTGCAGCGCGCGCGTCCGTATATCTTCACGACGGCGTCGCCGCCGGCTGTCGCGCATGCGGTGTCGGCGAGCTTGAAGGTCATCGGCGGCGACGAGGGCGATCGAAGACGCGCGCATCTCGCATCGCTCATCGAAACTACGCGCGCGATGCTCAAACGCACGCGCTGGATGCCCGTCGATTCACACACCGCCGTGCAGCCGCTCGTGATCGGCGGCAACGACGAAACGCTGGAAATCGCCGCCGCGCTCGACAAGCACGGCCTCTGGGTGCCCGCGATTCGTCCGCCGACCGTTCCGCAAGGCACGTCGCGC
This sequence comes from Caballeronia sp. NK8, assembly GCF_018408855.1. Taxonomy (GTDB): domain Bacteria; phylum Pseudomonadota; class Gammaproteobacteria; order Burkholderiales; family Burkholderiaceae; genus Caballeronia. Next base: position 227,235 of record NZ_AP024328.1, on the reverse strand, counting down.
CTGCGCATTTCGCTTTCCGCCGCGCACAGCGAAGACGATCTCGCGCGCCTCGATCACGCTTTGAACACGCTATGACCGCTTTATCGCTATTCGTCGCCGGAACCGATACGGAAATCGGCAAAACCTTCGTCTCCGCGCGCTGCTGCACGGCTTCGCGCGCGCGGGCCTGCGCGCCGCCGCGATGAAGCCGATCGCGTCGGGCGCCATCGAGCGCGACGGCGTGCTGCACAACGAAGACGCCGATCAGCTCGACGCCGCCGCGAACGTCGCGCTGCCGAACGACATCCGCACGCCGTTCATGATGCGCGAGCCGATCGCGCCGCACATCGCCGCCGCGCGGGAGGGCATCGCGCTGGATATCGGGCGCATCGTCGACGCGCATCGCCATGCGATGACGAAAGCGGATATCGTCGTGGTGGAAGGCGTCGGCGGCTTTCGCGTGCCGCTTACCGACACGCACGACACCCGCCGATCTCGCGCTCGCGCTGAATCTGCCGGTGGTGCTCGTCGTCGGCATGCGGCTCGGCTGCATCAGTCACGCGCTTTTGACCGTGGAGCCATCGCGTCGCGCGGACTGAAGCTCGCGGGCTGGGTCGCGAATCGCGTCGACCCGAACATGCTGTATCCGGACGAAAATATCGCAACGCTCAGGCAACGCATCGACGCGCCGCTCATCGGCGTGATTCCGCATCTCGCGCCGAACGACGCACGGCGCGCCGCCGATTCGCTCGACATCGGCCTTCTGACAGACCAGCTTCATCGAAAGGATTGACCTCATGACCCAGCAAACCGCCGCAGAGACCACTTCCACGACCACCACGACCACGCCGCAACCGATGCAGCGCTGGCGCGTCGCCGATGTCGTCGCGCTGTACGACCTGCCGTTCAACGATCTGCTCTATCGCGCGCAAACCGTGCATCGCGAAAATTTCGATCCGAACGCGGTGCAGCTTTCCACGCTGCTCTCGATCAAGACGGGCGGCTGCGAGGAAGACTGCGCGTACTGTCCGCAGTCGGTGCATCACGACACCGGCCTCAAGGCCGAAAAGCTGATGGATGTCGACGAAGTCCTGAAGGCCGCCGAAACCGCCAAGTCCAACGGCGCGACGCGCTTCTGCATGGGCGCGGCGTGGCGCAATCCGAAGGATCGTCATCTTGAGCCGATCAAGGACATGATCCGCGGCGTCAAGGCGATGGGCCTCGAAACCTGCGTGACGCTCGGCATGCTGGAAGCGCATCAGGCGCAAGGACTGCGCGACGCCGGTCTCGATTACTACAACCACAATCTCGATACATCGCCCGAGTTCTACGGCCAGATCATCTCGACGCGCACGTACCAGGATCGTCTCGACACGCTCGAACACGTGCGCGATGCGGGCATCAACGTGTGCTGCGGCGGGATCGTCGGCATGGGCGAATCGCGGCGCGAGCGCGCGGGGCTGATCTCGCAACTCGCGAACATGGAGCCGTATCCGGAATCGGTGCCGATCAACAATCTCGTGCAGGTCGCGGGCACGCCGCTCACGGGCGTCGAGGCGCTCGATCGTTCGAGTTCGTGCGCACGATCGCGGTCGCGCGCATCACGATGCCGAAAGCGATGGTGCGTCTCTCCGCCGGCCGCGAGCAGATGGACGAAGCGCTGCAGGCGCTGTGCTTTGCCGCCGGCGCGAATTCGATCTTTTACGGCGACCAGTTGCTCACTACGAGTAATCCGCAAGCGAAGCGGACCGTCGCTTGTTGAGCCGTCTGGGCCTTGTCGCGCATGACATGGCATAGAAAAGCGGCGCCGTGTCGCCATTGCCGAGGCTACTTGAACGAGTCTCGGGCCTTCGCCTGAGAAAGGGCGTCTCGATTTTCATTACCGGCGCATCTGTGGACGCTCATGCGTGGTCGCAAGTGCCGCTTGTCCGATATATCTGCATCTTGCCAGACGGTCGGGATGACAAGGAGAAAAGGTGAGTGATCTGGAAACCGTTGAACAATGCTTCGACCTGCGAGGAAGACGTGTTTTGATAACGGGCGCATCAAGCGGGCTAGGTGCGCATTTCGCCGCATTGTTTGCGGGCTGCAGAGCCGAAGTGATCTTTGGCCGGGCGGCGGATCAGCGTGCTCGAGGAACGGGTGCAGCACCTGCGTAGCGAAGGCTGCGCGGCGTCTTGCGTGCAAGTCGACGTCAACGATGCTGCCTCGAGAAAGGCGCTGGCGGAATCCATTGGTGAACTCGATGTGCTCGTGAACAACGCCGGCATCGTGATCGACAGGCCTGCATTGCAGCAGAGCGAGGCCGACTGGGACGCCGTCATTGATACCAATTTGAAAGCAATGTTTTTCGTCGCCAAGGATCTTTCCCGGCGTTGAAGCCGCGCATGGGCGCAATCGTCAACGTCGCGTCGATTCTGGCGTTGCGGCAGGCCGGTACGTACTGCCCTACGCCGTCTCGAAAGCGGGCGTGATACAGATGACCAAAACGCTCGCGCTCGAATGGGCACGCCACGGCATCCGCGTCAACGCCGATCGCGCCCGGCTACTTCGAGACGGAGCTCAATCAGGAGTTATGGCGTACCAGCGCCGGTGAGGCGCTTATTAAACGCATTCCACAGCGACGCCTCGGGAAACTTGAAGATCTCGACGGTCCCATGCTCCTGCTTGCCTCCGCGGCGTCCCGCTACATGACCGGAACCGTACTCGTCGTCGATGGTGGCCATCTGACGAGCAGCCTCTAACTTCACCCGAAACCGCCATGCTGACACCTTCTCCCACCGACCGCAGCCGCGACATTGCGGACCGTGTCGAAGCATTCGTTCGTGAAACCGTCATTCCCTTCGAGTGCGACAGCCGCAACGGCCCTCACGGCCCCTCGGAAGAACTGGTCACTGAATTGCGCACGCTCGCGCGGGCGCAGGGGTGATGACACCCCACATCCTTACGATGGCACACATTTGACGCACGTCGAAACAGCGGCCGTGTTGAAACGTTTCAGGCCTGTCGCCGTTGGGTCCCGTCGCAGTGAATACGATGGCGCCTGACGAGGGCAACATGTTCCTGCTGGGCAGGTCGCTACCACCGCACAGAAAGAGCGCTTTCTGACAAAGTTGCAGACCGGCGAGGCGCGCTCTGCCTTCTTCATGACCGAGCCGGCCGAGGAGCAGGGCGCAGGCTCCGATCCATCGATGCTCAAGACCACTGCGCGCCGCGATGGCGATGCATGGGTCATCGATGGAAGCAAGACCTTCATCACCGGCGCGGTGGGTGCGGCGGTGGGCATCGTCATGGCCCTGACGAAAGATGGCGACAAGCCTCGCGCCACCATGTTTCTTGTCGACCTTCCAGATCCGGCTATCGAGGTCGTGAAGGTGCTCGATACCATCGACGGATCTATGCCCGGCGGCCACGCGCGGATCGCCATTCGCGCTTGCGGGTACCGGCGGACTCGGTGCTGGGCGAAGTGCACGCAGGATTCGAATATGCTCAGATACGCCTTTCGCCCGCGCGGCTCTCGCATTGTATGCGCTGGCTCGGTCTGGCGGTACGGGCTCAGGAACTCGCCGTCGACTATGCTAGCCAGCGGCACGCATTCGGGAAGCGGCTGATCGACCATGAGGGCGTCGGCTCATGCTGGCCGACAACGCAATCGACCTGCAGCAGGCAGCACTGATGATCGACTGGTGCGCCGACGTGCTCGACCGCGGCGATCTCGGTACGACCGAAAGCTCGATGGCTAAGGTCGCCGTCTCGGACGCACTCTTCAGGGTCGCCGACCGTTGCGTGCAGACCATGGGCGGATCCGGTGTGTCGCGCGATTCGATCGTGGAACAATTTTTCCGCGAGGTGCGGGCGTTTCGCATCTATGACGGCCCGACTGAGGTGCATAAATGGTCGCTGGCGAAAAAGATAAAGCGTGCCGCACTCGGAGGGAGCTATCGTGTCTGATGCCGACAAGTTCTCGGGCACAGTTCCCGTCCGCGAAGCCCATCGCTTCGATCAGCAGGCCCTTTTCGAATGGATTGCGTGACAACATCGAAGGGTTTTCCGGCCCGCTCGAAGTCGAGCAGTTCAAGGGCGGGCAGTCGAATCCCACTTACCGGCTGCATACGCCCTTGCAGGACTACGTGCTGCGCCGCAAACCGCCTGGTCAACTACTTAAAGGCGCGCACGCCGTCGAGCGGGAGGCACGCGTGATGTCCGCCGTCGGTTCGGCCGGTTTTCCGGTGCCCAAGATATTCGGCACCTGCGACGATGCTGCCGTGCTAGGGAGCGGCTTCTTCGTGATGGAACTGGTGAAGGGTCGAATCTTCTGGGATTCGAGCTTCGCGTCGCTGTCGGCGGCCGACCGGTTTCGCTATCTCGATGCGATGAATGCCACTCTCGCTGATCTGCATCAACTCGATTATGCCGCGCTGGGTCTCGGCGATTTCGGCAGGCCGGGGCGTTATGTCGCAAGACAGGTCGAGCGCTGGTCGAATCAATATCTGAGCGACGACGCAGCCGGCCGCAATTCGGACATGGACAACGTGATCGATTGGCTGAAATCGAACCTGCCGGAGCGCGACGAAGCTGCGCTCACACATGGCGATTTCCGCGTCGACAATCTGATCTTTCATCCGGCCGAGCCGCGCGTGATCGCCGTGCTCGACTGGGAACTGTCCACGCTCGGCGACCCCTTGGCCGACTTCGCCTACAACGCAATGATGTACCGTTTGCCGCCGGACATTCTCGGAGGCCTCGGCGGTCTCGATCTCGCACGGCTCGCCTTGCCGGACGAGGCAAATTACGTCAGCACTTATTGCCGTCGCACGGGACGTGAACAACTCGTCGGCTTCGACTATTACATTGTATTCAACATGTTCCGATTCGCCGCGATTCTGCATGGCATTCGGGCGCGTGTCGTACGGGGCACGGCTGTTAGTCATGACGCGCGGGCGATGGGCGACCGGTTCGTACGCGTCGCGCAGCTCGCTTGGGCCGAGGCGCGGCGCGCCGACTCGGAATGAGCAGATCGCTCTCTCAACCGAGGGTAGGCTATTTCGCCAACCAAACTCGCGGTGTGCTTATGGGCGACTCTCTGGAATGTACTACCGGGTCGTACGAGAAGTCGAGATTTATGTCGCGCGGCTCGGTATGCGCGACGTCGCCAGTCGAGTACCGCTTTCTCGCGCGGCGTAGGCCGGAGAGCGTCGAGCAATCGGCAGCGCTGAAGCTTTTGATGTTCGCCCGTGCGACGCACCGCTATGCGGGCTGCATTTTCGTTGTGAAGGCTCATCCGACCGACGCGAACCGAGCCAGTGCGGTGTCGTCGAAATGTCAGACGGGATTGGGGTGTACGGAACGTGTGTTCGCCTCCAGGACGGCACGCTTAAACTGAGTGTCGAGTCCTGGATAACGGCACAGGGATCAGCGGTCGAGGCGACGAACTGGGTCTTGCGTTGCGTTGATGAAGAAAGATCAGTCTGGAAGGTCGTGAAGCCGTAGTGCGGAACACACGCGAGGGAATCTCGAAGCAGCGATGGTTAGATTGCTGCCCCGAATCCCGTTGCGAGTGTCCACTTAGAAAGGAGCGTTGGACGTCGTTTCGCTGCTTTTCGCAACACTGCGGACGGGTTCGCCGTACTCGACGCGTCGAGCAGTGGGTCTCGCTTTCAACGTCTGTGCTGAGTCGTCGGCAATAGCTCCAAACGACGCCACCTCTTCTTAGCCGAGACAGGCGGCAGGTGGCGGCTCTCGACCAAGGCAAACCCGGAGTCGTTCCCGCTGCGGTGATTTCTAAGAGCATTATGGCGTCAAGTTGATGGTAACAGTGCCCTTTGGCCCTGCTATCAGCGGTCGGGATCAAGCCGTGGATTCACAGAACCAGATTCTGGAGCGCTCGGTCCGCATAAACTTGCTAGTCTCAATTCTCATCCATCAGAGCCAAAACAACAGTTGACTCTCAACTTTACTTTAAGGTTACGCTTTCTGAATCTTCAGGATGGGCTGCATCTTGTCGTAGTCGGGAAAGCCATCCGGCAGTTGACGGTCGCACATACGCTTAAAGCGCGACACCGAAGCAGAGATACTCGGCTACTTATATTTTCACGAGCTTTTCACCAAGGTAGATGCAATGCAGACGATATTGGGAGCGAATGGCCAAATCGCTATCGAACTGGCGCGCGAACTTCGACGTAACTATACAAGCGATATACGGCTTGTGAGCCGCACCCCACGAAAAGTCGCCGATGCGGATACCTTGGTATCGGCCAATCTTCTTGATCCAGTTCAAACCGCGAAAGCGGTCAAGGGCAGCCGTATTGTCTATTTCACCGCGGGTCTTCCGCCCGATACGCGGCTGTGGGAAACGCAGTTCCCGCTGATGTTGAAAAACGCTTTGGCAGCGAGCCGAGCGGCGGGCGCTAGATTCGCCTACTTCGACAACACTTACATGTATCCGCAAAATAACACCCCGCAGACGGAGGAAACGCCGTTCGCTCCGGTCGGACGCAAGGGACGGGTACGCGCCGCGATGGCGGGAATGGTGCTTGAAGAAATGAAGCGCGCAGATATACCGGTATTGATCGGTCGGGCTCCCGAATTCTACGGTCCAGAAAAAACGCAAAGCGTCACAAATGCATTAATCATCGATAAGCTGAAAGCCGGAAAGAGACTTCGAGTTCCGGTGCGGGACGATACGCGACGCACGCTTATTTGGACACCCGATGCGAGCCGTGCGCTGGCAACGCTCGGAAATGCACCGGATGCGTTCGGTCAATCTTGGCATCTGCCATGTTGCGACGACCGACTGACCTACAAGCAGTTTGTCGCGCTGGCCTGCCAGATCTTTGGCCGGCCGTACGGGTACACTGTACTTGGCAAATGGACCTTGACTGCCGCGGGGATATTCTCGAAACAAGTTCGCGAAATCAGGGAATTGCTACCTCGATATGAAGTAGATAATCTTTTTGACTCTACTAAGTTCAAGAGCCGATTTCCCGAGTTCGAGGTCACGCCTTATCGAAGGGGCCTTGAACTGATCCGGGAAGAGTGGGGTGCGATAGACACCCCTCCTTACGTAAGACCCGTTTGCGAGACCCGGGATCGTAGTGCTTGACCTTAAACCTATATTGAATGTTACGGTTTCGACGATCGATGTGTACCGACGACCGACGTCTTGCCTAGCAAGAGTGATACCCAAAGGCGTGATTTGTCACGCTTCGGGGGTCACTGAGCGAGCTGTTCGCTGGAGGTCGACGCGTACAGCAACCTTCGCTCGACATGGGCAAGGGCGCGTGACTGGGTTCGCTTATCTCAGTTCGACGCGCAAGGTGAGGAAGTAGATCGAATTTTCTGATTCCCTACGACTAGGAGGCTGATCATGTCATTTGTCACGACGAAGGACGGTACGAGCATCTTCTTCAAGGATTGGGGGCCGAAGGACGCACAACCCATTGTCTTTCACCACGGCTGGCCATTGAGCGCTGATGATTGGGATGCACAGATGCTCTTCTTTTTGTCCCAAGGCTTTCGCGTCGTAGCTCACGATCGCCGCGGCCACGGCCGGTCGAGCCAAGTTAGCGAAGGGCACGATATGGATCACTATGCTGCTGACGCCTCGGCAGTGGTCGAACATTTAGACCTAAAGAACGCAGTTCATGTGGCCATTCGACCGGCGGTGGCCAAGTTGCACGCTACGTCGCGAAGTTTGGCCAGCCGCAGGATCGCGTAGCCAAAGCGGTTCTCATCAGTTCGGTGCCCCCGTTGATGGTCAAGACTGCGAAGAGCCCCGAAGGCGCGCCAATCGAAATCTTGGACGGCCTGCGCGAGGGGCTCGCCGCAAATCGTGCGCAGTTCTATATCGACGTGCCAACCGGTCCTTTCTACGGCTACAACCGCGCTGATGCGAAGATCTCCCAAGGCATCATTCAGAACTGGTGGCGTCAAGGCATGATGGGAAGCGCCAAAGCTCACTACGAAGGCATCAAGGCGTTCTCCGAGACCGATCAGACTGAGGATCTGGAATCTATTACGGTGCCGACGCTCGTGATTCAAGGCGACGATGATCAGGTGGTTCCGTACAAAAACGCAGCGCTACTTCAGGCCAAGTTACTGAAGAACAGTACGCTCAAAATTTATCCCGGCTATCCGCACGGTATGCACACGACGAATGCCGATACGATTAACGCGGACATTCTCGCGTTTATCCGCGGATAGGAGTCTTCGGCACGGCGAAAAGAGGCTTGCAGGAGTTTATCTCCCTGCAATGCAACTAAGGGATTAGCCGCTGAAAATTCAAACTCTGGCGTCGAACCAATTCGTTATCCTTATAACTTGACATAACCTAACTTATCAAACATTATTTCGGATACCTAATTATGTCAATTTCCCGAAACTTCGGTTCACTTCGACACATGTCATTGGCGCTGGCCGCGCGGTCACCGATCGCGACGCTTTCCGTGCAAATCAGGTCCGCGTCGTGAAGCGTTTTAGCAGGGCCCCGCGCGTCCGCTAGGAAGGCTTCCGGAAACTTGCGGCACAGCGCCTCGAACATCGGTCGCCGCGTCCTGCAGGCGCGAGACGATCCGCGATCCTTGCTGTCTTCGCTGCCTGCGCCCCCATCCCCCCCATGTCCGCGAACACCACCTGCTGCAACAGGACCACGGCGCCACACTCCGCGATCTGTTCGAGCACCAGAGCGAAGTCGCTGCCAAACAACACGGGCCCGTAGGTCAGCACCAGTGCCGTAAGCACCAGCAATTCAACGCGGCTCGGTTTGACCGGCTGCGACACGGGCTGGCCCTGCACGATCTGGCGCAGGGCCGCGCGCGGCGGTTGCGCATGATGGAGCGGTCAAGTTCGAGTACGATGCGCGCAACCTCAGGGTCCGGCAGGGCGCCGAAATCCTCGTCATCGTCGTCAAAGTCGCCAAAATCTTGTGGCACGAAGCCCTGCCCTCCGTTGTAAATTGGACTTCATTCACTCTATTCCTGAAGCGTCAATTCTATAGTTCATACTAATAGTAGCATTCACTATAATAGCATCCAGCTATGATGCATCGTCGCCTTTCGGCCTAGAAGATCGGATGAGACGCTTTGGGTTTCGTGACTCCCTGACGGGTCAAGGTAAGCGCGCTATCATGACGTTACGAACAAACCGAGAATCGCCATGGGAACCCGACTCGATCCTTACATCCACGAGCACGACACGGTCGAAGAAGCTGAAGCCTTCGACCGCGCGTTGTGTGAGCGCGTCGAGCGTGCGAGAAACAGCGTCAAGCAAAGCGTGCCACACGAGCAGGTCATGAATGAAGCGCGGGCGCTTCTCGATGCGCAGCGCGCGAAGAATGCGGGGAAGCGTGATTGACGCGGCTTCCGATTGTCTGGGCCGATGAGGCCCGCGAGCTCTTCCTCGAATACCTCTTCTTCATTTCCGAAAAGGACGAAGGCGCAGCAGAAAGGCTTTTCGAACAGGTCGAAAGATCGCTCGAGCCTGTAGCCTTCTTCCCGAACTCCGGGCCGCCCCGGTCGGGTTCCGGGCACACGCGAGATCGTATCGCATCCAAATTACCTCACGATCTACGAAGTCCATAATGACTTCATCAAAGTCGTGGACTTCACCCACGCCAGGAAGCTCTACCCACCGTCGCCCGGTTAGACTTTAGTTTGGGGGCAGTCCGGAATTTGAACCTGGGCACCCAGGACGGCCCTTCTCTGGGGCGGAGAACCTCCACGTTCGCCCGCGCCCTGCCAGTTCCCGATTCGCTCGACGAACCTCGATCCCCAACGGGCTCAAGTTGGGCGACATGCTCTCCTCCAAACCATCTGGCGAGCTTGCTAGGCGCGTTCCCTGCACGTATGGTATGGCACCAATTATCATACTTATTATGTCAAACCACGGCGGCGCTGGCTGTCGCTCGTGTCCCCACCGACTGCGGCACGAGCTACGGACTTCGCGGGAATCGTTTCGCGCCCTTAAAAGACGAAAGCCATTCTGCCGCACGATCAGTGTATATTTCCGTCCCTGGAGGCAGAATTCTTTCAAGGCTATCTAACGTACCAGCCTTCACTAACACGACCCCTGGCATCAGCGCGACCTTGGTGAGAATTGGCGACCCGCATTGTCCGCAGAAGTGCCGATACGAAGGCTGTCCGCTGTCGCCTTGATCTTCAAAGAACACCGTGTCGCCTTGCTGCTCGTAATCGCTTTCCTGAACGAACAAGTTGTACGAAAACAAGCTCCCGCTCTGCTTCTGGCAGTGAGTGCAGTGACAGATTGCGGTCGCCTGCGGCTCCCCCTTCAAGACGTAGCGCACCGCACCGCACAGACAGCCCCTTTTCTCGTATGCATGAGAGTTCTCCCCTGGTGCCTTATGCGGCGCCTGACACGCGAATAAGTTTTCTATTAAGAAATTCACCCATACCTAGCTCGGACAGTTCACGCCGAACCCGGAGTTCTTGATGCCGCCGAAGGGCAGTTTCGGCGAATCGGCGAAGCAGGAATTGATGTAGACCATGCCAGATTCGATCTGCCTTGCAACATCCTTCGCGTGGCCGACGTCTGCATCGAAGACATACCCGCCCAGGTCCGTACTTTGTCGCATTGGCCAACCGGATAGCTTCCTGCTCGCTATCGACGATATAAAAGGACAATACCGGACCGAACGCTTCCTGTTGAAACAGCGGGTTGGCCTCTGCGATATCCGTGATGATCGTAGGCTCAAGATAAAAGCCATCACGCTCCACCCGCTTACCTCCATGCACGATGCGGGCGCCCGCGGCTCTGGCCTCATCGATCTGTGTCAGCAGGCCTTGAAGCGCGCGTTCACTGACGAGCGGCCCGAGCACCGTAGACTCGTCCGTCGGATCGCCGACTTTGATCGCCGCAAATTTCTCTTTCAACATCGCGAGCATAGAAGCCCACGGTCCTTCCCGACCACCGATGACGCGCTTGATGTTCACGCATCCTTGCCCCCGAGTTGAACGTGCGCCCCATCACAACTTGCTCGACGGCATGATCCAGCGGGGCGCCTTCGAGGATAAGCGCAGGATCACTTCCACCCAGTTCAAGTATCACCTTCTGAGACTTCGCCCCGCAACGCTCGCCCACGGACGCGCCCGCTCGCTCGCTTCCCGTCAGCGCGACGGCCGCGCACGCGGAAGTCGTCTACTAGCTTCGCGACTTGATCGATGCTGCAGAATAGATTGGTGTACACGCCTTCTGGCGCGCCGGCCTCCTCGAATAAGCGCGCAAAAGCGAGCGCGCATTGCGGGACGTTCTCGGCGTGCTTCATCAGGACGACATTGCCTGCGATCAGTTGGGGCGCCGCGACACGAGCCAGTTGATAGTACGGAAAGTTCCATGGCTCAATGGCGAGAACCAACACCAATGGGTTCGGCCAGGATTGTCGCGTCGGGCTCCCCAGGGACCGGCTGTGCCTTCAGGAACGCTTCGCCGTTTTGCGCGTAATAGTCGAGGATGTCAGCTACGAGATCGACTTCGAGATAACTGAAACGGGTAACCTTCCCCATTTCGAGGGTAGGCAGCGTAGCGTACTCATCTCGCTTCTCACGGAGAATCTTCGCAGCGCGAGCGACGATGCGAGCACGTTCCGCCACAGGACGCTGCTTCCAGTCTTCATGATAGCGCCTGTGGGCAGCATCCAAGGCCGCAAAGACCTGATCATCAGATTGAAGAGGGAATTCCTTCACAAGTTTCCCGGTTGCCCGGGTTGATCGTTTGAAAAGTCATCGTTAGCTATAAGTTGTTCGTTCTTTGAACGGAAAGCATCGACTCGAAAGAGCCGAAATCAAAACTTTGTTTGTTGGTGTCCGGACCGCTCCTTAAAGCGCAACATCGCCGAGCGCATTGCTTCGTCGAAGGACGACTCAGTAGCTACGTGCCGATGGTCGATGGATACAAGCCAGCCTTCGTGCGCGTGTATCCATCGAATGCGTGAGTCATGCACCAACAGGGAAAACCATCGCCACAACTCCGCATCTTCCGCATTAGCGATCGCCCTGCCCTGTAAGCGAGAGTTGTGGATAGGCCTCAGGCCGGATTCTGCGCGGATCGGAAGTTGCGCGTTCATCGCGGCGCATCCAACTCGTCGAGCAGCGCAGGAACGCACTCAAAGAGGTCACCAACAAGGCCATAGTCCGCAACGCTAAAGATGGGCGCCTCTTCGTCTCGGTTGATCGCCACGATCACTTTCGAGTCCTTCATGCCTGCGAGATGTTGGATCGCACCGGATATGCCGACCGCAATATACAACTGCGGCGCAACGATCTTTCCCGTCTGGCCGACCTGATAGTCGTTGGGTACGAACCCAGCGTCGACTGCCGCTCGTGACGCGCCCATCGCCGCGCCAAGCCGATCAGCCAGAGGCTCCAGCACGGCCCGGTAGCTCTCGCCGCTGCCCAGGCCGCGTCCACCGGACACGATCACGTTCGCCGATGTCAGTTCAGGCCGGTCCAGCTTTGTCACCTCCCGGCTCACGAATTGCGACAGGCCCTCATCATCGGCTGCGCGAATCCCTTCAATCGAAGCACCAACGCCCTCACATGCCGCGGGATCAAAAGCGGTTGCACGAACCGTCAGCACCTTGATCGGATCGCGAGACCGAACCAACGCGATGGCATTTCCCGCATAGATTGGCCGCTCAAACGTGTCGACATCAGTAACAGATATGACCTCACTGATTTGAGCGACATCCAGCCGGGCTGCAACGCGCGGCGCAATGTTTTTCCCCATAGGCAGTCGCAGGCGCCAAGATGTGCGAATAGTCTTTGCCAAGATCCACGAGCGTGGCTTCGACAGGCTCCGCAAGGCCTTCAGCAAGCCGAGGAGCATCGGCGAGAAGCACCTTTTCGACCCCCGCCACTTTCGCGGCCTCTTCTGCGACCGGCTTTTGCACCGTGTCCTGCGACGAGCACATGAATCGGATGATTGGTAAAAGTCGCGATCACGGCCGCGGCGCCGGATGGTGTTTAACGTCGACGCATTAAGCGTTTGGTTGTCGTGTTCAGCGATAACAAGAATCGTCATGTTCGTTCTCCGCCCATTCGAGCGTCAAAGCACTTTAGCTTCGGATGTCAGTTTTGCGACCAGTTCCTTCGCGTTAGCGACCTTCACGCCAGCGGCGCGCTTCGGTGGCTCGGTGACCTTCAGTGTCTCCAGACGCGGGGAAACATCGACCCCGAGCGATCCGGATGAGATGATTTCGAGTGGCTTCTTTTTGGCCTTCATGATGTTCGGTAGCGTGACGTAGCGCGGCTCGTTCAGACGCAAATCGGTCGTCACCACTGCGGGAAGCCTGAGCGACAGCGTTTCTGCCGCCACCGTCCAGTTCGCGTTCAACTGTGGCCTTCCCGTCCGCAATGGTGACCTTCGATGCGAAAGTCGCCTGGGGAAAGCGCGCCAGCGCAGCAAGCATCTGACCCGTTTGATTCGAGTCGTCGTCGATCGCCTGCTTGCCTAGCAAGACGAGAGAAGGCTGCTCTTTGTCGATGATCGCCTTGAGGAGCTTTGCCACAGCGAGAGGCTGCAACTCCCCGGTTGATTCGATTAGGATCGCGCGATCCGCGCCAATGGCCAGAGCAGTGCGCAGCGTTTCCTTGAGATTGCGCGTTGCCTGCTGACACCGCGACCACTTCCGTCGCGACGCCCGCTTCCTTCAAGCGTACCGCTTCTTCCACTGCTATTTCGTCGAACGGATTCATCGACATTTTGACGTTCGAAATATCGACGCCGGTGTTGTCACGTTTGACGCTCACCTTCACGTTGGGATCCACCGAACGCTTGACCGATACGAGTACTTTCACTTTGATCTCCCTTCAATGCATAGCACAGCGTTGCACCTCAAGCTCCAAAAGCGTGCGTAGTTGGGGTTCCGCTTCTGAGTGAAGGCATCGAGCCCTTCCTGCCACTCTTCTTTCGGCACATCTCGTGGCGAGCTCACGACGCGCTCCCAATCTATCCCCGCGTGTGCGCAAAGGTTGAGCTTGGCCGCTCTCAACGCGCCGGGCGGCACAGTGTCAACCACCTGATGCGCCAAAGACAGAACGCTGTCGCTCAGTTCCTCGGAAGAAACCACGCAGTTCACCAGGCCGAGTTCCAGCGCTTCCTCGATCGGAACACGTCTGCGCGTCAGGATGAGATCAAATGCGCGGCGCAATCCGACGATCCGCGGACAACAGCGCGACGCCAGTGTTCGGAATGACACCGTGCCCCAATTCAGGCATCGACAGCCATGCGGTGGTGCTTGCGACAACCAGATCGCAGGCGAGGGTGAGTTCCATGCCACCCCCTATTGCCGGGCCGTGAACCCGCCGCAATGACCGGTCGCTCGAACTCTGCAATGCGCTTAAACATCAGTGCGGGATCTTCGTCGGGCGGCGGACTTTCCATCCATCCAGAACGGAGATCGTCGATGTTTGCGCCGGCACAAAACGCGGGCCCGTTTGCGGCGATAGCGACCGCGCGAGCGCCGTCCTCCAGCGCCCGGTCCAAAGCGGCTGACACGCCACGGACGATCTCGCGGGACAGCGCATTGCGGCGGCTCGGATCATTCAGCGTCACGAGCGCGATATCTCCGAGCCGCTCATACATAACCGTGCCTGTCGTCATGAGTAAGTCTCCTTCTCGGCGTCCTTGGAAAGATATGCCCGAAGTTCGGGTGCAATCGGATGCGGACGTCCGGTCTCACCGTGTACAAGGACACAAACCGCTTCCGCCGTAGCGCAAAGCGTCTCGTCATGGTCATCGAACATGCTCTGCCGCACTCTGAACGATGTATTTCCCACTTCGATGACCGCGCTTCCGACGCCAACGTGGCCGGGAAAATGCAACTCCGTGCGAAATTCGATTAGTAGTCTGACAACTGCGAGATTCGCGCCATCCATCAGTGAACGAATCTGCGGCGGTGAGAAGATCTCCATCCGCGCCGCTTCGAAGAACGTTGCGATCACCGCATTGTTGACATGCCGGAATTGGTCGGTATCCGCATTCCTTAGCTTCTCTTCGGTCCAGAAGCGAAAGGCGTTTGGCAGCGGCGCACTCACGATTGTTCTCGGTCTTGCGTTGGGATCAGATGTGCGCTCGCTTCGTGCTCCGTACGAAGGTATAGGGCGGTCGCGAATGGCTGCCGCATCTCTTCAAGTACGTGACCGACCAAGCCAACCGCGCGAGCTGCAACGGCCAACCCACGGCAGATGCGCCACGGAATGCCCATTTCAGACGCCACCGCCGCCATCGCGCCCGTGACATTCACCGGCAGCGCGCGAGCAAGCTTGTGTTCCGCCTCTGTGCCGATCGCAGTCATGAGGCGGATGTAGGGGCCATCGTAGCCGGTCTCTTTAGCGACTTTGAAGAGCGCCGGCGCGCGCGGGTCAATCGGCTTGTGAAACGGATGCCCGATTCCCGGCAAAATCTCCTTGCGTTCACGGTAGCTCTCGACAATCAGGCGGGCGAGTGCATCGATGTCGGGCGCATTCTCCGGGTTGGGAATCGACTCTTGCAATAGTCGGGCAGCGTTATCAAGCGAACCCACGAAAACCGAGCCGAGACCAAGCAAACCTGCAGCCACGGCCGCCTGAACGGCTTCCGGCGCGCCCGCATACGTCATGCGAGTGGCGAGTGACGAAGGCGTGATGCCATGCTCGACAAGAATGACCATCATCGCGTTGAACATGCGTAGCTCACGCTCCTGCGGCAGGCGCGCGAATAATTGCAAGAACGCCATTTGGCCAAAGTCAATCTTCCCAACAATGTCGTCGCACAAATCGAGACCGTGAATAACTACCTTCTTTGGTGTCGCCCACGCAATGTCGGAGCGAATGTCAGCTTGCTTCATTTGTCGAATCTCCCATGTCATACCGATGCCGGCTGCGCAATACCGAGACAACGTCCGGCCATTTCACGCAACTCGTTTCTCAGGATTTTGACGCCGTTAGGACCTTCCTTTTGCGGAAACGCCTCAACTGCGATGATGCGGCGAGGCACCTTGAAACCGGCGATGCCTTGCTTGCACCAGGCAAGCAACGCCTCCTCAGTTTCGGGTGTCGTGGACGCGCGAATGAATGCGACCGCGACGTCCCCTTCTCCTTCGACGTGTACGCCGACGACCTGGGCCGCCTCTACGCCGGAATGCTGCGTGAGGAAGGACTCGATTTCGACGGATCAACCAGGTAGCCTCGCAGGCGCAGACTGTCCCTAATGCGGCCGACATAGCGGAAAGAGCCACCATCGGCGTAGGCTAAATCGCCCGTCTTGAACCAGCCGTCCGCGGTGAAGGTTGCCGCCGTTGCAGCGGGATTGTTGAGGTAACCTGCCATAATGTTGTAGCCGCGCAGTTGCAGTTCGCCCTGTTGACGGTCTGCAAGCGTCTCTCCGCTCTCCGGGTCGGCAATTCGGAAGGCGATCTCGGGCGAGATCGGTCTGCCTCCGGGCGTCCCCCGCTGCTCCCGCGTCGCCTTGCGGGTCGCGCATCGCCGCCATCGCGAAACATTCGGACATGCCGTACAAACCTGTCAGTCGAACCCCCCAAGCGTCCCACGCCTTGGCGATGACACTGCGACCAAGGCCTGCATATTCCGGGAATGCGCCGCGGCGCCAGGTAGCAAGGGAGTAGTCTCCAGCGTTGAGCACCATGTCGAACATGGCGTCCGAACCGAAGAAATGCGTGACGCGATGCCGTTCGATAGCCGCCGCTGCAGCGTCCGCTTTAAACACGGGCAGTAACACGCACGCAGCGCCCGATGCGAGGGCCGCGATAGCCTGCACGAAACCAAGCACGCCATAAAGAGGCAGCGCGCAGAGCACTACGTCGTTCGTTCGCATATCGTTGTAAGAACCGACATTGCGCGCATGACGAGCAATTCCGCCCGCCGTGTGTGCCGCGAGCTTCGGTTGCCCCGTCGTGCCCGAGGTCATAAAAGTGCAGAGAAGATCGGTATCACGCCCGTCCCAATGTGGGTAAGGTTCGCGCTCGCTCCATGCGAGACCGTCGAATCGTTCGATTTCGACGACATGGCTCAACGCCTCGCACGAAGCGTCGATCTCGCGCGCCGAGCCGGCGTAGTCAAAATCGAGAAAACGCTTTGGCACGAAGAGAACACGCGCCTTCGATGTTTTCACGACATGCAGCGCTTCCTGCTTTCGGAAGCGGGTGCTCACTGGCACCATCAGAGCGCCAAGTTGAGCTGCGCCGAAGAAGAGTTGCATCCATACAGCGCCATCGGGAAGCCACACCGCGAAGGTGTCGCCTCGTCTTACACCGAGTTCATGAAGAAATGACGCGGCACGCCGCCCCGCAAGTCCCAGATCGCCGCGCGTATAACTATGCACTCCGTGATGCAGAGCGGGCAGTTCGAGGTTTCCCGCGTCGAGCAGGTCAAAGGCCATGATGACCTCCCGATGCGAAGGCAGCACGCGCAATCTGGATGCGTTGCATCTCTGACGTACCTTCACCAATGCGGAATGCACGCGCGTCGCGGTAAAAACGTTCAATAGGCAGTTCTGTCATGTAACCCATGCCGCCAAAGATCTGGAGCACGCGATCGGTCACGCGGCAACCCATCTCGCTCGCATAAAGCTTCGCGCGGCATGCAGCGACATGTGCGCGCGGATCGGCGTCTTCGATCATCTGCGCCGCCGCGCCAATCAGCATGCGTGCCGCTTCGATTTCCACATCGTTATCAGCAACCATGAACTGGATTGCCTGATGTTGGGAAAGCTGCGCGCCGAATGCCTTGCGCTCTTGCGCATACTCACAGGCCATCGTCTGGGCCCGTGCCGAAAGACCAAGCGAACGGCTCGCCGACAATAAGCGATCCTGGTTGATCGACTGCATCATGCCGAGGAAGCCCGCATTGACCTCGCCCAGCAAGTCCTCCTCGGGAACGAAGCAGTTTTCGAGCGTGAAACCATTGAGGTGGTAGCCTCGCCATCCCATCTTGCGGTAGCGCGTCATGCCGACTACACCCGGATTTCCCTTGCGGACGATGAAAGTACTGAGCTTACCCTTGAGGGATGCGCCTGCATCGGTTACGGCAAGCACGATGATGTAGTCGGCCGTCTCCGCGTGAGAAATGAAATGTTTGCTTCCGTTGAGTACCCATCCGCCCGACGCCCGTTCTGCACGCGTGCGCAGGCCACCGAGATCTGAGCCGGCGTTAGGCTCCGTCAGCGCATACGTGACAATCTTTCGGCCGGCGAGGATCTCGGGCAACAGCTCGGCGCGTTGACGGTCGTTCGCCTGAGACAGTTGAAGCGGCAGATGGCCGAACACCTCGCTCAACGGGACAGACGTGTATGTGAGCTCCTCGAGAATGGCCACTTTTGCTGCAGCCGATAGCCCGGGGCCACCGATACTCTCTGGAAGGTTAAACCCGTACAGGCCGAGGGCCGCGACTTCGGATCGCAGTTGGGCAAGCAACTCGTGACTTACGTCATCGTCCGTCTCAATTTGCTGTTCAAGCGGAACAAGCCGGTTGCGCACGAAGCGGCGGGCAGTTTCGCGGATCATCGATACTTCGTTGTCGATTTGAGTCATTTCAATCTCACTGTCGAAATCGTTTTCGTTCCAAGGCGCATGTTCTCGAACTTGTAGGAATCGCTCATATTACCGGCCGATACATCTCGAACATCTCGCCGATCTGCGCGTAGTCCGCTCGATAGCCAGCCCGCATAATCGGCTGCGCGGCACGCGTATCGAACAAACCGTCTTTCAGATAAGCCTTCTGAATGTGCACGCCCACGACCTGACCAAGTACAAGCCAGCTGTCGGTCGGGCTCCCGTGCAGATCAAGAAGGTGTATAACCTGCAACAATCGGCACTCAAGCGCCGCTGGCGATTCACCTACCCGCGGCACCGACACATTCCGACCCTCCGCAGGCGTGAGCCCCGTCAGCTGGAATTCATCGATTTCCGGCCCAACGGTGGCGGAGGTCAGGTTCATCTGCTCCGCAAGTGGCCGGGTCGCGAGGTTCCACACGAATTCACGCGTTGCCTCGATATTGCGCAAACTGTCTTTCCGCCCTTCGCTCGCGAAGCCGATGATGGGCGGCGAACTCGCAAATGCACCGAAGAAACTGTACGGCGCAAGGTTCGGCTGTCCCTGCGGCGAACGCGTCGACACCCAGCCGATCAGGCGAGGCGCGACAATCGCCTTGAAGGGGTCATGCGGCAGGCCATGCCCCTCGGCGGGATCGTAAAATTCGACCCCCGATTCACTGCTCATACGTGTCTCCATGTTTCCGACGTCTATTGGGTCAGACGTTCATCTGCGCGTGGCGCTGACCTGCTCGAGCAAGTCTGCTTGTTCCAAGGATTCGTTGTCAGCGACGACGTTGGAAAGGTCCCGCCCGCGTGTTTCGGGCAGGAACGTCAACGCAAGCAGCGCGCAGAAGTAGCCAACGAAGCTAAAAAGCGCGATCGATCCAACCATGCCCATGCGCTCGGCAACGGCTCCGACCAAAGCGACGCTCATGGCGCCGACCGACTTGCCGACGTTGTAAGAAAATCCCATGCAGGTGGTGCGGATCTCCGTGGGGAACAGTTCCGAGAGCATCGGCCCGATTCCGGCAAAGGCACCGTTGATGCCCATGCCCACCGGAAAGCCCAGCAGCGCGAGCATCCACGGATCCATCGGGACGAAGAGGTAGCAGGCTGTGATCGACGCGGAAAAGATGCAAAAGGCGATTGCGGTGAAGCGGCGGCCGAATGAGTCGTTGAGGTAAGCGAAACCGACCTGGCCGATGAACGAGCCGACGCTCATCATCGTCGCCATCATTGCAACACTCGACACCGGCAAGTGCCGGACCTGAATGAGCATCGTCGGAAGCCAGATCATGATCGCGTAACTGCTGGCCTGGAGTCCAGTGACGAGCAGCGCTGCGAGCAGACTCCACCGTCGCACATCTCGGCGAAAAGACGAACGCCACGTTGCCACAACGGCACCGCCCGTAGCCTTCTTCATCTCGCGGAACACTTCGGGCTCGGGTATGTATCGGCGGATCAGCAGCACAACGAGCGCCGGCACAACACCGACCCAAAACGCCGAACGCCATGCGATCGAAGCAGGAAGATATGCGAGCAGCAACCCCGTGATGACAGCAGCGAGTGCCCAGCCGACAGAGAAGCCGCTCTGCACGAGCCCAAGTGCCTTACCTCGGTGGATCGGGTTAATGACCTCCGCCATCAAGGCGGCACCGACGGCCCATTCCGCACCGAACCCCAGCCCCTGCAGTGCACGCACGATGAGTAACTGGTGATATGAAGTTGTGAATCCTGCAGCGACGCTGAACGCTGTGAACCAGATAATCGAGCCCGTCAACACCCGCACGCGACCGTGACGATCGCTCAGGATGCCCGAGATCCATCCACCAACGGCGGCTGCGAGCAAAGATGAGGTGGCGATAAGCCCCGCTTCGGTTTTCGAGAAGTGCCACGCTGCCATAAGCGCGGGCAACAAAAACGACAGCACCTGATTGTCAAAGCTGTCCAGTGTCCAGCCGCAAAAGCATCCCCAAAACGTACGCCGCTCGGCCGGAGCCGCTTCCTTGTACCAGTTAAGCGCCTGCATGATTCTCTCCTCACTGAACTCCGTGGATGTGTGTTCCATGCGCTCTTGTCGCGCCAGCGTTTTTCTTATTGAATCGGCGCGCCAGAAAGGGCGATGGCGCTAATTTCGATTTGCGCGCCATAGTGCAAATAGCCGCACGGCACGACTGTGCGAGCGGGTGCGTTTTCGCCGATGAAGGCGCGATAGAGTTCGTTCACCCGCGGCCAGTTTTCGATATCGGACACATAGATCTGTACGCTCAGCAGTTTGTCCACATCGCTTCCTGCCGCAAGCAGAACCTCGCGCATGTTGGACAACGCCTGATGAACCTGTGCGTCGAGTCCTTCAGGTAAAGCAACGCCGTCCTGATTCTTGAGTGGCAACTGTCCGGACACGAAGACAAGACCATTGGCCTTGGTAGCCTGAGCGTAGTGTCCGCGCGGCAGAGGTGCGTTGGGTGTGACGATATATTCGATCAAGGTGTTCACCATGGAATAAACATGTTCGGCATGGATTTGCCGCGCCGCCATCGTTTGTCGAAAACGATTTCGAATACAAGTTAGCACCCGGTCACGAAAAGTTCAAGCATCGACTGTTTCGTTCCGAAATCGTTTTAGTCTGTGATCTGGTCTCTTGCGTCTTGCAGAGGTAAGGCAGACAGGGTTTCTGGCCCGGTCACGCCGAGGCTCGACGACTAGTTAGACGACGTTCGAGGCGGGTAAACACCGACCCGCTGTCGACGAAAACACTGGCCGAAATCGATTTCTTAAAACAGAACGTTAACCCGCACGCTGTGGTCTCAGAAAGGGTAAAATGCCAAAAATCGTTTTCGACGCCTCGACGAAGCAGACATGGAAGAGCGCAGCCCATATGAACATCCAAGAGTTCGCAGCGAAGCTAAAGCTGTCCGTTAGCACCGTCTCGAAGGCGCTAAATGGCCGCGAAGACGTGAGTGCGGCAACGCGCAAGCGGGTTCTGGAGGCCGCCGAGCGCTATAGCTTCTGCCCCGACCCGGCCGCGCGTCGCTTACGCCGCCAAACGGCCGACACGGTCGCGTTCGTGGTCTCGCCGCCGCAGACATCCTTTGCTCACCCTTTCTTCTTGGACATGCTGATGGGTGTGAACGACGCGATGGAAAACAGCGGTCTTCAGGTGATCGTTGCATCCGGGCGTAGCGTGGAGACGGAACTCGACCTGTTCAAGCGGCTTATCGAACGGCAGCGTGTGGACGCAATACTCTTCGGACGCACCCGTCGGCAGGACGAACGCATCGCGTATCTGCTCGAGCGCGACATTCCATTCGTCGCTTTTGGCCGAAGTGAGACATCGGATGCGTTTCCGTTTGTCGACATAGATCATCAGGTCGTTGGGCGCACCGGCTGCGGGAGATTCATCGCGCTGGGGCATCGCCGAATCGCATTAGTCCATGCTCCGGAGTACCTTATGTTTAGCCACCTCGAGAGATTGGGCTATTCAGAGGCCTTGCGGGCAGCTGGAATTGAGTTTGACCAATCGCTTTGTATCGAGGCGGATATATCGGAAGAAGGCGGCGCCCAGGCCGCACGCCGTCTGCTGCAATTGGCCGACCCGCCCACCGCGATCGTGTGCGGTCACGATCTAATCGCACTCGGGGTGCTTCGGGGATCGCGGAGACCGGGAGGGCCCCCGGGCACGACGTAGGCGTGATCGGCGGCGATAATCATCCGATCGGGCGCTATGTCCAACCCGCACTGACCACCTTCTCAGCCGAGACGCATCGAGCCGGAAAGCGGATGGCGGAAATGTTGCTTCAACGGCTCGAAGGGGCGTCACCGCATTCGCTCCAGGAAATCTGGGAGCCTGAGTTGATGATCCGAGCTTCCGATGGCCCGCGCCGAATTCCCGCGCGCGGCGATACAAGCACGCCCAGGCGGCCACGCGCGTTGCGGGCTTAAAAAGGTGGAACACTGCTCCCCGACCTGCGCGCTCGTCCGAGTTGAATCGGTACGCCGTCGTAATGCTGAGCCGTCGTTGCAGTCCACCTTACGGTATATCGACTTCCGCGCAGTCTGCGGTGCGCAGCTTTTCCATTCGTCTACTCGTTCGCGATGATGAACGCGCGTGTCGCAAAAGCAACGACCAGCCTCACCGAAAAGCACGGCGTGGTGAACTCAAGTAGATGACCTGCTCAAGCGTCTATCCCCGCCGCGAAGATCCTTTAATGCGATGATTTCCTGAACTATTGAGCAGTTGCCTGCGCATTACTTCCCATCTGCTCTGCCTTTGGGGGCGCGGCGACTGCGATTCAGTAGCTGTCCCTTTTCATCTCCATTGAGCTAATACCCTCTTGCCTCCCGCTTGCGCGCGCGGAACTCGTTCATGTTATGCTTCGTCAAAATCGAAATCGATTTCGAACGGTTCATTGTATGAAAGATGCCCAATTGAACGCATGAGACGGAGGCAAGCAATGGGTTGGATGGGACGAGAATTGCGATCGACCGTAGACAGGTGCGGCACGCTTACCGTTTCGCTCGACACAGTCGAAGTGACAGAACCGGGCGATGATGAAGTCGTGGTGCGCGTTGAAGCCACGCCGGTCAATCCAAGTGATATTGGATTGCTCCTGGGCCCTGCGGATCTCTCATCGATCGAGACAAATGAATCTGGGAGCCTGTCGCAAGTGAAGCTCACGGTGCCCCGGGCGCACCTGGCTTCAATCGCCGGTCGGATCGGTAAGTCGCTTCCAGTCGGCAACGAAGGGGCTGGCACAGTGATAGCGGCTGGAAGAAATGCGACGTTGCTCCAAGGCAGGCGCGTCGGCATGTTCGGCGGCGCCATGTACGCCGACTACCGCAAGATCAAGGTGGCTGATGCAATCGCACTACCCGAGGGTGCCTGCGCAGCCGATGGTGCGTCAATGTTTATCAACCCGCTCACCGCGCTGGGCTTCGTTGAAACCGCCAACCGAAACGGTCATCGAGCGATCATTCACAATCCTGCCGCGTCCAACCTTGGCCAGATGCTGCAGCGTATATGCCTCGCCGACGGCATCCCGTTGGTGAACATTGTGCGCTCCGACCCGCAGATGCGCATTCTTCGAGATCTCGGCGCCAGTCACGTACTCAACATGAAGGACGAGCGGTTCGGTACGTCTCTGCTTGACGCCGTCGCTGAGACCGGCGCGACGATCGCGTTTGATGCTGTTGGCGGCGGCAAGTTAGGCAGCGACATTTTGCTAGCCATGGAAAGCGCGGCTTCCCGAAATTCGGGCACCTACAGCCGATACGGCTCGGACGTCCTCAAGCAGCTCTACATCTATGGCAGCCTCGACCCGGCGCCGACCGTTCTCGACCGCTCCGCGCTCGGGTACGCATGGAGCGTCTCGGCGTGGCTGTTATTTCATTATTTGCGCAGAATCGATCCTGCAACTATGCAACGCCTTCGTCAGCGTGTTGTGGAGGAATTGACTACGACCTTCGCTAGTCACTACACGCGCACCGTCGGCCTGGCCGAAGCGTTGAATCCTGAGGTACTGCGCGCCTTCAATCGGAAAGCGACCGGGGAGAAGTTCCTAATCGATCCTAGTCGAGGCTGACCTCCCGCTAGGTGCCGGCGTTTCGCGGGCCATGAAAAGGTTCTGATTCGAATGGTCGGCCAGTAACAGCGTGGAAATGGCGTGTGACAGTTCTACTGAATCGCGCTTGTCTGCCCGACTTTTCTCATCAGCGATAGCGTTTGGATGAGCAGCTTGTGCCGGGTCGTGCGGACAATCTGGTCATGGAGCGCATCGAAGTGGCCCGATTCCTTAGAGCACAAGATCATGAGTCACCCGAATGAATAACCCGTTACCGAACTTGAAAACTCTCAAGCTGGGGATTGGTGCAGCAGCCCTCTCCTTCTGCTTAGTCCATCTTGCTTATGCGCAGACGCAAAACGGTCGAGCAGCAGATACTACCACCATTGGACAACGCGACATTGACAGCGACGGTTACCAACAAAGCCGCGCGAGCAAGATCTCCAACGTTCGTGTCGGATCCGACGATCGGACTCAAACAGATTGGGCGCGTGGATCTCAGGCGAACCGTTCGCCGGGAGAAGTGGTCGTCAGCAGTTACTCCGTGCCAATGTATAAGGCCAAAGACTGAGCGAACGCACTTTAGGCATCCTAACAACCGTAAGCCCACGAATCTGGGAGAGAAAAATGTCGGACCTGGTTAAAATCGTACGCTTTCATGAAACCGGTGGCGCGGACGTACTGCGTATCGACGAACTACCGCTGCCCGACCCGGGACCGGGCGAGGTACGGCTTCGCGTCAAAGCCATTGGCCTCAATCGGGCAGAAGTCATGTTTCGTGAGGGTCAATATTTCCTCGAGCCAAAGCTTCCCTCAAACATCGGCTATGAAGCATCTGGTATTGTCGAAGCGGTAGGTCCTGGCGTAGACCCTCAGCTCGTGAGCACCGTGCAGTCCACTGTGCCAGCGTTCCCGCTGAATAAGTACGGGGTCTATGGAGAGGTCGCAATCGTTCCCGCTGATGTCCTCGCTGCCTACCCGGACCACCTATCCTTTGAGGAGGGCGCGAGCATTTGGATGCAGTACATTACCGCCTACGGCGCTATCGTCCATAATGGACGCGTCGCGAAGGGAGACTATGTAGTCCTTACCGCGGCAACGAGCTCAGTTGGCATTGCGGCCATCCAGGTCGTCAAGGCCGAAGGCGGGATCGTTATTGCGACTTCTCGCAGTGCCGATAAGCGAGATGAGTTGCTCGCGGCCGGCGCCGACCATGTCATCGTGACCAGCGAAGAGAATGACATCGCGGCAAGGATCCTGCAGATCTCCAACGGAGTCGGTGCGAAGATCATCTTTGACGCCGTTGCGGGAACGGGCATCCTTGAGCTCGCAAAGGCCACGGCCCAAGACGCCCTAATCATGGTGTACGGAACACTGGCACCTGAACTGACACCATTTCCGGTGTTCGTGGCCTGGGCCCAAGGAGCGCAGGGTAGACCCTTCCGGATGATGGGCTACACGATGTTTTCAATCACCGGCAACGCCGAAGCGCTTGCGCATGCAAAGCGCTACGTATATGAGAAGCTCGTCAGTGGGCAGATCAAGCCAAGAATTGATCGTATATTCCCCCTCTCAGATATTACAGAGGCGCATCGTTACATGGAGCGAGGACAACAGATCGGGAAGATCGTAGTCGTGGTTTAGTTTAGTCAGAGCGTGAAACGGCAGTTCGTGCAATCCATGGACAGATCGCCGCTTTGCCCCACAATGGGAAACCGCAGCGACGCCGAGAAACGCGCGGTCATGTTTGAGCTGCGTGCTCCATTCGCGGCTCACTAATAGGGCCCGGTTTCGGGATGTCGGCATTGAGCACGTCCTAGCAAGTCATCGTGTTTTGACGTCCGAAACTCAACATGCCGCACGGCTCTTCGGATCCAAACGAATGCTTCGACGTCCAAACGTGGCGGCCGCGGCAAATCTGCGACCAGATGGGGGCGTTCATGTCATCCAAACACCCCGCTTGCGCGGAGTCGAGGGCCGCTTACCGCGACTACACGCGAGCCCGAGCCCGAACCATTTCCGACTGAAGCATCTCACAGGAAGGTCTCCTGTCATCAACCACGGCGCCGTCGAAAGTTCCGCTTCAGTTGTTGCAACGCGCCTCGATCGCATCGATGAAAGAACGATCCCACGTTCCCGCCTCCATTGCGGGCCATCGTCACCGCCCGCCTTGAGCGGGCGTTTTGCTCCCCGGTAAAACAGCGCGATCTTCTGTGAGGGTTGGGACGAAAGCGTTTCCACTTCGTTGCGCGACAGAGCCCCGTGCGGTTCGCCGCGCGGGGCCGGCCGACCAGTGCGCAAAGCGACGCGCATGGTCGTGGACATCGTCGCCGAGACAGCCTTCAGCTCTATACCAACCTCTTCAACAACACGTTCAAGACCGACATCGACGCGACGCTGCGGCCCGCACAGCTTCGACATCCGCGTCTTCAATGTAACCGCGCGACGTGACGATCGAATGCATTGCGGACTAGACCAGCAGGCCGTTGAAATATCCGTCGTTGGCGCGCTAAGACGCGTTGCGACGGATGCTGAACTCGCGCTTCTGACACGCGCAAAAACCCTTGTGAGCGTTCGATGCTGCTCGTGAGTTCACAAAACCGACGCTATCGATTGCTTCCTTCCCCTCAAGCGGCAAGTGTTCGCATACGCGTCAGGTTATAGCCGACCTGGGGTCAGCACGAAGAGCTGGTCTACGCGTTCAAGTCCCCGGCACATCGCTTGTCGAATTCGTCC
This sequence comes from Caballeronia sp. NK8, assembly GCF_018408855.1. Lineage (GTDB taxonomy): Bacteria > Pseudomonadota > Gammaproteobacteria > Burkholderiales > Burkholderiaceae > Caballeronia. The sequence goes on along the minus strand of NZ_AP024328.1, from coordinate 200,418 downwards.
GACCGTCTTGCCCCATCCAAACACCTGTTCAATCCGTTTACGCTTTTGCTGGCTCACCGCGTAGCCCGGCCAACGTGTAGTTCGCTCATCAATCGCTGAGCCTCCTGAACGTCCTTCGTTTTGGGCCACATGAGGCGTGACGCGATTCGAGCGACAACTGGCTACGAAGCCGGCGGTGTCGTAGTTCTTATCCGCACCGACCGTGATGCCGCTCGGTGCGACACTCGCAGCATCGGCAAGCATCTGCGCCGCGCAGTCTCGCTCGGCGGTGCCGGTCGCCAGCGTCACCTGCGCGTTGACCACCAGTCCGTGTCGGTTATCGGTCAATACATGACCCATATAACAGAGCATCGCTCCCGTTCCCTTGCTTTTCCGGAACAGGCGCGCCTGCTTATCCGTCGTGGATTGATGCGTTTCGTTACTGCGTTTTTGCCCATGCCAGTTGTCATTCAGTGCGGGCGGTTCGTCTGGAGGCGTATCGTCGTCGCTCGGACTCGCCTTGGGCACGAAGCTCTTATGCCCGGCCCACGCCTGAATCAAAGTGCCATCGACGCTGAAGTGCTCGCCAGAGAGATAGCCTCGCTCACGGGCCGTCTCGACCGTCTCGTTAAAGAGCAACACCAGTACATCGTGTTTGAGCAAGCGGTCGCGGTTCTTGCTGAACGTCGAATGGTCCCACACCGTTCCGTCCATCGGCAGACCGACGAACCAGCGGAACAACATGTTGTAGGAAATCTGTTCCATCAGCATCCGTTCGCTGCGAATGGAGTACAACACCTGCAGCAACAGCGCCCGAACCAACTTCTCCGGTGCAATGCTTGGCCGGCCACCTCTCGCGTCTGCCTCGTACATTCGCGAGAACACATCATCCATGCGCTTGAGCGAGTCATTGAGCCATGTACGAATCGGACGCAACGGATGGTCCTTCGGCACGAAATCATCAAGCTTCAACACCGTGAACATCGACTCGGTAAAACCATCGCTGCCGCGCATCCGTTCCATCTCGCTCTCGTTAATGGCTTCAGATTCAACGTTCACCCCTTCACTCAGGATGACCGTTTGACGAGGTATTTCAACGACCTGCTAGATACTGATGCGCGGCAACCTGCAACTTGTCGAGGAATTCAGTGTCGTTTTTAGCTGTGAAGAGGCTTTGACGCGCCGCCGGATTTTCGAGTGCTTTTGCCGCGGCGGCCCAAAGATCGAACGTCCGCTTGAAAGCGAAGAAATCGCCGCACTCCGCTTCTTCGATGGCAATCGACGAGAGTGAGCCTATAAGTGCATCAAGGTCACCCCGAGCGGCTTCCGCCAGTTCACTGCCAGTGAGTGAGGCGTCATCGGTTGGATTCTCACCATCCAGTAGTGAGTCCACGAATCCTAGGTTGGCCACACCTGGTTCGGTCCTCAACACGCTCTGAGGGACGCAGGCGAGACCCCACGCTGGCCTTGCAGCGTACACGCTCCACAGCGGTGCGCGAAACTCGACCGGTGAAACGAAAGTCAGCTGCTCAAATCTCATCTTATACGCAGCGATCGTATTTTTGTACGAAACGTAATCCGGATTGCCCGCGTCATTGACGCGGGGACCATTCACGCCATGCACGAAGACGAACTGATTCATTGATAGCTCCACGTTTGTCAAGCCGCGCGGCGTCAACTACCCGTTGAGTCATTGTAGTCAAACTGCCGCGAGATCAGAGTGTCGCCGACGTCGAAGCGATCGCTGTTACTGATGCAAACTCCGTGAATTTGTCTAATGAAATCACCAGGACGCGGCTTCTGGGGTGCCACGACTCTGGTAAGAAGCGTTCATGGTGAAGCAGCCGCCTGAGGATGGTAGCCGGGATCGGCAAGCCGCTTGAGGATCCGTTGTATCGTTTTGCTGGTGTCGAGCCGGCTGTAGTAATCGGTGCCGAGGTCCGCATAGACAACGCCGTCGGAGAGCATGTGCTAGGGCGGTAAGCATCGAAGCAGCTACGGCGAGCATGGCTTTCTTAGGGCCGCGTCTTGCTTTGATGCGCAGGAACTGGGCGTGCAGATAGGTGCTTTTCACGCGGACACCGGCCCATGCGGCGGTAACGAGCGCGGTTTTCAGCCATGTGCCGCTTTTGCGAACGCGGGTGCTGCGGCGTTTGCCGGCGCTCTCATCGTTGCGCGGACAGAGGCCGGCCCAAGAGATCAAATGGGCGGCATTAGGGAAGCGTGTTATGTCGGCGCCGACCTCGGCGAGGCTGACTTGGGCGGTCACGTCGCTCACGCCGGGGATCGTGCTCAGCAGACGGCCGCATTGCCGGATCGGCGCTAGTGCTTTTCCGAGGGTGACGTCGAGTTCAGCGAGGGTGTGCTGCAGGGCGTCGATAACGTCCAGATGAAGCTTCAGTAGCGTCCGATGGTGAGCGGTAATCCGTCGGTGCACTGCAGGTCTTATGCAGCCACCGGCTCGGGCTTGAAGTCCTCTCCGTATTTCAGGAACGCCCAGGCCATCCTTGCATTCTTGGCCGCAATCGCGACGGCCGCACGCCAATATCCGCGGCGTTCGACTAGGCCTCGGACCCAACGGCTAAGCGGTCCTGCTTCTCGCCGAGATTGGCGATGACGGCGCGAGCTCCGAGGACCAGCAGGCTGCGCAGATAGGCATCGCCCGCTTTCGTGATGCTGCCCAGCCGCGCTTTGCCTCCGCTGCTGTGTTGACCGGGCGTGAGCCCGAGCCAAGCCGCTACCTGGCGACCGTTCCTGAAATCATGTCCTCCACCGAGGCTCGCGAGCAGCTTGCTCGCTGTGGTCGGACCGATGCCTCGCAGTTTCATGAGTCGCTTGCTGCGCTCGTCGTCACGGGCGATTCCGCTGATTGCGCGATCGTATTCGTCAAGCCGATCCTCAATGTTGCCGGCATGCTCAAGCAAATCGCTGATGCAGCGTCGGGCCCAACCCGGCAGGGTGTCCAGATGTGGCGTGATCTCTCTTCGCAGTCGCTCCGGGCTCCGAGGTAGCACGACGCCGAATTCGGCGAGCAAGCCACGCATCCGGTTGTAGGCAGCGGTTCGTTCCTCGACGAATCCCTCCCGGGTCCGATGCAGGCAAAGCGTCGCCCGCTGATGCTCGTCTTTCAGCGGTACGAAACGCGTGCTCGGTCGGGTGACCGCCTCGCAAATGGCGGCCGCGTCCGCCGCATCGTTCTTGCCGCGCTTCCCCGACATGCGATAAGGCGCCACGAGCCTGGGCGCCATTAGCTTGGCCGTATGGCCGTGTTGTTGGAGTACACGAGCCCAGTAATGCGCCCCGGAGCATGCTTCCATGCCAATGACGCACGGCGGCAATTGTGCAATCAAGGTTACCAGTTGATCGCGCGATACACGTGGCTTGATCAGCAACGCCTTGCCAACCTCGTCCACGCCGTGAACGGCGAAAACATTCTTGGCAAGGTCGATTCCGATGGTCACAATAGGCATGGACTTCCCCTCCTGTTGGTGTTGATGAAGGTCGAGAACTTCATCATGGCACGTTGATGCCGATTCGCGGCTTCCGCCGCAGCCTCGGGACGGGGAAGTCCCTTTCATTCGCTGCCGAGTTAAAGATTGGCGTCTTCGAGCACTTTCTGGATGCGCAGGCTGTGCTGGGCGATCTCGTGCACGAGTTGTTTGCGCGTACCTTTGAGATCGCGTAAGTCCTGCGTCGCAGCAGGCGGCACGAAACTGGAGCGGATCAATCAGACCATGCGCGAGCAGATCGGCGATCCACGTCGCGTCGTTGACGTCGTTCTTGCGTCCAGGAACGTTGCGGATATGTCGGGCATTTGCCAAGACCAGCTTGAAGCTGCCTTCGAGGATGTGCCAGACCGGTTTCCAATAGACGCCAGTCGCTTCCATGGCCACGTGCGTGCAGCCATGCAAGGCAAGCCAGTCGCCGGGCTCAAGCAGTCCGATTGTGGTGGCAGCGAAGCCGCGCACTTCGCGATTCTGTGGGGCAGACACGCAGCGCACGCAAGCCACACTGGTGTCCTTGTGGACGTCGAGTCCGGCGCAGCGGGGATAGAGAACTTGCATGGTACCTCCTGCCAGAGTGATGGCAGCGGCAGCAGCCCTCGTGATCGAATTCTGGTAAGCGTGCTTGGGGCATAACTGCCCGCCGTACCAATCCGGGCTGCGCGCAGGGCTGCGGGTCCAACTGTTCAACGGGCTCAGGGCACCATTTCCCTACGCCGATCTCCCATGCCGCTGCGCATCCATATTACCTCTGGCATGGGATGTGGACGCGCCACATCCGCTCTATCCTTCGGGGTCGGACAGGCCCGATGAGCAACTGTTTAGGTTCGATCCCATGCACTGCCAGTTCGCAGTACTATCAAAATTGCCATCGGGCTGGCCATTGTCACATGCAACAGAATTTTCCGCGAAGTTGCCGACCCCCATAATAGTCGCAGGCTTTCGGCGAGCCACGCCCTGAAGGATTTTGGCCGCGCCGGCGAGCAAGAATGCCCTTGCCGTCCCGTCTTGGGTCTAGATAGCGCCCACGGCGACGCTCGATCAAGAGGACAACCCCGAAACGCGAAACTGCCGCAGCGACAAACAAACTGTCTAACGGCCGCGACCTTCGAGTGTGCGCAGTAAGCGGTCGGGTCAAGGCCGATCGCAGCGACTCATTGATGCGCCTTCCGGGCGTATTGCCGTGTTGAAATATGTGCCCACCGAGAACAGCGGCTTGGGAAAAGGTGCTCGTCGGACCTCAGACTGTCCTTCTCGATCCATGCAGCGACCGCAATGGAAGCTGGCTCTGTGACCTTAAACTGCACGGGTCGTTTGGTCTTGCGCTGCATTATCATCGCGCGGGGCAGTATCTGATTGCCGTGAGTTACTTTGCGGAAATGTAGGTTGACGAGCTCGCTCCTGCGCAGCTTGCTTTCGATCGCGCGATCGTAGTTCCTCGTTTGGAATGCCGATTCACTTGATAGAGGGCTACCCTACAGGACAGGCGCGACGAGGTAATTTGTCACAGCTGTTGGCGCGGTTCCCGGCTCAGCAAGCAGACCGGAGACTGACGCTAGCCTTCGCGATATGCTTCTGCCCATCGCCTTAGCTGACATTGGGGCTAGTCGCGTTCAACGTCAGCAGCTTGGCGGATTGCTGACGTCGCCGGCGGACGGCCGTGCACCGAAAACGTAGGCCGGCTGAAACTACTCCTGACGCTCGCATCATTGCGTCGAAATATGACGCCGAATGCGCGCGACGAATCGACAACATCCTCTCGGAACGAGAACGTTTCCCCATTCTCAAGACCCATTCCGCTCAAATGCGGATAGGCAAGAAACAACGTGTCGCCGCAAGCAACGTCTTGTAGCGCCACGGGTTGTCGGCGGTCAAGATTTAGACCGTAAACGTTCTCGGCGAATCCGATAGCTGGATTACCATGAAATAAAATCGCTTTCGGTCGACAAAATTGGATGAGAAGCCGCAATGCATCATGATGGCGAGTACGCTCTTGCCTAGGAATCGCTTGGCGTCGCGTGGTCGGATACCAGCAGGCATTGGTGACCAGGCAGTCCTCGCTGCCGAGCAGGTCGATCAAGACCTTTAAATTGACCGTGGTACCCTTCGACTTCGCCGGGCCGCGAGCTAGCGTGTAAATTTCCTGGAATTTTTCCGTATCGCGAGTCAAGCAGTCCCAGTAACTATCGTAGCTTTCGAATTGGTTTCGCAGTGGCGTAGCTGGGTTCGTCCCCACGATGAAAATTTTTGCGGACTTCCAGTTCCTATTGGGAGCGAAGGGGCGCAGATGGTCGCCCATATCCCTGCGACAGTACTTCTTGAGTTGGGCCTCGAAGTCAGTCGAAATCGCTGATAGCGCTGGAGAGGTCGAAGGGACAATGGATGACTTCAATGTCTTTCTCGGTGGTTAATTTCACTTGCGCAACATACAGAAGACACGCGGTAGAGCAGGCGACGCGAAATAAGCCGTCGCCGGCCCGGATATTGCCGAATCGAACGTCCGCAGGTCGAGCAGACGAAGCGAGACCCGGCAGATTGGCCGACCATTTGCGTGACACAGCTGCTGCTCTCGAGGCAGCATCGCGTCGCAAACTAAGGTTTTTTGCCTAGTGTTAGGACAGCTGGACAGCTTGTGTTTTGCTGTCGACAATCTTGGGCACCATCCACATTTATCACAGAAGAAAGGGATGTTTGTGGCGCTGGAGAAGATCAGCCGTATTCGCTCATTCGATGTTTCCGCCTTCAGAGAAATTGGACGATTTCAGACGCTGATGCAAAGAGCCCAGCCAAGCCGACCGACCAAGCTGGCTTTTTCATTGCGTCACCGCTTCGCCTCTTTGGGCATCAAAGGTTATCAGGCGCTGCTCCAACGCTTTGACGGACGGGCTGGTCCTCGGACCGCTCCGGCAGAACTTTTAGAGACTTACCGTCCAGGTCTCCGTATTCAGAGTGCCGGAGCAGTTTCGAGAGCTTCACGCGGTAGCGTGTGTCGACGGTGAGCAGGTGCTCGTCGAACAACGTGTGAATGTCGGCGCGCAACAGAATGCCGTTGCGCGTCTTGTAGTCCGTCTTTTCAGCATGAGGCACGATGTGCGCCGCCTCCAGGACCGCATCAACCATTGAGCCAGTTACCGCGCACCGGCGGCGGTACGCAGCGAGCAGACCGTCGCGAAAGGGACGCTGACCCCGCCGGGTCTTGATCGCGCTCTGCTGGACGACGTCGTCGGTCTCATCGGCATCCTCTGCACCGTGGCTGACGTCCATGGCCTCAAGGTCGGGCTTCACGCCGCGAACGATCCTGCACTCGCCGGACACAGGGTCATGGCGGTGCACGTACCAGAGCTCGCTGTCGAGAATGCGCCGGCTCACCGCCGATGCCTTCTCTGCAAGTTCGTTGCGCGCGCGCTGGTCGCCGGCACACACGATGACGCGCACCGGCAGTCGTCGGGCGTAGGACTCGCGTATCGCCGCGTCGAGGTTCAGGGCGCGAACCGACTGGTCAGATGTTCGCGACCGGGCTGACGCGGATTTTGTTCGATCGTCGGCGATGCGCCGCAACTCGTTGGCCGTGTCGAGCACTGACTCGGCGAAGTAAAGGACGCCGCCGTCCGCTTGCAGCGTCCCATGCCACAGGCACAGGACGTAACCTTCAGCGATGGAGCCAAACGACCAGTTGTAGCAGAACTGCGGGTTCGAGCGGAAGTCCTCAACCTCGATTTGGTCCTTTGTCCAATGCCATCTTTCGACCGAAATACTCGCCCGCTGCAGGATGTCGTAGATCACCTCCTTGCGTCGCGGCGCCAGGTTCTCCAGAGCTTCTGCGTCGGGATTGCTCCCGGCGCGAGCAAAGGTCACATAACGCGCGGACCGATCGACGCGCAACTTGCGCCAACCTGTGGTCATCCACGCGAGCGCCTGCACGTGTGAGTCGCTTCCAGGCGTTGAGTTTTGCCACCATTCGTCGTGCTTTGAAGCGGATGGCGGCAGATTGGTTCCGATGATCTGCTCGACTTGGTCGAAGGTCAGCGTGAGATCGCTGGCGGTCGCCTGCTGAAGGTAAACACCGAGCGGGGCGTATTTGCTCATAATTTGTCGTTTTTGGATGAGGCGGAACGAGACCGGCAGGAAATCTTATCCTACCTGCCGCATGGCTTCGCAAGGCACCGGCCACCTCCCGCCTTCTGCGCTGCAGGTGCTTCGCGAGTGCGTGCCCTTCGCCTCTGGCCAGGTGTTGCCCGCAGGGGCAGAGATGTCTTCATCAGTCTCAGAGTGTTGACCTGCCCGCGTCGACTGCTGCTGGTTCAAACCGCTCCACACCGACCCGAGGAGATCATCCTGGGTAAGCCGCCGCGCCATCCGTTTTCCTGGGTCAACCCGCACCGGCGCTGGCACCGGACGGTGCAGGTTGTTTCGGTCGCGTATCGCGGCTGCTCGCGCCTTGCTGAGCGCTGGGCAAACCCCTGCTTCTAAGTCTTTCCGAGCACGCAGTGCCCCCTCTTTCCGCCCGAGCGACTAGACGCCGTTAATCCGAGAACCCTTACTCGCAGCGCTGCAGCGCTGCGCGAACTCACGGCCATCCTAAGACTTGTCCCTTTTTATCCATCGATGTTTCGTCAGCGGTCGTTCGGGCTTTCGATACTCGCGGGCTGGTCTCGGGTCATAGCATCTGTTCAAGCGACAACGAGTTTGGTCACGCGAACGGACGCCACTTTCGTGCTCTGCAGCGACGGCGGGCGCCGACGTTTCGGCCATAGCCGACGCTCGCCGTTCTTCCTGCGTGCGGCTGCAGCGCGCAGCTTTGCTGTCATTCGCGATGCGGCGCAGTAAACGTCGACTTCCGAAACCGGCGCACAAGTCTTGACGAACCGGAAGGGGGCCTCCAGCTCTTTCGAGGACGAATGCGTCGTCGACAATCACAGCTCTTCGGTACAGAGTGGGCGCATAATCGGCGGTCCAAAGGAAAAGGCGAAGCGGAAAGAGGATCATCATGAAGGCATCAGAAAATGCAACACGCGAATCACGCATCGACGCGGCACTCGCGTTGCCGGAAGCATCGCAAGTCGGCTCGGAGTACGCATCGAAAGATATCAAACATTTGTGCATCGTCCTGAGCGTCAACGGCAAGCGAAGGCGATCCGCTCACAACTCGCTACACGCTGCGCTGAGAGCTCTGGGCCTTGTTCCAGGCAAGGACGCGAGCGCGAACGTATGGCCTGAAAGCTGGCTTTTGCAGGAACGCCAACGCCTGAAGTCACTCGGCCAAGCGGACGTAAAGCTTCCCGACGGGACCGTAGTCGCGTGTCGCCTTGTGAGGTCGACCGAAGACTCACGCAGCATTCTCAAGCCCATTTTCGATAAGGTTTGAGGGTGGCGCTTTTCATCGTCAAGGTATCCAGCTGCCACCGATTATGCTTCTGCTTCATGCGCTCTTCGCATCACGGGCGCCCTATCGTCAATTGTCAACGACTCGAGTGTCCGTCGCGTGGCCGCTTCTAGCCCGCGTACTGCCCGACGGACGGCACGCGTCGACCCTGTGCGAGCGCTTGCTTGGCCACAGAGCGGCCATTTCCCCGAGTTGACTCCCAAGGGATGCGCTTCCCTCCGTAGCTCCGACGCTGCGCTCAAGGCGTCTAGGCGGGAAACCCAACCTCCGCTCTCTTCGAACAGCGGAGGCTTCTCGCGGAAACTGCGCACAGCCCTCGTAGATCCGCCGCCCACCGCCGCGCACGCCCTCCCGCTAAAATAGGTTAAACCGATGGCCCCAACCGATCCCAGGCATCCATTGGAATCAGAAGAAGTAAATCCAAAGCCGTAGGTGAACGACGCCGCGGCTGTCGGTGTAGCAATCAACAACAAGAGCTAGGAATCTGATCGAATGCAGCTCAACAAGGTTTCGCCACTGTCGCTCTTCCACCAACCACTGCAATACCTAGTCCCTATCTTCCAGCGGGGATAGGTCTGGACCATCGAGAGGCAGATCCAGTAACTCTGGGCTGATATCGCTGCCGTTACTAGACGGCAGCGGAGTGCTCTCGGTTACTGGCAGTCATGTATCGGACGCCCGTGTCGCGCTTGGCGCGTTGAATCGTCACATCACGAACCCCCGAGTTTTTACTTCGTGGTTTCCCAAACAATGCAGACGGGAAACAATGAAAAAGCTCGGGGCTGTCGTTAGCGTTCGCAGTGCCCGTAGTCAGCATGCTGATTGCAAGGACCGAAAAAGCTAGTGTTTTCAAAATGAAGCGAGGCATTTTTTCAGGGAAACAGTTCACGTCGAACAAGTTAGAGATTCAAAAGCTCGGCGCGTGCAGCCACTGCCACGTCGAGTTTCCTGTTGATTCGCTTCCGGCGCTTAAGCGATACCGCATCAAGATTGACGCGGCTGGAAAGCACTCCGGAAATGAGCTAGTCGAAGGCCGTTTTCCATTAGCATTGTCCCATGCACTCAACGCGGTAAAAGCATTATCCGCTTCGAAGCAGCCGAGTTTAGAAGCCACCGGGACGTGATTCCGCGGATCTCAGTCCGCAGCGCGAGCCATCTGCCGCGATTTGCCAGTCGTGACTGGCAGTTGCCTTTGTATGAATTGTCGGTCGTACCGCCTCCACCACCACTGCGGGCCGCGAGCGCAACGACGCCAACGACGGCGACTACAGCACCTACCGCCTGTGCAACGTGGACGCGATTTAGACATTTCTCGCGGTCTTCGCTGTTGTCGCACCAGCTGGCGCAACCCGACAACGATGCAACGAGCGCGAGAAGCACGGCGTTCTTCAAGGGGAGGTTCCTCTTATCTGGTTGATCAGCTTAACGGCGGCGGATGGCGATTCTTGAGGCCATACGCCTTCGCTTTCTGTCTCGAGAATTATCAATCAGGCTCTCAGCGACGATCGGCGTGATAGGCGTGGAACGGACATTACGAATACGCGAGCTGCTACTGCACCAACTCGAAGAGAGCGGAATGATAAAAGCGGCGATGGAGAGCGGCGCCGCTAGTAAGGGCGGACTCCGTAAATGCTGGTCAACGCCCCCGGCGCAAATCAAGGGAATGTACGGCACGCAACTCATCATTTAGAAAGTGTCAACTATAGGATGGTCAAACGCTCGTCATGACGATAGTATTTGCTCGCTGATCGCGGTTAGCACCAACCTGAACAATGACTGACCTTGAGGGGACCAACATGATTATTAAAACCACGATAGTTTGTACGCTTTGTGTGATCTCCGCGACGTCTTTCGCACGTGGCGGCGGCTTCTCTAGCGGACACAGCAGTTATCACTCGAGCGGTACGGGCGAGCACTACGTTAGCGGGTATACAGGGGGGCGTAGCAACGGCAGCGTATGGTAGCTGGGCATCACCAGACTAACCCCAAATGAGACAAAATACGATAACTGGTCGTCAAAGGGGAACGTGAATCCGTACACTGGCAAGGAAGGCACGATAGATCCGTCCAGGTGAGAAGGCGGCGAGGCAACGACCCTGGGTGCGATGGATTCTCAGCGGCCGTTGCTGTAATGGCAAGGCCGACTGGCGAGTGCGTACCGTTTAATTCGCTCGATGTGCGGGCTTAGCAGCTGAGCGCATTACGCCGCGCTGAGCAAGCTGAATTCCTCGTTTTCTGCAAGGCCGTAAAACGGCTCGATTGAGCCGGACGACGTCGCGTGCTCGAGCATGCAGGCCAGGCGCGGCTACGCGGACATTCAGAGACCAGACAATGGGGGCATTTTAGATTCACTCCAGGCATATTCCTGCCGCCGACTGCGCTCTTCGTCGCCGTTGTTGTGAATGGTGAACGTCCTTCTTGATACATCAGGTTTGTCGCCGGTCCGAGAACCGGCGCTATCCTGGATTGCGTCGCGAATGACGGCGATGCGGCGAGCTACAGCCGCACGGCGGATAAGCGGCGAGCGTCCGCAAAGGCCGATTAGCGAGCAGTGCGGCCCTCCTCTTTTCGCCGACTTCGTTGACGGGCCGGGAATCGCCGCAAAAGCGGCAAGCAATGTGCCTTGTGATGGTTGCCGCGCCGCGCTTCAGGGCTGCCCGTGATCGCGGATCTGGCATGTGGAGACAAACGCCGACAGCAGCTTGTCGCCGCCTTTACCGATCCGGCTGCGTGCCTCGTCAATGCCAACATCGTGCACGGAGTGCACGAACGCTTTCCGCTAGGCCCTGCAAGGTGCAGGTTCGCGGGCGATCGCGGAGCCGATGGACTTCTACAACCGTATCGTCCCACTTCTCGTCAGCGGTCTTTTTTTGAAAACCATTGACACCGGCCTCCTCGTGCACCGATGTCTGCCAGCGGTCCTTTCAGCAGACGGCGCTGACTAGGCTTGATAATAGTTAATAAGTGTTATACTGTGGGATGACTAGCCTGGAGAGCACAACCATGATCAGTGCAGACCTTGGACAACAGCTTGAGGGATACATCACGAAGCTGGTCGAAACGGGACGGTACGGCTCAAAGAGCGAAGTGTTGCGCGAAGGCGTGCGATTGATCCAGGATCGCGAGACGCAGCTTGCCGCGTTAGATGCCGTGATCGAGCGCGGCACCGTTGATTCAGATGCTGGCCGAGGAAAACCCGCCCAACAAGTGTTCGACCGGCTTGAGGCTAAGTATCAGGCGATGATCGACAGCAAGGCATGATTGTTCGCATCTTACCGGCTGCGGAAGCCGAGCTTGAGGCCATCGGCGACTACATCGCCCGCGACAATCCACGCCGCGCCTTGAGCTTCGTTCTTGAGATGCGTGACAGGTGCATGAGCCTTGCAGATATGCCCCTCGCCTACCCGCTCGTGCCTCGATACGAAGATCGCGGCGTGCGACATCGTGTGCACGGCAGTTACCAGATTTTCTATCGCGTCACTGGGCGACCCGAGCGTATCGACGTAATTCACGTCTTGCATAGCGCCAGAGACATCGCCGCTATCCTTTTTCCCTAGACACACCCACGAGAAAAGGCCCAGGACGAGTTAAGTGCTGGGCAAGCCATCGGCGACGCCGGTGGCGGAGGTGCTATTAGGCAAACTGGCCGTCTGCGGTACCACCGCAGCGGCCATTCCTCTTGTAGTGAGCAAGACCCTCATGGCTCTGCCGGTCGATTAGTGGCCGAAATAGACAGGAGCGATGGTATTGCCGGTGTGAGCTGGGCCGCCCGAAAGCCGACGCCAGTGTCAGCCACGCCGCCGTAGCTCGTTTGCCCGTTCTGCGCCGCGACCTTCGCTTCGGCTGCTTGAATCTCGGCCGGATAGGTCACGCGATCCATGCTCGGGTTATATCCAGCGCGTTCGAGTTGGACCAGTTCTGCCTTAATTTGCGGCGCGGGTCAGCGGTTGGCTTGAGCGAACGAAGAAACTGCCGGAATGGCGAGTGCAGCGCGACGACGATAGTTGCGAGCTCATGATGCTTACCTCCGAATCTTGTTTTCGCAAACAGCCCTGTTTGCGTTTCAGTGACTTCAGTATAGGTAAGCGGCCGCTTAAAATTAATGAGCTTTTGAACAACAAATACTTGTTATATTCGGGATAACCCTATGTCACCGCTACTGAGCGGTGACAACTTCGCTGATTTCCGATGCGACGTTGTCGCATCCGTCTGGCATGCGCGACACCGGAACCATTGACACGCTCGGGAGGCGCGCGACGTCCTGCACGATCGGTGATCCAATGTCTACCGGAAGTGCAAACGTCACAGTCCGCATCGCCTTTCCACGCGCAGCCGAAAGTCTGCAGCGAAGATTTTCCGAGTCAGTGATTCGGTTTTCGTTCGGGACGCGGTGGTCCAAGGCCCGGCAACGTACGCGACGTGGCCTCATCGGTGCTGCACGTTCCGCGTTGCCATGTATATGTCAAAAAGGCCCGAATGCAGGCGGCGGATCTCTTGACGCAGGGCAATCAGTTCGTGCTGTTCGCCTTCACGTTCTCGACGCAGAATCTCTCCGAGTAAGGCAGTCGCACGCGATGCCGGCAGATCGCGCTGTACGCGCGCCTCGCCGAGCCTGCCTGTGACTGCCGGTTTGATGATCAGCAGCCACGCTGGAAACCACGCGTAATCTTCGATTTCGCCTGTGCCTCGGAAATCTGCATCAAAGCGTCGATGCAGCACGTTGAGCGAAGCGTCCTGCAGGGTGACGATGAGCGCGGTGAACCGGGCCGGCGCCACCCACGCCAACTCCGCAATTAGCGGCCACGCAGCATCGACTCCGGCGGAACGATAGCGCGCCTCGGTCATCCACGCGAGCGGCGATGGAATGCGCCACCAGGACTCAATCATTCGATAGCATCGCTTGCAGCGGCCCAGTCACTTGCCCGAAGCCACAGAGGTGCGGCGTGACTGTCGGGGTCACCGGCACGGTACCTCAACGCTGCGGCGCGCTGAGCGAGTTCACGCCAGCATTGTGTCATCCACAACTGGGCGTACCGCTCGGGCAAAACTTGTCGGGCAGCGTGCGCCACCTCATTCTCAAAGTGACGGCAGATCACGGCCAACTGAGCGTGGTCGGTCACGGCGAGCGTTGATGCGTTCTCAAGTTGCTGGACAAGCACCGTCATGGAAGGCAGGGCACTGTCGCTCGGGTATTCGCCGGCGAGCACTGTGAGTGCCGTTCGCGCCGCGGCGGCGTCGCGAAGCTGCAACTGCTCCACCACATCATTGCGCAGCGCTACGTCCCGGCTGTCGGCAAATATGTCGAGTTGCTGCATTGTCGTCGCGCTCAAGAAGGTCCATGAAGACGATACAGGCTAATCGATTTCGCCGCGTCGAAGAAGCTGCCATGAATCGTTCGACGAAACGCTGCGCTGATTGTCGACTGCCAAAAGAAGAGCGACGCGTCATTCAGATGCCCCGAAGTTCGCCGATGCACAAATGGTCGGGCTGTCCGTGCGCCAACGAGGCACGCGCCACAATAACGCACCCTTCCAGCCTGTTATGATTTTTCGGCATCCGTTTTCCAGGCACCCCCAGTTCCTTCTTTCCCGATGTCATCTCGTCGCCCTTCCTCGCAAGCTGCTCGGTCGTTGTCTCGCAAACCGCTCAGCAAAGAGATGCTGCTGCCCCTGCCTCCGTCGGCGGCGCAGACCGTCGCGTTATCGAATCACTTGACGTTCGCCGCCTGTCGGGTCGGCGCTGGATCGGCCTATCTTTTCAACGAGCTTATCCAACTCGTTTACGGCACGTTCTTTGTGCAAGATGCGGGTTATGGCGACACGGATGTAATTATTTATGCACGCGCTGAAGCGGCTCTCGAGCGCGGCCTGGAACGCGCCGAGGTAGAGCGACGATGGAACCTTGAGGCGGCGGATCTGCCGTTGTTCGAAGCGTTGTTGCAGCAGGCGGACCGTCAACTAGCGAGCGCGCCAAGATATGTTCATGTTGCTGCACGGCACAGGCTCAAACGGTTCGCCGCTAGCGGGCGCGCCTCGCCGCTCATGTCCACCGCGGCGCGCCACTAACGCAATCGGTCCACGCCGCGCGAAAGCGCCCGCCAGCACCACACACTGCGCGTGCGTGGCGATAGTCGCTCAGATCGAACGACGGCCGATATAATGGAACGTGGAAATTGCAAGCATTGCACCGGAGTTCTCCTATGAGTCAAACCCGCGGACCGAATGCGGGATATCGGGGCAAGTCAAACAGTCGGCGCCCACCTCATCACCTGACGAATCAGAAGCGCCCAGCGCCGGGCCAACCTCCTTCAAGAGAGACCAATGGCGCAGCGACGCCTGCGTCGATTATTAAGACTCGTTCCTTGAGATTCCTCGTCGATGCGGTCGGCGCGGAGAATATCGCGCTGGGGCTCGACTCAAGCATGATCAGGATCGCCGAACTGATGCGCGGAGAGCGATTCACGCCCGAGACCGCCTTCCATATGGAAACGACGCTTGGGCTGCCTTCTGGCTTTTTCGCCACTTCATCGGTCCTTTCGCGGAGACGATTGCGCGCCTAAAAGCGCCGCTCGAGTTCGTCCATGCGGACGAGACCGTCGATGGAGGTGGCATCGAGCACGCACCCCTTCTTCCAAGTGCGCAGGAGACATCGCTGCTTGTCAGCAGTTTGTCCAAGGATACGACCATGCGTCTAAGAGTTCGAAAGAAGCGTCGGGTGCGACCAAGACCCGTGCCAAAAAGGCGTCTGCGCAGGCAAGCGGTTGGGCTGCAAGAGCAGGAGATTCGCCCCCACCGCACCAATCGCATCAAGCGGCCGGGCGGAAACAGGCGCGTCCAAACGGCGGTGTGACGTAAGAGCGCAATCAGGCAGGCCACCTTCACGTTCTCACCACACGCAACGGTTCGAAGGTCAAGCTCGGCGCAGTCTTGGGTCTGAGCGGATCGAATATGGCGCACCGACTCCACGGTAAAAAGCGCATGGATGACTCTGAAGCCGAGCGCTTCACCGCGGGGCTAGGTCTGCCTGCGGGGTGGCTAGACACACCCCGCGCTGAAGCCCGACATTCCGAGTCAAGTTGCGCAGCTGCTCGCGCCCCACATCAACGCGTGCGCACACTTGGCCAAAGCACCCGGCCGCCCACCGCTGTGGCGGCGTCTGAGGACACAGAAGTCGCGGCGCGCCGGACACAGCGAGATAGAACGAGCGCTGCCTAGCGCCCCGAGCAACGCGCACATTGAGCCATTGCCAGCCGAATAGCGGCAGGCGACGGCGACCACGTTGCGAGCCCTCACCACGAGAACCTCAGCAGTGCAGTCGCAACGCGCCGCGACGGTCCCGTGCAACGCATCGAAAGCAACACGCCAGCAGCCGTTTCCGCACCGGTGGCGTCGCAGCTGCGGTTGCAAATGTCACCCGCCCCGCTGACACGCCGTCCTCCCCCACTTCCGCGACCAACTTGGACGGTCTCGATGGATCTCACCTATCGCAGAGGCGCTCCTGAAGACGCTCGCCGGCAAGGCACGCACCGGTCGCTTGGATGAATTGAAGGCGTTGGAGTTATTACAACAGGCGGTTCTGCTCTAGCGGCAACGTCACGACCTATGAACACAGGGCGCCAGGACGATCGAATTCGCGCTGCGCGCGGGGCTTTCGTGCGCGAATGCCGAGTTGTCGGGTCGACGCGTAAGAACCGCATCGGTCCACAGACCGCTTGCCGGCCTCACTCACTACGCCACGCGGCCGTCCGTCGCCCGCGCCGACGTCCGCCTGTCCTTGTGCGATATTCTCGACGTCAATCTCAAGCGCAGACAGCCGGGCAACTTGAACGGGAAGTAACGCATAGGCGAAGCGAAGCTCGTGCAGGCGCGCTCTCCAGTAGCAAACGCTTATCGGCAACGGAACGGATGTTGCCCGTACTGCCTTCACCACTTTCTGTATATGCGCGAGTTCACGATCCGCTTCCAGGGACGTCCGCTTCGGCACGTCCGCTGAAGTATCCGGCACTTGATGATTTCGCTTTGCTACGATTGACTTCATACGCTGTGCGTCTCCTGATCCGTTGAGACCAGCGTATCGAGGCTCACGAGAAGTCAAGAAAGCATGCGCAGCCGTGTATTGGACTTTGGCTAGAGGTAGGTTCTTGCCGGGCTCCCGCGAATGCGCAAGCGGCGCCGACGCGCTACGTCAGCAGAAACCTATTCCCTTCTTGTCTAGCGCCGCTCGGCCTCCATGCGCGTGTGCAACGCTCGCCCAACCAGCGAGTCCGCATCGCGAATCAGGCGTCGCACGCAATCGTCCACCGCTGCCTTCGAGACCTGACTCGCACTCGCCGCTGCGATGAGGGCATCATAGGCATCGTTGACGTCACTCATCGACACCTCATAGCCGTAGCCGGCCTCCATCCATTGCAATGCGCACAGCGCACAGTCCATCGCGAATGGGGACTGCTTCGTCTCGAAATCTCGCGCGGCGCGTATGAGCGTCTTAGGATCGATCGGGCTCTGTCTGGACAGCGCAATGGCCTGATCGAACAGCCCGGCGTCTTTGGCGGCGGCAAACCATTTGCCTTCGGACCCAGGCTCGCTTCGAACCAGGTCCGACAAGATCGTTGCCGGGGCTTTCCCGGGATATTTCTTGGTGATCGCGCGGAAAGTTGCGAGGTACGTGCCTGCACGATTGGCGGCAAGCGCATAGCGCTCGTACGCTTCCTCGGTCATGCCGGACTCGAGGAGGATCGTCTCGCAGGTGCGCGCGATTGCGGATTCGGGCGCATTCAGCCCTCGGCTCGCTTCAGCAAGGCGACGTGCTTCGCCCGGACGTCCGAGGCAGACCAGCGCGTCGACGGCCCAACGCCGATACCACCAGGAACTTAGGCGATCGCGCCGCACAAGCTCAACGATCTCCTCGAAGCGGCCGGCTGCGTAGAGCGCACTCAAGCACGGCACCACGCCGACGAAGCAGTTGAATCCTTCCGCCTCCAGCACATGCGTGACGAGCGGCAACAGCCGATCCGCCCATGGAGTTGCCAACTCGGGCGTGACGCACAAGCTTCCCCAATGTTCGCCGAGGCTCTCGATGTAGGGCATCTGATCGTCCTGCAACGCCTCGAAAAGCCTTTCCAGCCAGCGCTCCCGTGCTGCGGGCTCAACGTCGGCGGCTGCGATGATTGGCACGAGCGCCTCGATAGCACGATTGACCGCGCTGCCCAGTGCGCCCGAAGAACTGTCGACTTGCTCAAGTGCGGGCGATAGTCTTTCAAGAAGAAGAACGGCCCCTTCCGCACCAAGCGCACCATCGGCGCGGGCGGCCGAACGAATCTCAGATACCGCTTCCTTCAGGCGTTGGATGGGCAGCGAGGATCGCCATCCAAATGCGTTGCGTCGGAAGCGTGAAGCGAAGGTCCATTTTGATGAGGGCATGACAGTCACGTTCCGGCAGCATTTCAGTGCGTCGAAGTCGTCGCGGTCGCGAGCAGGTCCGTAGTCGGGATGCGATAGTCGGTGGTGCGTGGACACCATTCGGTCGGCGGTTCAGGACCCGGCCAGCATCGTCCCTCGACAGGCGTGGGAACCGCAGCGGCACGCATACAGGGTTTTGAGCGCAGCAGTTTTTCGCCCTTCCACAAAAAGTCGATAGTCGATAAACAACTCTTCGCCCGGCTTGATGTCGCGTAGGGCGTGGAAGAAAACCCGGCTGCCATCTTGCTCGGTGTCGCAGTTCGGCGCGCAACTGTGATTGACCCAGCGCGCCGAGTTGCCGCCCTGCGCGCCGTCGATCACGCGCCCGTCGTCAAGGTCGAAGTAAAACGTGTGGCCGTCCTCGGCGGCCGAACGCGCATACTGGCGCTGCGCTTGTGCCCAAGACACGCGCTTGCCCTTGTATTCCAGGACTGTCTCACCAGCCCCGATCTGGGTGAGTGCAAATACACCGCGTCCGTGGACCGGCGAAGAACGTACCACGATGCGGCGCATAACCTTTGCCCTCTCTGTTTGTGCCGTAGCCGGCGAAAACGATGTGGTATCGCCGCTGCGAATTGGCATAATGCGATCGACGCACGAGCTTTGACGCCCTATGCCTTCTTCGACCGGTCGCAGCCGCATGAAACGCAAACCGCCTCGCGGCACGCTTGTGCGCTATGAGGACCGCATCGTCGAGGTGCTGGGCGAAGCGCGTGGCCAACGGATCATGATCCGGTCGATTCACGCGGACGGCACCGAACGCCTCACGGCAGTCAAGCTGACCAATCTGCGGCCGTTGGACGACCAGCTCTTCTAAGCGGCGGCATGACTGAGGCCGCCTTGGTTCACGCTTGGTTGACGGCGTCTTTGAAACCCTTGCCGGCCGTGAATTTGACGGTCTTGGCTGCGGCGATCTCGATCGTCTCACCGGTCTGCGGATTTCGACCCGTTCGTGCGGCCCGCTCGCCGGTCCCAAACGATCCGAAGCCGATCAGCTGAACGGCGTCACCGGCAGCCACTGCTTTCGAAATCGTCTCAAACACGGCATTGATGGTCTCTTCTGCCGCGACCTTGCTCGTACCCGACTCCGACGCCACGGCGTCGATCAGTTCCTGCTTGTTCATTGAAGTCTCTTCCTCACTGTGAAAACGAACGCGATCTTACCGAACCGCGACGAAAACAGGCGACCGTCGCTGCTACGAGGCTGCGTCGGTCGCATCCAGATCGAACAGATCCGAGGTGGTGCTCTGTGCGGCGAGCAGTTCGGGCAGAGCACCATTTCTCACCTTCGCCAGCGTGTCCGGCGACAGCCAGATTTCTTCCATCGCATCGATGCCTTCCTCGATCATTCGCTGCAGAAAGAACGATTGTTTGCGCCCCGTGGCCTCGGCCAGCACCCGCAACCGCTGTTCGATGACGGGGTCGATCCGCACCGCGACCACTCGCAGCTTGTTCTCTGCCGATCTTCTCATCTGTTCGCTCCTTTTCCGACCACGCGCACCGCGCGCCTTCGGCCTTGGATTGCGCCTACCGCGGGCGCGATCCGATCATGATCTACGGGCGACCTTTCACGCTCGCCGTTTTGACAGCCGGTGCCTTTCGGGCGACTCGCCCCGAACGGGCTTCCGGGGCGGGCACGCGGGTCGACGGCCGCGCCGCGGTGCGCAGCGACTTCAGCTGTTCCTGAAGCGCGTGATGCGCGGCTTCGAGCGCGGCGAGCTTGCCCTGAAGTACCCCGTTCTGATGGCGCGTGTCGCCCTGCTGCGCCTGCAGCGCTTCGACGGTGCGACGATGCTCGGCCTCTCGCTTGTCTGCCCGCTTGGCCGCCTCGGCCAATTCTTTCTGAGCCTTGGCCGTCGCGCTGCGTTCCCGATCGATTTCGAGAAGTGCCCGCTTTTCCGATGCGCGCACGCGCTCCTCGGCACGGCTCGCGGTCTCGCGAAGCTTCTCCAGATCCCGCG
Source organism: Caballeronia sp. NK8 (assembly GCF_018408855.1). Lineage (GTDB taxonomy): Bacteria > Pseudomonadota > Gammaproteobacteria > Burkholderiales > Burkholderiaceae > Caballeronia. The sequence goes on along the minus strand of NZ_AP024328.1, from coordinate 180,134 downwards.
AGAAAATATCACGTACTTTCTCCAATTCCCGCTCGCGTGCAACGGCCTCCTCGCCGAGACGCTTGATCTGCGCCTCGAGCGCCTTGCGCGTGGCAGCCTCTTCGGCCTGCTGCCGCTCCAACTCGCGAATCTCGACCTGCGCCGTGAGCAACGCCGCCGTGCGCTGCTCGAGCGCTGTTTCAGTGCGACCCAGCTCTTCCCGTGCGGCGACGACTTTCTGCTCGGCCTCGGCACGCCGCGCTTCGACTTCGTCGCGCAGCGACGTCAGTTCGGCCTGTGCAGACGTCGTCGCCCGAGTCCAGAGCGTCCCGATCAGCTCGCCCGCCGCTCCGCTCAAGTCCGTCGGCAAGTCCGGGTGCTCGATGCGCACCCGGCTTTTCTCGCGCAGCTCTGTCCAGAACTCGTTCAACACGTTAGCCGGCGTACTCATGGTGCCGCGTCGGACCAGGTTGTAGAGGCGATTGGCCGTCGGCGCGACGCCAAAGCGGAAGAACAGCAGCGCGCACACCTCGCGATAGAGTTCGCGCGTCTTGGGGAATTCGACCTTGAGGCGCTCGATATCGGCCGCGAGACGGGTTTCGTCGGAAAGGGGTTCGGACATAAGCGGGTAAGAGCCGAGAATGCAATAATAATACAACGTATTTCGCTCTTTATCTAACTCATCGGCGCTTTCGATTTGACATTAACCGTATAATGTTGATATTCCTATGCCGAGCTGTCGCCAAAACGAACATGACTTGAAAGCCCCCCTATGCCATTCTCACCGCCCTATGCATTGCAACCGGCACCGCTCGAAGCAGTCGTCATCCCAGCGCCGCTGAACGGCTCCGCAGGCCTAAATCGGGCTGTGACAGGGCGCCCCCAGATTGCCGCCGACCACGACCTCGACGCGATCCGCGCATGGCTGTCACGCTTTGTCGACACGAAAACCACCTTCGAGAATTACCGCAAGGAAGCCGAACGGCTCCTGCTCTGGTCGGTCGTCGAGATGCGCAAACCCCTCTCTTCTTTGACCCATGAAGACTGCTTGCGCTATCAGCAGTTTCTCGCCGACCCGCAGCCTGCCGGCACATGGGTGGCCGGGGGCGGACGCAAGCATCCGCGCAGCGACGCGCGCTGGCGGCCGTTCTACGGTCCGCTGTCGCCGTCCAGTCAACGCCAGGCGACCGTCATCCTGAACGTGATGTTCTCGTGGCTGGTGCAGGCCGGTTATCTCGCCGGCAATCCGCTATCGCTCTCGCGCCAACGCACGCGCCACGCGGCGCCTCGTATCACCCGCTATCTGGAGCCGAGCGTGTGGCAGGAGGTCAAGGACTTCATTGCGACGATGCCCAAGCAAACGGACCGGGAAAAAGCCCACGCGTACCGCGTCCGATGGTTATTCACTCTGCTCTATCTCGGCGGCCTGCGCATTGCAGAGGTCGGCGCAAATACCATGGGCCAGTTCTTCGTGCGACACGATGCGGACGGCGCGCTGCGCTGGTGGCTGGCCGTGCACGGCAAAGGCGACAAGCAACGGCTCGTGCCGGCCACGCGCGAGATGATGATGGAACTGTCCCGCTATCGGCAGCACCTCGGCTTGAGCACCCTGCCGTCGCCCAACGAAGACACGCCGCTCGTGTTGCCGATCGGCGCCACGGCGTCAAACGAACGCACAGAAACCTGCGCGCCGCTCACGCGCGCGGCGCTTCACGCCATCGTCAAGAACGTGTTCGCGGGTGCCGCCGCGCGTCTGCGGGAGCGCGACGATGCGGCAAGCGCGCGGGCTGATCTGCTCGAAAAAGCGTCCGCGCATTGGCTCAGGCACAGTGCCGGCTCGCACATGGCCGACCAAAAGATTGACCTGCGCATGGTGCGCGACAACCTCGGCCATGCCTCGCTGACGACGACCAGCATCTATTTGCACGTCGACGACGATCGGCGCCATCAAGAGACCGAAGAAAAGCACCGGGTAGACTGGTGACTGAACCGGACATCATCGGTGTCTTGCGCCCGTTCGAGCGGCACGTCTCCCAAACCGGGCGAGGTCATGCCAAAATCGCTTGACCGCGCAACACGATGAACTCGCCATGGAAGCCCTTGACTTTGAAGCACAGATTTCGACTAACCGACGCGGCGTGACCTTCGTCCTAGCGGGAAAGAACGGCGCAGTCAAATGCATGATTGTGCGTGCCGCGCTGGAGGCCTGTTTCTGGCTGCCAGCCGATGCGGATGATGCCAAGATGTTGAAGACCTTCCACGATGGCGTCCACCGTATTCACGCCGTTGCGCATCGCAAGCTACTCGCGCATCCATCGACCCGCCTCGAATTAACGACGGCCGACTTCTCCCACGGCTGAGCGAGAGTCCTATCTGGATCACGCTAGTGGCATGTGTTGCTGGCGCAGCTGTGGAGGTCGTTCGCGGGCAGACGATTAGTTGCAAAATTGTGCGGTCGCCGACCGCCATCTCGCGGCCGTTCCTTTGGGAGATTGCCGCGCGACGCTCTGTGCCTTATTTTTCGGTGGGTGCGCATTGCCCTTCCCCGTTGGGCGGACATCCTGTGTCGTGTCGCGGATCGATCGCGTCGCGAAACCGGGTTCTTCGCGGCGGGCCAAATTGCCTATATCTTTCGGGATTCAAAACATGAGCAACCAGGTTCCCAAAGTGATCGCGCATGCACCGGGCTCACCCGGACAATTCAGCGAACTCGCCGCACAAGTCAGAGAGGCAACGGGCGCCGCCTGCGTAGCTCTGATAGTCGTCGACGCCGCCGGAAATGGTGGCTACAGCATCGCCGGCCCGCTCGACGCTCAACTCAGCATTCCGCACACGCTCGAAGAGATCGCTCTCCAGCTCCGCTCATAACTTGCGAGCTCCATCCAGTAACACGCGCTCCACGATCGCAGCCGAACACAGAGCTGCTTACTCACAGCGCCCCAAGGGGCGAAATCGACCCACATCGGCCACTCAGGCTGTCGGAAGATCAAAGGCTGCTTGCGGGAGTACAGCAGCCCGCTGGACCGCCCCATGATCGTGAGCGCGTGCTGAGTTGTTTCGCAAGCGCGGCACTCTGCCCGGTTAGTCGGCCGCCCGACTGGGTTGCACAAATTAAACGCGTATTGGCGACGTCTTGACACATACAAATAGCTTTCATCGTCCGCTATAGTTGCCATCTCGACCTTGCATCAGTGCAAATCGCAGGAGGCAACGCCATTCAATAATCCATTACATAAGAAGAATTCTTGGCAGCGCCACGAACTTCTTGCAATAGGAAATATTGAATGAAAGTGCTCGTTATTGACGACGATGTGTCAGTCGCGGACAGTCTTGCCTTCTTATTGGATTGCTATGGCCACTGTGCTGCCGTGGGCTACGATGGCAAAACCGCGCTCACGCTCCTTCGCACCGGTGCTTTTGACATCACTTTCCTTGACGAGAACCTCCCCGACATCATGGGCAGCATTGTCGCGCGTTCGCTGAGGGAAACGCCGATTCTCTCCGGGTTTTTCTCGTCTCAATGACGGGAGACGCAGACCGTCAGAGAGAAACTGCTCAGCTCTTCGATGTCAGTCTGCAGAAGCCTTTCTCGTTCGAGGCGCTCATGCAGGTCATCGACGACGCTCGCTGCAGCCGCGACGCGAAGACCGTGTTGCAGGCCTAGAGCTATCTGTTGTTGGCGGAAGCGTTGTACCAAATTTTCATGAACGAGACGATGCGCCGCCGTGCCTGGTCATGGGTCGCGAAGTGTTCGCGTGACATCAACTCAGCTTCGAGCGTGCCGAAGAATGACTCGCACGTCGCGTTGTTGTAAGCGTCGCCGGCTGTACCCATCGCCGGCTGCACGCCGGCCTCGCGGCAGCGTCGCCAAAGGCAATGGATGCGTATTGGACCCCTTGGTCGGAATGCAGAATCACGCCCTCGCGACGTCGCTGCTGGAGAGCCCTGTCCAGGGCGCGCAACATGGGCTCGGTATAAAGATGGTTCGGCATCGCCAAGCCAACGGTGCGCCGGCTGAAAACATCAAGCACACGGCCAACTAGAAGAACCCTTCGCTCGTGATATCAGTGGCATCTGTCACTCACAGTATCTTCGGCCCCCCGCGCTGAAGTGTCGGCGTATGAAGTCCGGCGCAAGCCGAGCTGCCGAACGTCGTCGTGTAGTGTGTGACCATCCCCGTCGACTGCACCGCATAGGCCCGCGATGCGCATCAGGCGCGCTACCCGCTTACGTCCAACGTGCACGGCTTCGCGCTCGAGCTGCGGATGGATGCGTGGCGCCCCATATGTACCGCGCGAACTCGCATGGAGCGTACGAATGCGCGCAAGCAACTGAGCGCTACGCGAATGCTTTGATGGCTCGCGTGCTAGCCACGGGTAGTAATCGATAGATATCCGTCTTGGCGGGTCAATCTCAAGTGAGGGCGAAACAGTTAGGTATGTCCGGCCTGTGTCTGATGTTTATCACTGTCGGATCGGTTATTTACCTGCGCCAGTGTGCGGAATATAGGTCAGCACGAAAACCCCTCCGTTATTTCCGGCAGCCGCTTTCGAGGAGCAACGGTCGTGGACGTACCCGCATGAAATCGGCGACATGCAGTAGAGCGCCTGCGTGCCTTTCGGCGTCATGTTCGCACTTTAAGAACGAGTCGACATACTTCCGCGCAGTCGTGAACGCGTCGATCGTTGATCACGGTGCTGCCCGAAGGCGTGGTCAGCGATCCCATCATTGCATCGCTGCAGCCCTAAGATCACAGACTCTGTCCAGCGACATCTAGCCGAACATTTCCGGCCGCAAGTCGCTTACCTCGATGATCACATCAGCCGGCAGATTTGCGCGGCGTGCCGCGGCGCGGATGGCCTCGGCATCGGGTGCCTCATACAGGCAATAAGTCTTTTTCTTGTCTGCGCTGAGAAACGAAAAGAGCCACTCCACGCCTTCCTCGTCGTTGATTCGCTTCACATTCGCTGCGCTGTCACTTGTCACCTCGAGTTGTTCCGCAAAATTGCGTTCAATCATGAACCGTGGCATGGCATCCTCCTAGATATAAACCGCGCATCGCACGTCGAACCGCGCGATATCTCGCGTTAGTTTCTGGTCCCTGCGCCGGACTGCGCTCCGCCAATACGCTCGACGAGGGCGAACATTCTGAGTTTCCTGGCTTCAGCTGCCGCGAGCGCAAGCAGGTCTTGCGCTCGTCTCCTGTCTTCGATGCGATTGCGCGCCGTGAGCATGAGCGCGTATTCGTGTCTGCTATGCGCGAGCCAGGGCCACGCACGCAAGCGTTCGTCCATGTGCAGCGCATATTCGAAATGTTGTTCGGCGCTCGACCAGTCGCCGAGCGCGTGGGCCAGCATGCCAAGAAACCGTGCCGCCGAACCGCAGCAAAGCGTAAAGACCGGAACCGTGACGGCCTGGTCGCGGAATGGCAGGAGAAGGGCGTAGATCCGTTCGGCATGTCCGACATCCCGCAGGCGCGCGGCCACTTCCGCCAGATAGGCAAGCGTGACCAGCCGCTTGCTGTCCATGGGGACACCGTATGCCGATTCCGAAAGCCGATCGAGATTGTCGCGTGCCTTCGCTTCGAAGCCGAGATCGCTGCATATCAACATGTATCCTGGCCGCCAAGTCGTATCCTCAGAATGTGCATCGTCGATAAAGCGCTTGAAGATCGGTGCTACCTCCGCGAGCCGGCCCTGTTCGCGGCGAATCGAGAACATCTGCATGCCGTAGACGCCGGTTGCGAGATTCGCATCGGCGCTTTGCGCCATCTGTAGCGAGTCGCGCGTCTTTCGTTCCGCCTCGGCGAAATCACCGACAAGAATAGCCCGCATCGCCTGCGCCCCAGTCACGCACCACTTGTCGACGAAGTGCTGCCCACTGGCGGCAATTTGCCGATACCGCTCCAGCGCGCTTTCGAACTGGTCCACCTGGCCGATCTCCAGATACCCGGCAAGACATCGAGCGCATGCATGGCCGATGGTGTGTGCATCGCCCAGCGTTTCTGCAATGTGCCTCAGCTCCAGTAAGACGTTTGCCCGCTGGACAAAGCTGTCCGCGGACAACGGTAGCGCACCAACATGCATCAACTCGCACGCCAATGCGTCGAAAAGGCTAGGCAGGTCGTTCAGGCGTCGGGCGAGCGCGACGGCCTGCAGTGCAAACTCGCTGCTTTGTTCGCGTGCGCCTGTCATATGAACGGTGCGCACGAGCCGACTCAGCAGGCGGCAGTGCTCGACCGATTCCTCGGCGTCGGTCTCGGCGAGCGCCTCCTCCAGCAGCGCAAGCGATGCATTACCGGAGCCTTCGAGGAAGGTCTCGGCGGTGTCGAACTCCAATGCTGCTTGCACGAGATACGGAGTCAGCTTCTGGTCGCGGGCAATGCGAGCCGCTTCGCGGAAGGTCGCTATCGCCTCGCGTTGTGCCATCCGGAGTTCTGCCCGGCCTCTTGTCAGCAGTAATGGCAGGATGCGGGTCGCCCGGTCAGGCTCGTCGCAGGAGCATCGATCGACGAGTTCGAGTCCGCGCTGCGCATGGGCGATGGCCTCGTCGTAAGCCGCGCCCGCAAGCGCCCGCTCGCCGGCACGCTGCAGTAGCCAATCGCCCGCACCGGCAGATCGGCCGCGGCGAAGTTCTGTGCGATCAGCTCAGGTTGCCGCTCGACGATGTCCGGATAATGTTCCTCGAGAGCGGCGGCGATGCGCGCGTGATAGTGCCGCCGGCGCGCGAGCAGGAGCGACTGGTATGCAATCTCCTGGATCAATGCGTGTCGGAACATATAGGCATCGTCGTCAGCGCGTTTGCCCGGGGCCGGAACGATGATTTCGGCTGCGATCAAACAATCGAGCTCATCCTGCAGTTCGTTCTCCGACGTCGACGCAATCAGGCCCAGCAGCTTTGCGCCGAACTCCCGTCCCACTGTGGCCGCGACCTGCGCGATTTCCTTGACGGCTGGATCGAGCCGGTCGAGCCGCGACAGCAGCGAGCCCTGCAGCGTGTCCGGAATCGCGATCGCCTGCGCCGCGCCTTTCAACTCGTAGCTCATTCCGGCGTCCTGCAACAGATCGCCCTGGAGAACGGCCTTCGTCAGTTCTTCCAAGAAGAGCGGGACGCCGTCCGTCTTGGAGACGATCTGATCGAGCACGAGCGCAGGCAAGGACTTGCCGCCCGTGAGCCGCTCGATCATCGCCACGCAGTCGCGGCGCGAAAGCCGGTCGAGATTGACCTGTACGAGATGCGGGAAGGTCCATCCCGATTCGAACTCCGGTCGTGCCGTGAGCAGGACGAGAAGTCTCGCGGAAATCAGCCGCTCGATCACCAGTCCAACGAATTCGAATGACGACGGGTCGATCCAGTGCACATCTTCGACAACGAAGAGCACCGGCCGATCGCGCGTTGACGCTTCGAGCATGGAAACGAGCACATCCAGCGTCCGGCGCTTGAAGGAAGGCGAAGAGGTGTCGACGGCCGGACCGCACGTGGCTGCCGATATGCCGAGCAAGTTCGCAAGAACGAGCAGTGCCTCGTCTGCATCGACTCCGAGGCTTGCGATGCCCGCCTTGAGCCGCTCACTATCCGTACCACCTGGCCCAGCGGCCGCATCCCGGCCGACGCCGAACGTGCGCTGCAGCCAGCGCAGAACCGGCCAGAAAGGACTGTTGCGATAGTAGGCGGAGCAGTGAAGCGAGACGATCCCATGCGAATCGTCACTGATGCTGTCGCAAAACGCCCGAAGCATGCGGGATTTCCCGATTCCCGGCTCGCCAGTCAGCATCACGCAGCGCATTTCGCCTTCGACGCCCTGCTTCCAGCGCTGCCGGATCATGTTGAGTTCTGCGGCCCGGCCGATGAGCGGGGTGATGCCGTGGACCGCCCTGATTTCGAAGCGATCGATTGCGTCGGCCTGCGCGCGAGAATGCGCTGGACGCGGACCGGCCGGTGATCCCTTTCAATTCCCGGTAGCCCAGGTCTTCGAGCTTGAACGATCCTTCTATCAGGTGTTGCGCGGTCGGCCCCACGACGATCGCATCGGGCGGAGCGATGGCCTGTAGCCTTGCGGCGATGATCGGCGCTTCTCCAACGATCGCCTGCTGATCCCGCGACGATCCCGCGCCTACCGCACCCGCAACGACGAGGCCCGCCTCGATTCCGATCCGCACCCGCAGGTGAACGCCACACTCAGTCTCGATGCGATCGTTCGCCTCGCGCAGCGCCTCTATGGCGGCGAGCGCGGCGAGCACCGCGCGCACGGGCATCGTCTTCGTGCGCATTCGGGTAGCCGAAATAGACGAGCAGGCCATCGCCGATATACAGCGCGATATGGCCTTCATGGGCTTCGATTGCGCGCGCACAGGCTTGATGTAATCGCCCAGAAGGCGTCGCAGATCCTCGGGATCGAAGCGCTCGGCGAGCGCTGTAGAGTCGATGAGATCGACGAACATCACTGTGATCTGCCGTCTCTCGGCCTCGATGGCCTCACGTTCCGTCGCGCCGGGTGAGCCTGCGCACTCCCTTACCCGCCCAAGCGCATGCGCGTGGGTGTCCGTCAGACTCGCGAGCCCTTTTGCGAGCCGCTTGCGGTCGCCGAGCTTAAGTCCGAGTTCCTTCAGGTCGCACTCGGAAAGATCCCCGAGCACATCCCAGTCGATTCCTTGCGAAATGAACTTCGCAGCATGAGCGCCGAGGCCAATCTGCGCCAACCATGTCGCCAGATCGTCGGTCATCGCTGAATCTCTGCTGTCTTTCCGGCTTCATCATCCGCGAGGCGGTGCGCGTTGTCACGCGCTCCGGCGCCGGCCCCGGGAAAGTCTGGACAGTCATATGGCGAGGGAACTTTCTTAAGTATCTGAAAAACACTGCATCCTTTTCGCGATTTGGTGAGTACCGATGCGGGACGCGCAGGAGACCTGGATAGAAGTTGACCTCGATATCGTTGGCACACCAGTACCACGTAAGCGAGTTAATTCAAAAGCAGACGTTCTGTCCGCGACTTGACATGCACCGTGTTACCGGTGGCATTGTTGTTCCGTTCGATCACTTCGCCGTCTCATTCGTGTCGAGCGCCTCCTGAGCGGCACAATTGAGCGCCTCTGGGTCGGCGGGTTTTATATAGCTAATTGGCGTATTCTCGAGGAAATCTAGGTTCGCAGCATGGGCGCATCTGCACGAAAACAAAAGATCCGATGAACGCGACGCAGGAAACGACGCGTGTTCGCCCTCATGCCAACTCCGTTCAGAGCACGTTAAGTCAATCTAGAAAAATATTCGCTTATTTCGCTATCGCCACACAAATCCGGGTCGCCTGTCTCGTCGTCTCGATTGAACAACGGCACGAGTATCGGTTTGGAATGCGAATCGTTCACTGTTAAGTTCGACGTGCTCGGACGAATCAATTCATGCGGTAGGGTCCCGCGGAGATAAGCAAGCAGCATGTCGACATGCAACGTCGAAATCGACTCCAGATTGCAAAGATCTGAGTAATTCCGGCCAGTGAATGCCTCCAACGTGAAGCGGTTGGACACGATGTAATAGCCCATACCCACTAACGTCACATAGAAGTCGATCGGATCAACGCCCGAGCGAAACTGCCCTTCTGAGGTTCCGCGCTCGAGGATCGACCGCAGAAGGTCGACCACTGGGGAGATCGTCTCGCGTAACCTGCGTGACCTCTCAAGGTACCGTGCTTCGTGCAAATTTTCGTTATTGACGAGGTTGAGCCATTGAGGATTCTCCGCAAATATGCCCAGATCGACAGGGCCAGCTTTCGGATCGCGTCGGATGGTTGCAGGCCAGACAGGTCCAAGCTTCCCTCTCGCTCCGCAAACCGGGGCGTACATTGCTTCAAGCACAGCAACGTAAAGCCCCTCCTTGCTCACGAAGTAGTAGTAAAAGCATCCGCTCGTTCGTGGCGGCCGCCGTGGCAATCGCGTCGACACGCGCGCCGGCGAGGCCGAACTTTGTGAATTGCTCGACAGCGGCGTCGAGAATTCGCCTCCGCGTCCCTTCTGGTCACGCTTCACTCGTAGTTCACTCATGGGGGCGATCATAGATGAAATGGCGACGTTTAATTAATAGCTGCCAATATGCCGTCCGTCATTGGCACAAAACACCAATCGGCGTGTAGATGTGGATCTGCAAAGAGCACTGGTAGCCGCAGGCAAGCCATCAGCACATCCTTGCGCCTGGACGTCGGGAACTCCAAACGAAAATTGCGTCCGCGTCTCCTAGAAAGCGAAAACTCCTGACGCCAAAGTTCGAACGGCTTTGTTTTTAGGTTGGCGGTTCCAATTGCGGTCGCATAGAGTGTGTGGAAAACATCGCGCGTTTCTAATCGATGAAATGCTCGCTGCGTCCCCGGCAGACATCGAGGTCTGTAAAGAAAGCGTCCCAAGGGAATTCGATCGGACCTGTCTGGAGCACGCAAATGAATAGAATGCTTATAACCGGCGCCACGAACGATCATCACACTGACCGGCGTTGCGCATGCGCAAACCAGTGTTACGCTTTACGGGCTGATCGACGCGGGTCTGACCTACACGAACAACCAGATCACCGGGACGGGAGGCGGACACAGCAACTGGGAGATGACAAGCGGTGCGGTTCAGTACAGCCCGCTGGGGCTTGCGCGGGACTGAGACCTCGGCGCAGGGTTGAGTGCCATCTTCACCCTGGAGAGCGGCTTCAACCTGAACAACGGGGCAGTTCTCGTCGAGCAACCGCATTTTCAATCGCCAGGCTTATGTCGGCTTGTCGAGCGCGACTACGGCGCGCTCACGCTGGGCCGCCAGACCGACGGCATGGTCGATTTTGTCGCGCCGCTTTTCACTGACCGGCACGGAGTTCGGCGGCACGCATTTCGCGCACCCGTTAGACAACGACAACCTGAACGATTCGTTTCAGATAAACAACTCCGTGAAGTACCTGAGCCCGCATTTCGCCGGCTTCAGATTCGGCGCGCTTTACGGCTTTTCCAATCAGGCAGGTGGATTCACGAACAATCGCGCCTATAGCTTTGGGAATGTCGTATGTTTCGGGACGCGTGGAGCTTCGGGGCCGGTTACCTCCAACTCAACAGTGCGCGCGCACGCCGGCACAATTGAACACGAATGGTGCAGTCACCGATACAACCGGCTCGTCCCTGCAGGGCGCGCTCACACCGACCGCTGTGCCTTTAGGCGTGCTGGCCAGCAGTCAGAAGACCTTTGGCGCTGGCGTGAACTACACCTTCGGCCGGCTGTGGCGGGCTTCGTGTATCGCACCAGCAAGTTCGCCCAATTTTTCAGAATTCGCTGAGTGGAACTTTCCAGAAACTTCGAGGTAACATTCGCTACGCGCTGACGTCGGCCGGTCGAATTATCGGGTGCATACACTTATACGCGCGCTGGGCGAAATGGAGGCGCCGGCGGAATTCCCCATTGGAATCAAGGTAGCGCGATGGCCGACGACTCGCTTCTCGCGACGCACCGATGTTGTACATTCAGAGCGTGTGGCAACGCGGTGACGTCCAAGCGGCAATTCGCCACTGGGTGGAGCATGGGATTAAACGGCGTCCACCGAGCCGTCATCCACGAGCAATCAGGTTTGAGGCGACACGTCGGCCCTGAGGCATCGCTTCTAATGCCCTAAGAGTTCATTCAAACTTCATTCCTGAAGAGTAGCCCGACCATCGGCCGGCGTTGGCGTCCAAATGCGAGCACCCGCGCCATGAGTGCCACGCCTTGGTTTGACTCAAGGCGATGGACAAAATACCGCATTCAATCATTAAGTAACCTCTACCTAAACTAATCCAAACGACCAATCAACACTGCGTACATGCCGTAAACCCCCGATTAATATGCGAACGGTTTGACATGTTTCAATGCTACAAAGGTTAGACAACGTTTCGTAAAACGTCGTAACGTTTCCCTCGCGAGGCACGTCGGATACTGCGGTGGCTCCCGCGTGCACCTCGATTGCCGGGCGCCGCAGCCGAGTTGGGTAGTCATCCCGGCGATAATCGATTCGATAAGCTTGTGGACGTCAGCCATGACAGATTCTGCGCATCCTGCGACGCCAGGAAAGGAACGCTCACAAGAAGCATTCGCAGTAGACGACTTCCGCTTATTTGCAAGTCAGCCTATGAACCTGCATGAGTTACAGCGAAACGAGCTTGCGCACCTCGAGGGCATTGTGGCTCATCTCGGAACGTTGAGAAACGATGGTCAATTCGAGGCCGGTTGCATTATTTATAGTTTGTCGTACTGGAGATGCGTGTGCTCGCGGTATGTGGCTTGAACCGGAGGCTGACATCGAAGCGAGAACGCACAGACTTCTCGAATACTTACAAGTGGTCGATGACGTGAAGCGCTGCGCACTTTCGCTTCCCACGAGTATGGTCACGGGCCCAGTAGGGCCCGCACGCCCTGTCGGATGAGAAACCATCGTCGATGAGGAACCCTGAAGAGAACGATGATTCTGCTATGAGAGAACCTCCAAAAGAAATTGATCCGCCGATTAGAAAACGGACATCAGTGCGTGTCTCGACTCCGACGCATCTCCGAGAGACGGCGTTCCTGGGATTGCTCTGCGCAATCGGTGGCACAAGCCATAGGTTCGGTATGCGTCGGAAATTTGGCCTCTATAACACACGCCATCGTTAGCGGCATTGACGCGTAATTTATGCGCAAAATTTTTGGCATATGGTGTGCAGGCACATTCGGTTTCTGAAGCGCGGTCAGCATCCCCCGCGCCGAGTTGCGAGGGGCTCATGAAGGCGGAAGCTAGTTGACGGAATTGGAGGCGAATAGAGTTCTTGAAGCTCGCGAGTCGCACTGGATCACCCTATTACGATCATCTACAAGCAACGCAAGCCGCCGAGATAAGACCATGAACGAACTAGAGCAATACATGAAGGTGCTAGAGGACCACGGCCTCGAGTACCCGCAGCGGTTCTATCTCAGACTTTCGCAAGATCGTACATTGAATCGACCAAACGTTTTCTGGAACAGTCTGCGATTCGTCACGCGCATGTGGTAGCGCCGCTCTCAATGGATGAAGTTTGCTATTTCTTTGATTCTGCGCTGACTTGAAACGGTTTTTTAGACCACGTCACTGGCATGGGCGTGCCCTATTGGAGTATTACTAAATCGACAACAGCCGACTATCGACATCGCCCTCGCATGGTTTTAAGTCGTGCTTCGGCGACGGAATATGACTCGTGGCAAGATGGACGAAGCGACGCGAGAGGCGAATGTGAGCCGGACGCCTTGACGCTAGCGTGCAGGAACCCTGTCGATGCCGCCAAAGCCGTTGACGTGCCGCGCCGGAGGCTTAGAAGCATACCACGAACGCGGCATCTGGGCGTTGGCTTTTGCGTCATGGACGCGGGCGACCGAAGCAACCGGATCGGGCCTGCCGAGCTTGCGTATTTCTGCTCACAGCCGCCTAGGTAGCTCACGGATTCGGCACCGCGCTTACTCGTTGCGCGACTGGATGGCGACGCCTTCGGCGAACTACACTTCTCGACGATTGTTGAGCGCGTTAAAAGCAAAAAACGAGTCAGACCCGGCTTCTTTATTTCGACGGCAGCTTGCTCGTGTTTTGCGTTGTAACCAATGTATTCATATGTTAGTTGATGAGTCTCCAGAAACTCATGAAATGCCTTTATTTCACCCTCTTTCCAGCCAGGATAATTAAAGTATTCATCGAAGACGATGATGCATCCGCGGCTTGATTTTTTCACCAAGATTTTCGAAAATTACCTTTGTCGATGAAGTACAGATCACAGTCGATATGCAGGAAAGACACGTCTTTTGAATAATTTTTAGCAAATTTCTGGCAAGGGTCTTATCAAACCACCCTTTAATTAAAACCACATTTTTTCGACACCTTGGGCAGTCCGTCGACCTTAAAGAATCCCCGATCAATCATCTCTCCATCGTTCAGGAAGTCCCTCAAATGAGTCAAAGCCATAGACTTCAGAGGTTACTTGCTCGCTATATGGTTGATTGATTTCCCGCTGAATACTCCGAATTCACAAATAAGCCCGTCACCCTTTATCATGGATATTGCCTTCGAGAGCAATTCATATGAAGATGCTACGGAAATCTACTCCGAGCATGTTGCTTTCAACATAAATCAATTGTCTCCTCAAGTGCTCTTCTTTGAAGCGCAGCTTGGATATTTTGATCTCTCAGCGTAAAGATAAATTATTTCGGGATCTTATAAGAATATCTGAGCGGTTTAACTAATGTACGTAAGTGGTTTTTTTTAAAAAACTATACATTCTCGCTGCTCCATTCGAGATTCGTTAATCCACAACAGCCGTGCGACGTACAAAAATCGATCTGATCTTTAGAACCGAGACGCCAAGTCATCTTGATTCCACCGAGACATTACGCAAAATCTGCGTGTAGTTATAGATCTGACATTCACTATCCGATGAAGCCCCGCCGACGTTCGTTTGCACCCTGCCTTTCACGAGGACAAATGGATGCGGCGCCGCTATAGCGGAACACATTAATCAGCCAACTGCTTACTTCAAAGGGCCCGCTTGCCTCCGGAGGACGTGTTTTGCGCTTGCTGGTAGTGAAGCCACGGGAGATATTCTTTCAACAGCCCTAGGTAAGTGGCGACATTTTTCCGCCGCACAGGATGGCTGCCTCGTACAGCATGCAAAAAAAATATGGCATTACCCATCCGCCCACTCGCATACGTCTTCCCCATATTGCTTCTTCTGCCCTGAAGTACTTTTATGGACGCGCGCGACCCGTACTGCGCGAGCGTCTGATTCAGTTCAGACCATGGACTAATTTTTGCCCCTTCTCCTGTGCCGTGTCCAGCCGAACCAAGTGGGCGCGTATGGAATACGGAAAACCGATCGATGATACCGACCTTTCCCAATAAAGCTACCCGCGTAGGCCAGACGAAATCAAGGCCCCAGCCTGATTTGGTCGTTTTGAAGCTGTCTATTATCGCATGCAACGCACTCGACGAGAAACATGGGACCATTACTTCCACGAAATTTGTCTCACGAAATTCGAACGCCTTGTTTTGCAACGTTGTTGCGTGACCGAAATAGCTTCTCTCGTCAAGCGACGGTTGTGCGAGCGCAAAATTCTCTCGGTCCACGTACTCGAAAAAACCGTTCAATGTTTTAAACATCGTCAGGATATCGTCGTCCGGGAGCCAGATGTAGCGATATTGCGAAATCAATTAGAGCATTGTGCGCCATGAAGTCGTTGAGACCTTCCACTCTTGATCCCTTGAATCGATGTACGACTTTGGCAAAAAACGTCTGTGTAACTGTCGCTTTTCCCATAGTAACTCAAAATCAAGTCAAAGTTGGGGGTCTCCGCACCAGTGAACCACTGCGGATGCAAGAAACTGTCCCCACACCTGAGAACGGACCAAATACTTTTTCATCTCTCAATTTCCCTATGACGTAGGAGTCAGATTTCGGAACGTCGAAAGACAGTCGGCAGTCTCGGCGAAGATTGCTCTTCTCCTTAGACAAGCCTCTTCGGCAGCCTTGAGCGCGGCGCCAACAACTTGGTCCATGTTGTAATAGCCGGGTACTGGCGCTCAATCTGCCCACAAAAGTGACGTCGTCGACTTCCTCCGCGAGCGCGTTATAGCGCATGAACAAGGCCTCGTTCTCCTTCCGGGGAATCGGATAGTATGGCTCACCTTCGGCCCTCGGGTATTCCTTCACAATCGATGTTCCCCGATGCTGTTGCCCGGTAAGGTGCTTGAACTCTGTAATCCTCGTGTACTCGTGATCATTTGGATAGTTGATCGTACCTGTCGGCTGGAGGCGCTCCACGCCGCTCCGATGCAGATGTTCGAAGTACAGGCTTCGATACGGGAGTTTGCCGAAGCGGTAGCCAAAATACGCGTCGATCGGTCCGGTGTACACAACGTGACCATATTCGATAATCGCTTTCATCTCGTCGTAGTCGGTCGACAAACGTACTTCGATATCTGGACTGGCAAGCATTTTTTCGAACATCGCGGTATAGCCTTGCGCCGGCATAAATTGAAAAGTGTCGGTAAAGTACCGGTCATCGTCGTTCGAACGCGTCGGTATTCGCGCCGCGACCCCCGCAGACAGTTGAGACAGATCAAGTCCCCATTGCTTGCGTGTGTAGCCACGGAAAAACTTTTCGCACAGGTCGCGGCCAACATTACTCAGTACTACGTCTTCGCTGGTAGTGATCGTCTCTCGGGCTTCACGTACAGATTCGAGGAACACCAGCGTGTCCTGCTCGCTCAGATTGAGGCCGTATAGCTTGTTGATCGTGGTGCGATTGATCGGAATTGGATAGAGATTCCCATCTACCCACGCTCTAACGCGGTGCTCGTAGAAGTGCCAATCGGTGAAGGCGGAGAGATATTCAAATATCCGCTTGCTGTTCGTATGAAAAATATGCGGGCCATACGGATGGATCAGTACGCCATTTTCATCTTTACGGTCATATGCGTTTCCGCCGATGTGATTCCGCTTGTCTACTACCAGTACGCGCTTCCCGCGTGCGGCCAGGCGTTCGGCACAGACTGAGCCGGCAAAGCCAGCGCCCACGATAAGAAAGTCATATCTCATCTCTGCGCATCCTCGTATAGAAAGCCGGAATTTTGCATCTGATCAGGTGCAGCGCCATTAAGGTCGTGACCAAGAATTCAGTGGCGAGCGCCGACATTGCAGCGCCCCGAGCGCCGTACGCCGACGCAAGCGGTACGAGCACGGTGAGGTTGAACAAGCCGGAAACAATCGTTATCTCGCTAACTCTCTTTTTCATGCCTAGCGGCAGCATGACTTGAACGCCGAGCACATTGCTCACACAGACTAGCAGCGGTATGAGGGCCATCCATTTCAGGACGATGACGGCCGGTTCGTATCCGGGCCCCATCGCGATACGAACGATCGATTCTGCGCCAGCCCAGAGCGCAACCGATGCTAGCAGCATGGTTGAGCCGAGCAGGTAGAGCATCTTGCGCACCAGCATAAACGCCCTTTCGGAATCTTCGGAAAAAAGCGCCGTCACGCGCGGGTAGATTGCATTGGCCAGCGGGCCGAGCGGCGCCTGGGCGACGTTCCGAACCTTATCCGCCACGCCAAAATAGCCGACAGCGACATCTCCGGCAAGAAATCCAAGCATCACACTATTCGTGGTGGTGTACAGACTGATTGCTGCCGTGGAGATGAACGTGTGCCAGCCGTCACGAAGCACCTCAATGATGTCTGCCCTGGTCGGCAACATCGCGATGATCAGCCGGTTTTTTGCGATCAGAATCATTGAGACGACTCCGGCAGCAACCATGCTCATCGAGTTGATGAGTGAAGCGATCCATGTGTCGGCCGACGAGCGTACAAGAAAGAACGTGAGCGGAAGCAGGAGCAGCCTTGCGCTCAAGACCGAAGCCGTGGTGAACGTCATCCGCTCCAGGCCTTGGAAAAGCCACTGCGGGAACAGAACCGTCCCAATAACAAGCGGATAGGTCGCCAGCAGCACTGGCAGCATCTCCCGCAATCTTGGCACCAAGAACGCGGCCAGCAACAGGATAGCGAGGCCGACCACGGCGATGAGGGCCTTTGCTCCCTGGGTCGCCCAAAAGATCCTTGATACTGCGTATCGATCGTGCTGGACCCGTGCGACTTGGGCCGTGGATGACCAGTTGAAACCGTACTCGGTCAACAGCACGAGATACCCAACCATCGCTTGCGCAAAGACGTATGCACCAAAGTTTTCCGGGCGAAGAACGCGCAGTAGATAGGGAAACGTTGCAAGCGGCAGCAGAATGTTAGCGGCTTGCAGAACCGCAAGCGCAACAATGTTTCGTCGGAGTGGACTCACCATGCCTCTATCTCGGTGTCAATCATTGATTTTGGGCGACGCTATACAGTGCAGTGCATCTTGCCTCTGGTTTGCCGCTAGTCCAACTTCCCTGACTCACACCTGCTGAGCAGGCTGCGGTGTTTCTGACACTCGCGGTCTCGATCACGACCGGAAATTCGTTCAACGATCAAGTGCCTGCGGCGCCGGACTTAATGCGTGGCACGCCTCGTTTCGCTGAGTTCATTTCACATACGTCAGTCAACCTATTGGGCGTGTCCAAGTCATCGCGCGGTGCGTTGTCGATTCGCTTCACCATCGCTAATGAACAAGAAGCGAGGCTAGGCACCGTTCTGCCACCCATTTCCGCGGACACGATTGCTCCTGCCTGTCGAGATCCAGAAAACCGGGCGCCAGCACCTTCGGGATATTGACTGTCAGTCACAATAAAGTGCTTCATCAAGCTTGGGGCTGTGGCTAAGAGTCGGACGAGCCGAATCATTTTAAGCAAGACAGTTGACTACAAGTTCTGGGGCACCAGGGATTTCGGGAGCGCCAGTGCCAAACGCGTCGTGATCCGTGCGGACGAGCTCACAAATGTCGCCCATTTCGCGCTGAGGAGCCTCAAAAGACGCTGGCCTGAAAACGTCGACCCGCTCGCCGACCATTGCACCGTTTGAGAAATCAGCCAAAGAGGCACGGCGGTGCGGCGGGTGGCTGGTTGATCAGTTCTTTGACGAGATCGACAAATTCGGCTAAGACACCGCGCTTTTCACCGCGGGCGCGGATTCGTTCGCGATAAGGGCAAGATGGAAAACAATTTGGCAACATAGGTAGGATTGCTATGCCGCCAGCGGGTAAAGCTGCTGAGCGTGAGTGCTTCCGTTGCCGCTGCCTCACATTTGACCCCTTGGAAATCGTGTGCATGAGCGCAAATGCGGCTCATCAGGATCCGAGCGCAACGAAAATTCTTGAAGCCAAGCATGGGCCGCGTGCGTCGCTTGATCGCCCGAGATTCTTGCTCGACAAACATTGTTCAAATACGTGTTCTGGCAAATCTTGATCGTGTTTGCCGCTCCGCGTTGAGAGCACCCAGCGCGGCTGGGTTCGCACCGCTTTCTATCGCTTGTGACCGTCTCGGGCTCGCCGTTTTGCTTCGATTGACCTTTCGAAGCAGCGCCTCGTCGCAGCGCTGTCACGATGGCCCGCAGCAGAGAATCCACCGTGTTACCTTCCTTGTCAAACTGCGCGATAATAAATACTTCCACTCGCCTCGGACCTTGATGTACGTTTCATCCATTCGCTAGCTCCGACCGACGGCATTTTTGTGACGACGAAAAGCCCTCCACAGAAACGGCAATGCCTTGATGGCCCAGCGGTACACAGTTGAATGATCGACCGAGATTTTGCGTTCCGCCATCATCTCTTCAAGGTGTAGAAGGCTCAGCGGGTACGCCACATACCAGCGTACGCACGTCAGGCGGATAGTGCAAACGCTTGAGCACCCGTGCCACGGCTGGATTCAGAATCGTCATCACGCATCCGATCGTTCGTATTGGCAGCCGCGTGATAACCCGACGCTTACTGCGACAAAGCCGGCTTGAGGCCCGACCGCCTAGCTGCAACAGACCGTAGCCGCCAGAGCTGGCGCGCCGTTCGTGCTCAAATCAAACTCACCAATCGAATGGCTTTGGAGCAGACAGTTCTTCGACCAAGCTAGCCTGTCAGGCGACTAGATAAAGGTGACGAAAAAACAATGAGGCTGCTAAAGAGCAGTTCGTTCGGAACCTTCTCGCGGCCGCTGTCAAAATGTTGTCAGGGGCGCTTTTCGCTTCGCCGATCCTGCCCCAATTGGAGACATTAGCATTTCACTGGGGTAATTCTCCGCTCTCCCGATGCGTGGCGCCTTTCCGAAGGATAAGATGACAGCCATAGACCAGCAACTCCTGGTCGTCCATTTGATCTGAATTCGCGATTCAAAGAAGCCTTAGAAATTGGCAACGTGTCCAACATTTTCGCTCGATGATCTCGACGTTGAAAACCCGAGTTTTCGAACGCGCATTTGACCGCCCTATCCGAGTCGGGTTAGTATATATATTCGCCTTCTGGACAACTCCGCTTTCCCATGTAGAATTTGGGAAAGCGCAGGGTGATTCAAGCTTCCCGCAAGCATGTCTCGGAAATCCAGAAGATGTGAGCCAGTTCCGCCATCCGGCGAAGTCACTCGATACAGCTCATCCGAGAATCTCTGAAATTCAGGCTAGCGGAATATGCTGTAGGGCAGGAATGTGAAAATGAAAAATCGATCTCATCCATCTTGAAGATCGGAGAAGCTGGCGATGCCATTTATGAGGTATCTGCAATGCAGCGCGTTGAGCAAGCCCTCTGAAGACGTGTGTTCCTCGACCTCCGGCATGCACTCACCCATGCTACGAAGTTCGTATATCAAGACACGGTAGGGACGTCGACGCAGTTTCCGCGAAGGGCCCTGCATCTATCAGCACCTTACGTCTGAATCGCGGATGAGCGGACACCGCTGTGAACAGTGAATCGCCCGGCCGATCTCCAAACACGTTTGCGCCGTCTGACTAGCATGAGAGACGTGATGCTGATACACAGTTCGGGCGTAATCTGGTTAAGCATCGCTCCGAGCTTGAAGACTCCATGGCGCGCAGAATGAATATGAATACCAAGGTTCGACGCAATGACCTTCGAAGCCAGCTTGGCCTGCCATGGTACAAGCATTGGCATCGTCGTGTTCCGAGAAGGCGTGGGGTTCCCAATCTAAGGACATGAAAGCAATAAGTCAAGCCAAGCCGATCACTTAGAAAGCACGAATCAAATGACTGAAGATTAGATTGACGGGCTTTTAACCGACTCCTACATCGCATCCATTGCGCTGGCTGCCGGAGCTCGAATCCTCCGACACGCTGCCTGCCGAAAGAGTCTAACTGTTCCAATGAATCGGCAAGATGCGCGAATCTGTCTCGCTGCCATCGTGAAATGGTCGAGACACTCGCGAGTCCTGCGCGTGGTCGGCGAAAGGCGGCAAGATCATATGCGGAGCTATCCTCGCCCCGGTTGGAGGCGGCCCTGACGCGCCTCAAATGCGTGCCGACCAAGACGTCGCTGAGTGATTGCCGCGTTCGGCGCTGCATGGCGTCTGGCACCGAAGTCTTGCGACGCTTCCACTGCTTTTCCACCGGGATGGCCGCCCTCAAGGGTCTGCAACCACACGGTATGCCACAGCGAACCCCTGCCCAATAAGAACCTACTCCACGCCGGTGCGCCAAAAAGTCTCGCGTGCCAATAATTTATTACGTCCGCCTTTCGATGTACTCTATCATCCGAGACGAGCTTTCCGGCTAAAAAATTCCCGACGAGAGCTGTCGTTGCCTCGGTGACGACACCCTGAAAGACCTGAGAGAAATGTAAAACAATCTGACTTCGGAGAGCGGGGCGACCAAGCCTTTACACGCGAGAAATGTTGACAGCGAAATCGGCTCACTTTGAGCGGGTTCTCGCCGGCGAAGGGGCGGATTCCTTGTTTCGCCAGAACATATTGGCGCGGGCGTGTATTGGACGTCCAAGCGACGAGCGGGCTCATCCCCGACAGCGCGAACGGTTCGACGCCTTCTTGCGCTTTTTTCTGATCGTCCTCAGGCACCGGAGCAATGAGCACGATCGCCTGCGAGTCCGGGCACTTCGGAGACGACAGCGCAGCGCTGCTACGAGTCGTCGGCGGCTGCGAACATCGGATCGTGCCAAAGTCTTACAAGCGCCCTTTTAAGCGCTTCCATGACGACCTCCCTCTTTCAACCAAGGGAGGTCACTTTGCGCTTGTGAATAGTCAATCTTCGACCCCTATCGGAGGTTCGCTAACGGATGATCCGACGGCTCTCTTCGACGTACAACGGACATCCGAACGCGCGGGACGTCATTGGTTCGGTCGGAGGGCGCAAGGCACCCGCGTGGGAGAATGGCTATCGACTGGGCAAAGCAGCAACCACCTGAAGCGTGTTTCGAATTGGACGTGGGTCGCGAATAAGGTAACCTAAATAGACTGAAAAACTTCGCCGTATGCAGCGAACCGTCGCTCTAAAGTTGGTTACTCGCCGAGTCGGCGCGGCGTTAGCGGTCTGTGCTTTTGCGCTCTGAGAATCGAATACGTCGGCGCCTCCGGTGCCCAAATCGATCGGTTGAATCCGCCCATCCTGCTCGACATTCCGCGCCGTCATTTTCCGCGAGCACCTTAGTGTGAGGCTAGGTCGCATGCAATCACGGCTCATCGACCTAAATTGAGCCATTGATTCAATGCCGGATCCTTCCTCATCGAATCCTCGAGAAACTTGGTTCTCAGTGTTCTGCCCTTCGAGTTCAGATGCAGGTCTGTATTGAAGAAATACTTACGGTTGAATACGAGCTGATTCCGATCATCGAGCACGGTGCCGAGTGGCGCAATCGCCGACGCGAATTCCCGCGACGCTTGCTCCACTCGATCTGCGCGCGTAGCGCTCGTCGCCACGTACGGAATATTGGCGAAGTAGACGCTCACGCCCTTGCGGTTCATGTCCCGCACGAATTCCTGAAGAGTTCGGAAACTGCCGGGCACACCTCGGTTTTCTGCTCGGGCGATGCCGCACGCCCAGTAAAGTACGAGCCGTCTATCTGCTGCATGTTGCCCAGGT
This sequence comes from Caballeronia sp. NK8, assembly GCF_018408855.1. GTDB lineage: Bacteria > Pseudomonadota > Gammaproteobacteria > Burkholderiales > Burkholderiaceae > Caballeronia. The sequence goes on along the minus strand of NZ_AP024328.1, from coordinate 157,657 downwards.
TATCGAGGTGATAGGCCGAATAGGCGAATGCAGACGGGCGCGGCGAATGAGTGAATTCGGCCAGAATGTCCTTGTCACGGAACGTCTTCAGCCGATCTTCAATCGAGCGCGGAAACCACGTCCGCGCGAATGCGGGCGAGCGCCAGCTCGAAGAGCAGCCCAGGACCGCTCATTGATATGGCTTCGAGCCGTTCGAGCGTCGACCATGACTGCCAGCGCTGGTGATCCCAAGCGATCGCGTTGCGGGGCCCGCCAGATGATATTCGAGCTGTCTTCCGCTTCACAATAGTATTCCGCTCCAGCGGCAGGATAACCGTGTCATTGCGTTCCGCAGCCGATGCGACCTCGGTGAGAATTTTGTCCAGCGCAAGGCCAGCGTGAAGTCCGTAGTTGATCACCGGAATATCAAGATCCCTGCTAAGCCGATCGGTGTCTACGCTAAAGAGCACATTCGAGCCAGCCGCTATGATCAATTTGCGCTGTCCCTGATAGTGATTGGCGATACTTCGCTTGACCACGGTCATTTCTCGCACCCAGTATTCGGCGGAGATCGGCGCGGGCGCGAGCAACAACGACACGGAAAAGTACGCGAAGGCAATCACCAGCAGCGAAGTCGCGAATATTTTCAGGTAGCTCATGGTCAAAACTCAAAATACAGAAACTCGGACGGACCATCGGACCTGATCGCCAGGACCACGACGAAGAAAAGAAGTGCCGACATAACGGCAAGCATCGCGCGCGGATTAACGAAGGACAAGCTCTTTCGCTTAGTGGCGGTCACCGGCCAACGCATGTCCGAATTCTCCGCGGACATGTGTTCTTCGAGCAGACGCTGCAGATTGGGGAATGCCCAGACGAGAATCGAGCCGAAGAGCAGTGCGATAAACACGATGTTCGGCAGCGTCACCGACGATATCAGCCCGTCAAAGCGCAAGCTTGAATGGAGCTTCGAACCCTCGAAGACGGACAGGTGTCCTCGCAGGGCGACGGGAAGCGAAATGCCGTGCAATCCGGTCATACCGGCGAGCACGTTCCATGCGGTTGCGAAGTTATCGGCCCGAAAGAAGACCCATCCAACGACTACCGCGATGAAGGTGAGCGCCACACTCGCCATCCGCCATGGCGCGCTCGTGTGAGCGACGCCAAAGCGCGAGGCATGGGCGCGCCAGCCGTGATTGATGATCAGATAAGCGCCGTGCAGCCCGCCCCACACGACGAACGTCCAGCCCGCGCCATGCACAGACCGCCCAGCAGCATCGTTATCATCAGGTTGGCGTGGCGGCGCAGCAGTCCGCCATTGCGACTTCCACCCAGCGGTATGTAAAGGTAATCACGCAGGAACGCCGAGAGCGTCATGTGCCAGCGTCGCCAGAAGTCGATGATGCTCGCGGATTTATAAGGGGAGTCGAAGTTTATCGGCAGTTTGACGTTGAACAGCAGGGAGATGCCTACCGCCATATCGCAATAGCCCGAGAAATCGAAATACAGTTGCAGCGTATACGCGAAGGCCGCGATCCACGCCTCAAAGAATGTGAGCGGCACGCCTGCGCTGGCCACGCTGAAGAGGGGCGTTGCGGCTCGGGCCAAGGTGTCGGCGATCAGCACTTTCTTTGCAAGCCCCAGGACAAAAACCGTTAGCCCGGCCGCTATGTTATGCGGATTGATCTCGAAAGTGTCCGGATTGCCGAACTGCGGCATCATCTGCTTGTGATGCAGAACAGGTCCGCGATCAGATGTGGAAAGTAAGTGACGAACAGTAAATAGTTAGCGAAGCAGTACTCGCGCGCAACGCCACGATTGACGTCCACGAGAAAGGCGATCTGCGTGAAGGTAAAGAACGAAATGCCTAAAGGCAGAATCACTGCAAGCACATCCAGATGCCAGCCCAGGAAGTGATTCGTCGAGTCGATAAAGAAGTTCGCATATTTATAGTAGCCAAGCACCGCGAGGTTGACCGCGACCGCGGCAGCGGTCTCCCAATTAGCGCGTCCAGGCCGCAAACATCTGCTTTTCGTGCCGATCCACCAGGCGGCCCCGTAGTTGAACGTAATGGATGCCAGCAAGAGCGCGACGAAGCGGGGATTCCACACCGCATAGAAGCATAGCGACGCCACTCCGAGCCACATGACAGCCCATCGATGACGGTAACGACTGAGCAGAAACGTACCGGCGAACACAATCGGAAGAAAAAGGAAGAGAAATGAATCGGAATTGAACAGCATGTTCGGCTACCTCGACGTCTGATCGGCTATGCCGCCAAGCGAATGGCGACATGTCTTTGCCGCGCGTGGTCTGTCGAATTGGCAAGGTCCACGTGGTTTACTTGAGTGCTGCAACATCGTCCGTCTTTTTCCTGAGACGCTTCCCTTTCGGTTGCTGACTGGAGATGATTCTAGTTTTTCCAGACATTGCTTGTAATTCAATGTCGGAAGACACCATTCCTTTGGCTGACGAATGGGGGCGGCATGTGCAGACGGCGCGGTTGTGCCGCAAAGGCGAACGCTTGTTCTCGAAAGGCGGACCGGGAGATGCAGGTTGACGCGCGGTGTCCAGCCCGCGCCCGATTGAACACGCTGCCCAGGCGTGTGAATGGATCTTGCGGACCTTGACGGGCGCACCGCGCGAGTCGGAGCTTTCGTGCCGAGCTTATCGAGGACATCACGCAAGCGGGCAAGGACGATCGGGATCCGGCGCTCTGCCGCGATCGGTCACGGTCCTTCGTCATCATCGGATCGAAGCCGTCTTGCAACCGCTATTGCCACACTCCCGGCCAAATCCGGCCGGTCACGAGCGTCTGCATTGCGCCGGGTGCTCCATCGTTATGGAAACGGCGCGGCGAACACCGACGGCCCGGGCGCGTGCGGCGACCTATTGCTTTCCGTGTGAGTTCGCTGTTTCTTTTCCCATTGACCATTCCGTCGGAGGGGCATATGGAACATTTACTTCCCGAAGGGCTGCAGCGTTTCGTCATTAGCCATTACGTCAAGGACGACTTCAAGACTGGCGGCCTGCGCGACTATTCGACTTGTCGGGACTTGGGTGTTGCCGCGGCAACGAGTGGCCTTGTTTATGCGCGCGTAATCCGCATGGTCGCGCGGTTTCGTCCGGAATTTAGCGTACTGCATCACCACAACCTGCAGTTTCAGTTGGTTTTGGAGTTGACCCGCTTTCGTGGACATCTATCCTTTTGTTCAGGAGGTGCCCATTATGGCGAAGCGCCGTACCCCGTACCCGGCGGAATTCCGGGCCCAGATAGTCGAACTGGTCAAGGCCGGTCGCACGCCGGAGGAACTGGCCAAGGAGTTTGAGCCGACGGCGCAAACCATCTACAACTGGGTCGCGCAGGCAGCTCGTGACGCCGGTACACGGCTCGATGGGCTCACCACTGCCGAGCGCGAAGAACTTACGCGACTGCGCCGCAAGGTGCGCCAGCTTGAGCTTGAGCGAGAGATCCTCTCAAAAGCCGCGGCCTGGTTCGCACGGGAGACCGGAACGGTGCCCGAGAAGGGTTCGAGTTCATGAAAGCGAATCGGGCCGCATGGCCCATTGCCATGATGGCACGGCTGCTCGGGGTCTCCGCCAGCGGCTTTTACGCGTGGCTTGAGCGCGCGCCATCGAAGCGAGCGTGCGGCGACGCCGATCTGCTCGCGCGCATCCGGGCGATCCACGCAGGCTCGCGTGGTGCCTACGGCATGCCTCGCATTCATTTCGAACTTGCCGAGCAAGGCGTGCATGTTGGACGCAAACGCGTTGCCCGCCTGATGCGTCTGGCGGGCCTGTGTGGCGTAAGCCGGCGACGCTGGATCTCTACTACACGGCGGCAGCCCAACGCACGGCCCGCGCCGGACCTGGTGCAACGACACTTCAGCGCCGACGAGCCCAATCGACTGTGGGTGGCGGATGCGACCTACGTGCCGACCGCCGAAGGGTTCCTGTATCTCGCGGTGGTGCTCGACGTGTTCAGCCGCCGGATCGTAGGTTGGGCGATGTCGGATCACCTGTACACGGAGCTGATGCTCAGGGCGCTCGATATGGCTCTCGCGCAACGACGTCCCGCTGGCGTGATTCACCATAGCGATCAAGGCTGCCAATACACGTCCATTGCCTTCGGCCGCCGCTGCCGTGAAGCTGGCGTGCGTCTGTCGATGGGGACGGTGGCGGATTGCTTCGACAACGCCATGTGCGAGGCCTTCTTCGCGACACTCGAATGTGAACTGCTCGCCCGCACACACTTCCAAACCCGCGAACAGGCACGGCAAGCGCTGTTCTCGTGGATCGAAGGTTGGTACAACGTCAGCCGTCGCCATAGCGGCATCGGTTACCGCTCGCCGATGCGCTACGAGCAACTTCACGAGGAACAAAACCGAATCGGCATCACTAGCGAGTTGTCCACCGCCGGCCGGCGTCGTGGTCGTAATAGGCGACCCGCCGACCGGCCGTGGACAACTCGCGGCACTGCCCAAACCGGAGGGAATCAATCCATTCAAAATTCAACTGCTTAACCATCCACGGAAGCGGGTCACCCCCATTTACTGCCTGAAGGGCTGGTTTCAGACCGACTTCGAAGGCATTGGATCGCGACGGCTGTTGGCCGGGTCATGCTGGGCTCAGCCGCCGGGAATCCGCCATACGACAAGAAGTCATACTGCTGATGTTCAGGGGAGCCTCGCCGAACGTCCGCAATGGCCGACAAGCAATACCATACCATTGGAAGTTAAATGGCCGGTTCCTGAGTGGAACCGACGCCTGAATGTATGAGCTTCGGCCTAGCGAATGACGCTTCATGGCCGGGTTGAGGCAGTGCCACCGGCAATTTGATCGCCGGAAACCGGCCATTGAGCGGGGGCGGACGAGACCTTGGATATTCAAATTGGACGGCGACCTCGATCGGCGGCTCGTGGCCGGGTTGAGGCAGTGCCACCGGCAATTTGATCGCCGGAAACCGGCCATTGAGCGGGGGCGGACGAGACCTTGGATATTTAAATTGGACGGCGACCTCGATCGGCGGCTCGTGGCCGCTTGCCGAAGTTGCAGGCAGGGGCGCGTGGCGCCTGAGGCGACCCGCCTCGAACTCCCGCACCCGAACCACAAGGGACAGTCGGCTTTCTCTAGAGCAGTCATTCGGTTCTGGCTTGGGTCTCGAGCCATCGTGTCTTCACGCGCGTTGGTCGCCCCTTAATTAGGTCGTGGAATGCGTCCATCGCACGCCCGGAATACGCGAGCGCCGGCCGCCACTTCCGGTGAAATCGGGAGTTCGGCAGTGTTTCCTTTGACGATCAACGCTTTTTGAAGTCGCCCAGTGCCGGATCAACACGGCATCCTCTCCACCTGAGTTGAGACAGATTTTATATACCCTGTCGTCCTGCCAACGACTTAATCGCATCAATCCCCGCCGTCATTCGCGCCCGTGCTGCGGAGTTCGCAGAATGGACGACAATTCTCGGCGGCTTGAACCCCCGAAGCGCAACAGCCTCCTCCATCCAGACAATCACATCGTAGCCGGTCCCGCGCTCGTCATTACCTAGATCGTGGTCAAGACTGATCTCTTCTACACCCCCCGCTTCGAGAAGACGGATGGCCTCGTCGGGCCAGTACACCCTAATCCAGCCTGGCGGTGTCTCTCTGAGATCGTCGAGATAAACTTTCAATGGTTCTCCGGACCAACAGCTTCGTGCGAAACGTCTGGAATCGCAGATCAACAACAGAGACCTGCTGTCGGCAAGCTCGATGAGCCGAATTTTAGTCCAATAGTTATCCTATTCTAACGGTTTTAGATTCAAGTGAACTAAACCGCTGACGCGGAAAAAGGTTGGGTAGCATCACTCCGAGTGGCTCGCAAAAAGACCCGAGGATCGAGCCTAGCGATGACTTACTTCTTTGGGCGGGACGTTTAGCGATGCGTCGCAGCAGAAACATAGTTCTTCGTATCCTTCATTCGCGTTGATCTCGCTGGGTGCGACCCGTTCAAAGCGACCTGCTTGTGCTGCTCGATGACGAACGCTTCCATCAAGTCAAGGCCAGATAGTGAGTTGCCTATGACAAAGCGTCAGGTTGCTTCGTCAGCATCCCATTTACGAGCCTGGCGATGGATCGTCTGCGGACGCCTCAGCATTCATTCGCCGAGCTGGGGAAGCGTTCGTGCAGCGCTGCTCCTGCCGTCCGCCGACTCTGGGACGAAGGTTGGCACAACAGCTGCCGACGGAGCTGGAGCTGAGGCACTGACAAGAAATCCAGTCGAGATAAGGAAGATCAAGGCCGACACTATAATTTCCATAGCATTTTCCTCGCGGCTGTTAGGGGTACCTCTCAGCGCGTAGGTCGACATCCGTGCGGCGCTACTAAACCATCTGGGCGCTTCCCCCAACTTCGCAGCGACCACACCCTGCGCACTACCACTAACTTATCTCTGCGCCTTCCGTTTTGATTGATGCATGTCAAATGGGCCGATCGACCAAGGGGCGCATATCAGCGCGCTTCTCCTTTTTCAAGGCGACCTCTTGGCAGCGGACATACAGCCTTTCACGTCGCCGTCATGTCGATCAATCAGGCTGGCACGAGTGCTGGGCGAGGCGCTCCGGCAGGTAAGTCCGCCTTTGCGGGCGGCGAAGCCGATGCGGTAGCGGGGTAAATGTTCGACCAGCTTTGCCATGCGCGGTCGTCGCTCTCTGGCGCCATGTGCACCGATGCTGTTGGCCTCCACGAAGCATGTGTGCGCTAGCTCGTCCATCAAGGCTCTTTCACGCGGCTCCACGACGCATCAGGATCGAACTCAGTCAGCGGCTTCGCCGACGCACCGCGATTCTTCTGATACACGACGCCATTGTTGTTGACCACAAACGTCATCACCCCGCTTGCGCCATATTGCGCGGGTACGCGGCCATCGCGAAGCCCGCCAGCATGCGGCCATTGATGATGTACGGGAAAGGACCGCCCGGCGCGTGCTTTCCCTGTCGCGTGAGAATGCGGAAGTAATATCCGTGATACGCGTCGCCCGGGTTTCGATCCTTGAGATAGTTCGCGCTTGCGGCGATCAGGGGCCCGAACGGACTCGGCTCTTCACCCTTTGATTCGTCCGCAGGCCAATACAACCCGTCGCGCTTGCCCGGCGTGCTGCCGAGCTTGCGCGCGTACTGCAGCACGCCGTCGCCCATGCGGTCGCGCATTGCATACTCGCGTTGCGCATCGACATACGCGCGCATCACCTTGATAGCCTCGCGCTCGTTCGCGCCAATGCGCCGGTCCAGTACTTCCTGCTCACCCTCTTCAGTTGCGAAGCGCCACGCGCCTTGCGTGCGAACTAGCGGAATCGGCATGGGCCACGCTTCATCGCCGATATGGAGGACGCGGCGGCCCGGCGACGTTTCCTCCAGCAGGTGATACGCATTGAACTCGGCGAGTGCATTGGCGCGCAGCTCGCGATTCTCGGCTTCGTCCGGCGTCACGACGAGTTCCTTGTGTGCATTGCCGAAGATGGCGATGAGCGCGGTGTCGTCGTTCGACTTGAGCGCCTGTTCCAGTGCACTGACTGCGTCGTCCGGGGTCTGGAAGGTCAGTTGCTCCTCTGCGGCAAGAGCCGCCAGAGGACCGATGAGCGTCGCGATGATCGAGCATGCGACGAATCGACGAGACGAGCTGTTCATGAAGCGTCTCCTATCGACGGCCGACGCGGCCGCCTCCGCCAAATCCTCCGCGCGCACCGCCCGAAAAGCCGCCACCCTGAAAATTGCGCCCACCTTGTCCGCCCGGCCTCGACTGCCGGCTCGCGGCGCCGCGCGCGCTGTCCGCTCTGGCGCCTTGAGCAGACCCATAGCCGCTGAACGCTTCGCCACCCCGTCCCTGAAGGTTGCCGGCGCTCTGTGCGCGTGACGACTGCGCAGGCGTCGGGGCGCGCACTCCAGCGCGTTCGCCGCCGGCCGCGCCGAAATTCCCGCCGCTGGCGCGAGATGGCGCATCACCAACGCGTTTCGTCGATGCTCGTGTGCTCGCGCCCGACACCTGGCCGGGCTTCTTTTCCGAGCGCCACTGGGTCGAGCGCTGAGACGAAGTGGTTCCGTTCGCCGAGCGGTTCGCAGCGCGGCTGCTCAACTCGTTCTTGACATCGGCCCGGTTGACGTTGCCTTCGCGGTTGATGTTGATCGTGTTGTTGCCGCCCTCATAGTGCGACACGTAATGCCCGCCGTTCCACGCCGCCGTGATCGCCGCACCCCAAATGAGGCCCGTCGCGAAAGCCGCGCCGGGTGCGTAGGGATAGTAGTAGACCGGATACGGCGCTGGCCAGTAGGCATAAACCGGCGTCGGGCTGCTGATGACGACCGTCGAAGGGTTGTACTGGGGCACGTAGATGACCTCGGGATTAGACGGAACAATCTTGATAACTTCCTTCTCGACCACCACCGTCTGCTTGTCATCCGTCTTGAGATTCCCCACCGACTGAGTCTGACGCCGGAACCGCTGCACGGCCTCCAATACCGCGCTTTGATCCGTTACGACCGCTTCGCCAAGCGCCACGGTCCAGTCGAGGTCGCTGCTCATTTTCCTCACGACTTCAGGATAGTTCAGCAGCGCCTTGATCGGATCCTGCCATGCTTCGTTGACCGGCAAGTCCTTCTGGGCTTTTCTGCGCTCAAGAAACCGGTCTGCCTGCACCACTTCGACAGGATAAGTAGATGCAGGAAGAATGATTGCGATGAGGTCATCAGGATAGAGTGCGATCGGACCGACGAGCGCGTTGAGCGAACCCAAGTTAGTCGTGACGGGCAGTGCACGTCCCGCGTCCCACGCCTGAGCCATGGTTTGCGACCCACTCGCGGCAGGTGTTGGAGCGATCGTTTGCGAAACGCCTTCCGGAGGCGTTTCCGGGACCGCGCATCCGCCTACACAGAGGGCGGATGCGATGACGAGCACGCCAAAGCACTCACGCATGTCCAGCACCACCGACGTTGAATATACCGCGCGTGTTCGAAAGCCCGGGCACTCGCTGGACCTTTAGCGCCGTTACAGGGCCGTCTCGGTTCCGAAAGAACATCCGATTGCAGATCCCTACGACGCAGCAGTTATTGCGCGCTCGCACCACCATGAGCTGCTGCGATCGCAGCGTCGCGCTCTTTGGCGGCTTCCGCCTTCTTGTGGTCGTAGACTTTCTTGGCCGCCGCGACTTTCTGGTTATATTTCTTGTTGGCTGCGGAGATTTCCATTCGCATCTTGACGATTTCGTCGCTATGCGCGGGCTGAGCCGCGTTTTGATCAGTCTGAGCCCACGCGTTCGTTGCGAGCGCGAGCGACATCAGCACCACAGCTCCTTTGAGACGATTCATGGCTACTTCCTCTCTTTGAGCGCGAACATTTCCAGGAACGGCAACGCGATAAAAAAATGCATTCTGCTCACAGTATGCGACTTCATTCGTGAATTCAAGAAACCTGATCAGATCGATGTCGGCCCCGGCAATGGGGGACTACCGATCACTCGGGCCCATTTAGGGGCTGGCTTTTTTGGACGTCATCGAAAAGCGTAAGCGATCCCGACGCCGTAAGTCAGTTGATTGCGGGTCCCGCGCTGCGTCACGATGGGGCTGGCTGCTGAAGCACCCATAAGGCGCTGGTAAAAAACCATCGCGCCCGCGTACCACTTCGGGCTGATCTGAAAGATCCCGGCCACCCAGCCTGTAATCTGGTTGAGGCCACCTCCGGGATTGAAGACCGGTAATCCGCTCCTCTGGGAGTCCTCGGAGGTTACGCCGTAGTAGGTCTCGTTGAATCCGCCGCTCACCCATGTCGCTCCGAGTCCGCCGCCGAGGAGCACACGCGTATGCAGGGGAAACCATGCGCTCGTGTTCACTGACGTGCGCGCACCCGTGTAGACCGAGCCGGCGTTCGTGACAACGGTAAGCTCGCCTCGAAGGCGGTACGGCACATCGCCGACGTAGCTGTACTCATAGCCGACGTAGCCTCCCCCTTCCACCGTGGTGGAGACGTTGTGGACCTGTGACACGACAGGATCGTCGACATCCCGTCGCCCCAGTCGAAGCGCCACCGCCGGACCCCACTGGAATCCACTCAGGCTCCCGAAGTTGTATTGCGCATAGGTTCCGTACCACTCGAACAGGTGGCCACCGTTCGTCACGTATCGCATGCCCGGAAGCACGCCAACAATGCGGTCCTTTCCACCGGCATACTCGGTGGTCGAACCGATTCCTGCGCCAAAAAAATTGGGCAATGCGTTCGAGAGGTCCACCGGGCTTGCACAGGCGCTGCCGAGAACAACCGAGAAGCATGCTCCGGTGAGCACATTGCATAGTTTCACGGGTGCCCTCTGCGGTCAAAGTCTTGCTGTCTGCCTGACAGCGCTTCGATCTTCGATCCAATCGAATGTGTCGTCGCCTGATTACGCTAAGCGTAGCCGTTGCAAAAGCCGATTCACAACGCGCAAGGATGCAGCTATCGTGGTGCATGCAGAACATCCACGATGTCTCGACTCGCCCTCCGGAACTCACATCATGCTCGCTCGTAACCTAAGGCTTACCGCGTTGGTCACTTCCATGCTCGTCTGTTCCTGGCCGGATTTGTCTTTGGCAACGGAGCAGGCACAGCAACGTCGCGCCGGTCGTGACGTCCGTCAGGATTCGCGCCAAGACGCCCGACACACCAAGCAAGACTGCCGCGCCGCCAATCAGCAATCGAACGCGCACTGCCGACACGACAAGCGGCAGACGAAGCAGCACGGGCGTCAAACCGCAAGAGACATCAAATACTGATTACGCGAGACGCGGTCAAGCCGAACGTGCGAGCCATCCGCGTTTTGCTTTTTGAATTTCACGCGAGCGCGTGGTATCGACTCTATAGAAGACACCACTCACAGCAACACATACCACAAGCAGCGGCCACTGACGACAGGCTGATCGCACGCATGGCGCAACGCTTAACCGTGTCATCAGGCACGATGACCTTGTCAGCGCTGGTTGGTTTTGCATGGCTCCGCATCTGGGAGCGCTAGTTTGCGGCGGAGCGCCATCATCCGCTGCGCACTCGATCGAAAACCAGCAGCATCAGGCACGCGTAAAGGGTAACCGCAAGAAAAAGCCCCATGCGCACCGCAAACGCGGTATAGACGTCCTTGCCCGCGATACTGTCCTGCACGGACTGACCCAGCAGGATGATCATCGTGATGAAGCCATTCAGCCAGACACCGGGCGGGTAGCGCGTCATCCTGATGCCATGGAGCCTGCGCCCGACCAGCAAACCGAACAGCAACATCCACAGGAAGAACATCCACAGGTGCACGGCGAGCTTCAGCGCAAACCAGAACAGGATCGCGAGCAAGCCGCCGAGCAGTGTCGAGCCGATGAGTTCCCGCGCCGCGCCGCGCGCGCTCGTAGTGCAACTCTGTCTGCCGAGGCTGACTGACTTCATGATGATCGGCATATAGCTCGCCGGGTCGGTCATCGCAAGGAGGTACGCTGGCATGACCACCAGCGCGGCGCGAAGTGCAATGCGCGCGGCCTGATTGGCGGAGACGGCTCTCGCGGCAGACGGTGGCCGCGCGTTCGCGGTCTCGGGGAACAGGCCGTGCATGAGCGCCGATACCAGCAAGGCGAGCAGCAGCCCTTTCACCAGCGCGCCGACCACGGTCGCGCCCAACTGGAAGTCGGCCGTGCCGGCTGCGGAGATCATCGTGAGCCCCGCCACCAGAAAGGTCGCGACGAGGTTGTTACCGCCGCGCACGCCATAGAGGAACGCGACGAAAAGCAACAGGCCGACGAGCATCACGCCGGCGAGCGCGTAATGCCGAAGCAACGGAACGAGCAGCAGGCCGCTGCCGGTGGTCAGCATCACGACGAGCGCCAACATCGCGGCTGCCCTGAACGACAGCGGCCGGTTCTGCGTCGCGAGCAGAAAGACCGCAAACACCGGCGCGATCACAGGCACCGGGAACTCCAGCGCGAAGCTGATCGCGAGGCACAACGCCGTCCCGCTCGCCATGCGCAGCGTACGTCGGCCGGGAAGCTGGAACCTGTTTTCCATGGGCGTGCTCAGTAGACGTAGGCCAGCCAGCTCATCACACGCAGGAACATGCGACCGAGTGGATTGAGCGGATTGCCTTGACTCGGAAACGCCATCACCTCGGCCTGCCCGCCGACACGCAGGTTGTAGAGACGCGCGCGCTCGTCCTTGTCGAACTCGACGATCACCGGAAAGCGCTGGGCCGGCCGCAGCCAGTCGCGGCTCGTCTGTACCGTCGGCAGACTGCCGGGCGGCGTGCTCTGTCCCACGCTCACGCCGAACCCGATGCTGCGAATCCGCCCTTTGAAGACTTCGCCCGGCAGCGCATCCAGCACGATGGCCACAGGCGTGCCGGGCCTCAGGCGGCCGAGATTGTTTTCGGTCATGTGGGCGCTGATCCACACGTCGCGGATCGCGATCAGCGTCATCACCGCCTTGCCTGCCGATGCGAACTGCCCGACTTCCGTGCCGAGATCGGTGATGACGCCGCCGGTTCGCGCCCTGATGCGCGTGTTGGCGAGATCGAGTTCGGCCTTCTGGAGCGCACCGGCCGCGCTGCGCAACTGCGCGTTCTCCGCCTCGATGCCGCCCTGCTGTTCGCGCGCACGCTCGACTTCCGCACGCGCCGCGACAACCTGACTCTGCGCTTGCTCGTAGGTCGCTCGCGCCACTTCGAGACGCCGCAGCGAGATCGTGCCTTCGTCCTCGCGATACAGCCTTTCGAGCCGCTCGCTGTCCTGCCGTGCCTTGACCTCGTTCGCGATGGCCGCGCGCAGCGACGCACGCGCCGAATCGATGCCGGCCGTGCTTGCGCCGATCTGCCGGCGCATGGTTTCGAGATCGGCGCGAGCGCGATCGGCGGTGATGCGGTATTGCTCGCCGTCGATTTCGAAAAGCACGTCGCCTGCGTTGACCTCCTGATTGTCACGCACCAGCACGCGCGTCACCCGGCCCGATACTTCCGCGGCGACCGGCACCACATAGGCCTGCACGCGCGCCTGCTGCGTATAGGGCGTGATGCGGTCGGCCAGCAGATACCAGATCAGGCTCACGACGATCAGCGTGATTACACACTTCAGCGCCCTGCCCGATGGATCGCCAGCCGGAGCAGGCGGCGGCGTGCGCGCCGATGCGGCTTCCGACGATCCGGACGTTTCGCTCATCGAGCCGCTCCTTCGGATGGCACGCTCACCTCGTTCAGCAGATCGCCCCAGTCGGTGCGTTGCTGCATCTGCTGGCGGGTCGCGGCATCGACGAGCGGCTGGCGCGTGGTCCAGCCGCCGCCCAGCGCCTTGTAGAGCGCGATCAGACTGCCGACCGCGTTGCGCCGGTTGACGACATACGCGTCCTGCTGGGCGAACAGCGCGCGCTGCGCATCGAGCACGCGCTGGAAGTCCGAGTACCCTTCCCGATAGATCGTGCTGGCGAGCGTCAGCGAGCGCCGCGCGGCCCCTTGCGCCTCGTTCAGGATGGCGTCGCGGCGCGACGCGGCGATCAGCGACGTGGCGGCGTCATCGGCCTCGCGCGCCGCTTCGCGCACGGTGTTCTGATAAGCGACCGTCAACTGCTGCAGCCGCACGTCCTGAACGCGCACATTGTTCGTGATTCTGCCGTGATCGAAGACGTTCCAGACCACGCTGGGGCCGATCGCCACGGCAAGCGTGCTCGGCGAGCCCTTCAGCGAACTCGCGCTGAAGCCGAGCGTGCCGAGCAGGGAGACCGACGGATAGAAATCCGCTTCCGCCACGCCGATGAGGGCCGATTGCGCGGCCATCTGATATTCGGCGGCGCGCACGTCGGGGCGACGCAGCAGCAGATCGGCGGGTACGTCCTGCAGGACGGCGCGATCCACCAGCGGAATCACGCCTCCCTTACCGGACGACACGCCGATTTCCGGCAACGGGCCGGGCGGCCGGCCCATCAGCAGGGACAACGCGTGTTTCGCGAGCACGATCTGGCTCTCGAGTTCAGGGATGCTGCTCAACGTGCCCAGATACTGCGTATTCGCCTGCTGGAAATCCAGTTCATCCGTCTCGCCGGCCTTGAAGAGTTTTTGCGCGATGTCGTAGCTGCGCTTCTGCAACTGAGCGTTCTCGCGGGCGATGCGCAGGCGCGCCTCGCCGGTGCGCAGCGTGAAATAGGTTTCGGCGACCTGAGCGTGCAGAAGAACCAGCGCGGCGTCGCGGTTCGCCTGCGCGGCGAAGAACGCGGCGTCGGCCGACTCGATCGCGCGTGCGAACCGCCCCAGAAGTCGAGCTCCCATCCGACGACGAAGCCCGCGCCGTACTGCAGATATACGCCGAGCGCGGATCGAAACCATCCGAACGCTTTTGCGCGGACGCAAGCGCCTCGGCGCTGGCCTGCTGCACTTGCGGATAGCGTCCCGCGAGCGCGATGCCCAGTTGTGCGCGCGCCTCGATCACGCGCAAACCGGCGATCTGCAGGTCGCCGTTGCCGGCATCGGCTTGTTCCATCAGGCGTTCGAGATTCTCGTCGCCGAAGATTCGCCACCATTGCCGGACATCGGGCTGCGGCGCCTGCTGCGTGACCTGTTCTAGCGACGTGCTGCTCCAGTGTTCGCTCCAGGGCTCGTGTTGCGGATGAAAGTCCGGCCCCACGCGCATGCAGCCGCTCAGCAACGACGCAAGGCCCACGATGACGCAGTCCGTCAGCCGCGGCCGTCTGATCCGGGAGGCGTGCATCGAAGGCGACCCCTCAGAGCCGCTCCTGTTGTTGCGGGGGTTCCAGGGACGGTTTGTTGTTTCACCCAGCGCCAGAACAGCTTGTAGGCGACCGCAAGCATCACGGAACCGATGAACAGGCCGATCACGCCGCCCGTCACCATGCCGCCGAGCGCGCCGATCAGCACCACGGGCATCGGCACCGCGACGCCGCGACCCCAGCAGCATCGGCTTGAGCACGTTATCGGCGAGACCGGCGATGAAGGTATAGACCGAGAAGACGATCGTCGCCGTGCTCACGCCATTCGTCACGATCACGAAAGATGATGACGGGAATCGTGATCAACGTCGCCGGCAACTGCATGATGCCGATCAGCAGCACGGCGAGCGCGAGCAGCCCCGCGCCGGGAATACCCATGATGACGAAGCCGATGCCGATCAACAGCATCTGGATGAACGCGATTCCGACCACGCCTTGCGCCACCGCGCGAATCGTGGCCGTGCAAAGATCCGCGATCTGCTGGCCGTTTTCGGGTCCGGAGATGCGCGAGGCGATCTGCACGGCGCTGCTATAGCCCTTCTCGCCATGCGCCATGAAGATGCCCGCGACGATCAGCGCGGAGAAAGAACACGATCAGCCCGGCGCCAAGTCCCGTGATCGTGCCGAGCACGGCAAGGCCGGCTTCCTTGATCTGCGGCGCAAACTTCTGCGCGAGACCCGTGACATCCGTCGACGCCTGCGCCCAGAAGTCGTACACCCGCTGCCCGACCAGAGGCCATGCGGCCACCGATTCCGCTGGCGGCGGGAATCTGGAAGGCTGCCCGCTCCTGACGATGCCATCGCGCGCTCGATGACGTGGCAACCGCCACGCCGAAGCAGGTACGTCGGCACGAGGATGACGACGAACGCGACGAAAGATGATCAACGTGGCGATCAGACCGTCCTTGCCGCCAAACGCGCCGCGGAGCCGGACCTGAAGCGGGTACAAGCGTGGACCGCGAGGATCAGCGCCCAGACCATCAGGTCGAGGAACGGCACGAATACCCGAAAACAGAAGACCGCCAGAACGGCAACGAGACCCGCGCGAATCAGGGACATCGAGTAGTTCCCTTGAGAGCGTGCGCTCAGAAATCGGCGATAGCATTTGCGTGCCCCTCGCGCTCACCCGTTCAAATACGGGACGGGCCAGCATGACTTCCAGACACAGACTCGCGCGCATGAACGACCGGCGGATCACCGGTATTGACGCGGCGCTACCGCGGAACACACGCTTACCCTGCCCCGAGCCGCGTGGTCGCTTACGGACAGCCGCGCGGTGCGACGAGCAGCAACAGGGGCGTGGAGACCATCGAGAGCGCGACGACCAGCGTGACGAGCGATGCCTGACGCTGATCGATGACACCCGCCGCCAATGACGCGGCCATCACGACGAACGCGAACTCGCCGCCCTGCGACAGCAGAATGGCGAAGAAGCTCCGGTGCGATCCCGGCACTTCGAAGCGGCGCGCAAGGAACCACTGCGCGACCGCCTTCACGCTGACCACCGCGACGACGAGCACCGCTACCCGCACCGGCTCGCGCGTGAGCACGCTGAAATCCATCGACATGCCTACCGCGATGAAGAACAAACCGAGCAGCAAGCCCTTGAACGGCGCCATATCGACTTCGATTTCGTGGCGAAAGTCGGAATCGGCGAGCAGCACGCCCGCGACGAACGCGCCCAGCGACATCGACAGATGCACGCTCTGCATGAGAAGCGCGATGCCGACGATCCACAGCAATGCGAATGCGGTGAAGATCTCCGGGACGCCCGTGCTCGTGATGAGCCGCAGCACGGCGTTCAGCAGATAGCGCCCGACGAGCGCGATGGCGCCCAGCATGGCGAAGCGCCCTTCAGCGCGACGAGCCAGCCCGGTTCCGGCGGCGGGCATGGGCACCGTCGGTCCGAGCAGCGGCAGGAGCGCGATCAGCGGAATGGCCGCCATGTCCTGGAACAGCAGAATGCCGAACCCCGCGCGGCCCGTCGGCATGTCCATGAGCTTGCGCTCCTGTAGCTCGGACATGACCCATCGCCGTCGACGATAGCGATCAGCGGCGAGGCCGCCCCCGTCAGCCGCAATGCGCCAGGGCAGCCCCCAGCATACATGAAAACGCCAGCAGCGCGGCGGCGCAACGGTCATCTGCAATGGTTCCCGTAGCCGAAGGATGGTAGCCGGCGCCATTGCCCACAACGCGTTCGATCTCATTTCCGAGTCCGATCACGAACATCATCAGCACGATGCCCCACGCTCGGCAGAAGTGAATGATCGGCATTCGACATCGGTCACCGAAGCCGCAGGTACCACACGGGCCGATCAGGACGCCCGCAAGCAGGTAGCCGAGCACCGCGCCGAAGCCGAAGCGAACGGCCAGCGGCACGGTGATCAGCGCCGACGCAAGAAAGATGACCACGTCGATCAGCAGCTTTGTCATGCGTTGTTCTCCTGAACCGGCTAGCGACCATCGAAGACACGAACACTTGCGTCAACTCATGCGGACGGTCCCGCATCGGCGTCACGCTTTCAGCAGCTCGGCTTCCGGACGGCTCCTGCCCGCTGCGCGCGCTTCCCGCACATGTTGATACGAAAATCGTTTGAGTTCGGCACCCTCCGTGTTGTGGTGAAACTGAAGGATGCCCAGCGTGCGCTGTCTGAGACGCTTGCATCTACATGGCGTCTTAATTCTGGAGCGCGTCCGGCTGCAGGACACGTTGTACCGGCGGTGTGCGCGCTTGACGAAAGCGGTTGCTCAACGCGGTGAGCCTCTCGTAGAAACTTCTATAACGGCGCACATGCACGGTGCTGCCGCTCAGGTCGTCGAGCGCGGACAACGCTAGGAAACCTGAGACCTGTCACGACCGGTTCTCGAACAGAATCGGGTGCGTGCGCCCGGACGAAGTCGATCTGCCTTTCTCATTCCGATTCAGAAGCGGTTCGTGGATCGGGCTTCAGCCTTCTTACAGCATAGCGAGATATGTAAAGGGTTCAAGGTTTGTCGCGATGTCGTGGAGCCCGCAGGCACGTGCTTCACTCGATCGGAATCTTGTCCTGCTTCGCTGGCGCAGACGGTGGACACTTCACGTCGGCCCCTCTGGCGGCATCGACGTTCTTCAGCGAAACGAGCAGCCTGCTCCCCGTATTCGCCGTGATGATGTGCCCGTAGCTGACGGTCGGGATGAACTTGATATCGGGGGCGACGGCGACGGGCGGGCTTTGCGCACCGTCGACGGTCAGGTCGAGTTCCACGGTGATCGATTCGATCGCGACGCCGTAATCTTGTTTGTGCTCGGCCTGAGCCTTCTTGAAGTTGCACACGCCGTCTAGGACATTCTGGAGCGCCGTCGGTATATCCACCGACTTGCCCGGCGGGATCGGTGGCGTGTTGCAGGCGGCGAGGAGAATCGGTAGAGCCAGAACAGGCAGCGAGACGTATGCGCGCATCGGAATCTCTCGGCCTTTTGGAGAGGTCACAGTATCGGGCAAACGAGGCTTTCCGTCCATGCGCTTTCGCACTCGACTTTCGATACGCGCGGCTTCGGGCAAACGACCGCTTGAACTGGTCGAGTTTTCATCTACAACTAATCTGGCACGTGTCCCGTCGGACAAGGCAGAGACAGGGAATATCAGGCGCTCTGCCGGTACCAGCACGAACCACGTGACAAGACGCCGTGAACGGGAGTCTTCATACCGAGAAGACGATGCGCAATTCTGCGGTGAAACTCATCGCGATCGTAGGCGCTGCGCTGCTCGCGCTGCCGGCAGCATCGGCGCCCGCGTTCGCGGCGGGATCGGCTACGCTCGCGCAGGTCAAGGCGCGCGGCGTCCTGCGATGCGGCGTCAGCGACGGCATCGCCGGCTTCTCTCAGCAGGATGCGTCCGGACACTGGTCCGGTATCGACGTGGATTTCTGCCGCGCGGTGGCCGCCGCAACGCTCGGCGATGCGAACAAGGTCGCCTTCGTCCCGCTCAGGACGTCGGCGCGCTTTCCGGCGCTCAGCACGGGCCGCATCGATCTGCTCGCGCGCAACACGACCTGGACGCTGCTGCGTGAAGGCACGCTCGGGGTTCAATTCGCGGGCGTGCTGTTTTACGACGCGCAGGCTTTCATGGTGTCGACGGCGAGCGGCATTCGCACGGTCGCGTCGCTCAAGGGCGCGACCGTCTGCGTTCAACGCGAGACCACCAGCCAGGACAATCTCGTCGGCTACTCGAATGCGAACGCGCTCGATCTGAAGCCGGTAGTACTCGGCTCGGCGGCGGAGCTGGAGCAGGCCTTCACCTCCGGGCGATGCCGCGCCATGACGGCCGATCTATCCCTGCTCGCCACGCTGCGCAGCCGCGCGCCCGGCGGTGCGTCGGCGCTGGCGATCCTGTCGGAGCGGATCTCGAAGCAGCCGCACGCGCCCGCCGTGCGCGGCGGCGATGACGCGTGGCTCGTCATCGTGCGCTGGGTGCTCTTTACGCTGATCACCGCAGAAGAACTCGACGTGACCCGCCAGAATCAGGCCGAACGCGTGACGAATCCGCTCGTTGCGCGCGCGCTCGTGCCGGACGCGAGCGTGTCCGCTACGCTGGGCATCGCCCCTGGCTGGACGCTGCGCGCGCTGAACAGCGCCGGCAACTACGGAGAAATGTTCGACCGCAATCTCGGCGCCGGCAGTCCGATCAAACTCGAGCGCGGCCTGAACCAGCTCTACCGGCGCGGCGGCCTGATGTACGCGCCGCCGATGCAATGACGCTTGCGCGGGCCCATCATGAGCGACTGGCAAATCTACCTCGTCGTCGGTGTGTTCTCGGTGGTCATCCTCGTGATCGCCTTCGATCTGATCGACATGGCCGTCGCCGCGCTCGTGGGCGCGAGCGTGCTGATCGCACTCGGCATCATCGACGAGCAGGATCTCGTCGCGACCGCGCGCACCGCGGCGGGGCCGATCAGCCTGCTGTTCGGCGGCATGATCGTCGCGCGAATACTGGCGACCACGGGCCTATTCGATGTCGTCGGCGACTACTATCTCAGGGCCACGGCGGGCAGCGGCAAGCGCTTCCTGCTCCTGCTGATCGTGATCGTCGCGCCGCTGTGCGCGTTGCTGCCCAATGCGACGACGGTAATCCTGCTCGCGCCGATCATCATTCGCGTCGCCCGCGCGCTCGACATCGACATCGTGCCGCCGATGATCCTGACCGCTCTGCTCAGCAATGCCGCCGGCCTGCTGACGCTCGTCGGCGACCCGGCGACCTTTCTCGTCGGCAGTTCGGTCGGCATGAGCTTCGGCGAGTATCTGCGGCGCGCCAGCCTCGGCGGGCTGCTGGCCATCGGCGTGGTGATTCCGCTCCTACCCGTTCTGATGCGCGACATCTGGCGAAGCGTCAGGCCGCTGCCGCCGCGCGTCGCGCGGGCCAGACTGAAGCGGCCGGTCTACGCCGCGCTGGCGGTCATGGTGCTCGCGCTCATGATGGTGCTGTTCGTGTTCGGCGAGGAGTTGCCCACGCGCATCGTGCCGCCCGTCGTCGCGGTGATCTCCAGCGCGCTCGCGCTGCTCGTCGCGTACGCGTTCAAGGTCGAGCCGACCGATCGCGTGCTGCGCGATGTCGACTGGAAGACCTTGCTCTTCCTGACCTGCATCTTCTGTCTCGTGCAGGGCATGGCGAAAACGGGCCTGCTGCAGGTCATGTCGCTCAAGCTGTACGAGGTGTTCGGCACACGCCTCACGCTCGTCGCGCTCGCGATGATCTGCGGGATCGGCCTGCTGTCCTCGCTGCTCGCGAATGTGCCGGTCGCGGCCGCGTCCATCGTCATGGTCAAGGGCTATCTCGTCACCGCGGAGTTCGTGCCGGAATCGGCCTTGTCGGACCAGTTCACGCAGTGGCCCGCGCAGGTCATTCCCGTCTTCATCGCCATGATGTACGGCGCGACGCTCGGGGGTAACGCGACGCTCGTCGGTTCAGCGGCGAATGTCGTGGCTGCGGGAATCTGCACGCAGGAAGGCGCGCCGATCAGCTTTGGCCGTTTCCTGCGCTATGGCCTTCCGGTGACACTGTGTCAGCTCGCGATCACGGCGGCGTACGTCGTCGTGCTTGCGCGCTTCATTCATTGAACGCTCCACGATACCGATCCATGCAAACCGATCACACGATCCGGTCACGACAGGTCCTCACCGGCGCCGTGCGCCGCTGGATGCGCCATCTGCCGATCGTCGCGATGTTCGGGAGCTATCGCGCCGGGTGGCTGAAGAACGACATCATCGCGGGCCTCGTGCTGACGACGATGCTCGTGCCAGTCGGTATCGCGTACGCGGAGGCGTCGGGTGTGCCCGGCGTATGCGGCCTGTACGCGACGATCGTCCGCTGCTCGCCTATGCGATCTTCGGCCCGAGCCGGATTCTCGTGCTCGGTCCCGACTCGGCGCTCGCAGCGCCCGTCCTCGCAATCGTCGTGATCAGCGCGGCGGGCGATCCCTCGCGCGCCATCGCCGTCGCGGGCATGATGGCGATCGTTTCGGGCGTCGTGTGCATCGTGTTCGGCATGCTCAAGCTCGGCTTCGTCACGGAGTTGCTGTCCAAGCCGATCCGTTATGGCTACATGAACGGCATCGCGCTGACCGTGCTGATCAGCCAGTTGCCCAAGCTCTTCGCGATTTCCATCGAGGACCGGGGGCCGCTGCGCGATCTGCTATAACTTGCCCGAGCCATCGCCGCCGGGCAATCCAACTGGACCAGCTTTGCCGTGGGCGCAGGCAGTCTCGCGCTCATTCTGCTGCTCAAGCGCTTCGACAAGGTGCCGGGCATTCTGATCGCGGTCGTGCTCGCGACCCTGTGCGTCATGGTGTTTCATCTCGAGCGCGACGGTGTGAAGGTGCTCGGGACGATTCCCCAGGGATTGCCCGCGTTGTCACTGCCGTGGGCGAGCGGCGCGGATATCGTCCGGATCGTGCTCGGCGGCTGCGCCGTGGCGCTGATCGCGTTCGCGGACACGAGCGTGCTGTCGCGCACCTTCGCGGCACGCGCGAACGTGCGCGTCGATCCGAATCAGGAAATGATCGGGCTGGGCATCGCGAATCTCGCGACCGGTCTTTTCCAGGGCTTTCCGATCAGCAGCAGTTCGTCGCGCACGCCGGTCGCCGAAGCGGCGGGCGCGCGCACGCAGGTGACGGGTATCGTCGGCGCGCTGGCCGTCGCGGCCGTGCTGCTCGCCGCGCCGAATCTTCTGCGGCATCTGCCCAACAGCGCGCTCGCGGCGGTCGTGATCGCAGCGGCGATCGGTCTCTTCGAGTTCAGCGATCTGAAGCGCATCTATCGCATTCAGCAGTGGGAGTTCTGGCTGTCCGTCTGCTGCTTCGTCGGCGTCGCCCTGTTCGGTGCGATACCCGGCATCTGCATCGCCGTGGTCCTCGCGATCATCGAGTTCCTGTGGGACGGCTGGCGTCCGCATTTCGCGGTGCTCGGGCGGGTGGAAGGGTTGCGCGGCTATCACGACCTGAAGCGCTACCCGAACGCGCGGCAGATTCCGGGACTGCTGCTGTTTCGCTGGGATGCGCCGCTCTTCTTCGCCAACGCCGAGTTGTTTCAGCGACGTGTGAGCGAAGCGATCGATCAGGCGCCGACGCCGGTGAAGCGTGTCCTCGTCACCGCCGAGCCCGTGACGAGCGTCGACGTGACGTCCGCCGACATGCTGTGCGAGCTGCATCGGGCGTTGGGAGAGCGCGGTATCGACCTGCATTTCGCCGAGATGATGAAAGACCCCGTCCGCGACAAGCTCAGACGCTTCGAGTTGACGTCGATCTTTCCCGATGAGCGCTTTCATCCCACCATCGGCAGCGCGGTCGACGCTTATCTCGACGCCGCGCGCCCGGATGACGGGACCGCTATCTGAGCGGTGTCGTATCCCTATCCCTGTGCCGATATCGCGCTCAGAAACGCTCGGGAACGTAGCGCAGCGGCCGGTCGCTCTCGCGATATCCCTCCGCCTTCTGACGCTCGGGCAGCTTCACCTTTTCCCGCGGCACCGCCTTGTACGGAATGTTCGCCAGCAAGTGGCTGATCAGGTTCAGACGCACAAGGTGTTTGTCGTCCGAACGCACGACGTACCACGGCGCGAGATCGGTGTCGGTGGCATCGAACATATCGTCGCGGGCGCGCGAATAGTCGTACCAACGGCTGTACGAGCGCAGATCCATCGGCGAGAGCTCCCAGATCTTGCGCTCGTCGTAGATGCGCTCTTCCAGTCGCCGCGTCTGTTCCTCCTGACCGACTTCGAGCCAGTATTTGAGCAGGATGATGCCCGAGTCTATGATCGCTCGCTCCACGAGCGGCACGCCCTTCAGGAAGGTGGTCGCCTGCTCGTCGGTGCAGAATCCCATCACGCGCTCGACGCCCGCGCGGTTGTACCAGCTTCGGTCAAAGAGCGTGATTTCGCCCGCCGCGGGCAGATGCGGCAGATACCGCTGCACATACATCTGCGTCTTCTCGCGTTCTGTGGGTGCGGGCAGCGCGATCACGCGGAAGATGCGCGGGCTCACGCGCTCGGTGATCGCCTTGATCGTGCCGCCCTTGCCCGCGCCGTCGCGCCCTTCGAACACGATACAGACCTTCGCGCCCGTATAAACGGCCCATTCCTACAGCTCCACAAGCTCGAGATGCAAGCGTGCAAGCTCCTTGTCGTACTGCTTGCGGCTCAGGCGCTCATGCACGCCCGCGCCTTCACGCACACCCCGCGATTCGCTGACAGCCTTTTCTTCTTTCAATGCCGGCTCCCCATGTGGTTCGATGCGCAGTCAGGTCTCACTGCGCTCGGGCATGACCGGCATCACGAGCGTGCGATTTTTCCAGAACATATTGTGGATGCGCGGCTGAAACGTGCGCAACACGTGCGGCTCGACCGAATCGAAACTCATGAACGCGGCCGGATGCTCACCGGTGCCGGCCACGCGCTGAATCGAATCGTACGGAGGAAATCCGTAATTGCAGAGAAACTGCCGGATTTCGTCGTCGGTTGTGGATTCTTCTACATTGCCTAGCTAGAGATCACCCATTGCGAAGTTCTCCGTTGAGATCGATGGTACTTCTATAGCCTAGTACACGAACCGCCGATCAGGTCGATCGATCGCGCTTTCCCGACCTGCGCTGCGCAAGCGGATTCAACGCGACCACAAAGATCACGATGCCGATGCCCAGCGCCCACATGCCGTAGCGGAATTCGGGCTTCACGTCGTCGAGCAGACCGTGCATCGTGAAATACAGGCCGCCGAGCCAGATGAACACACCGATCGAGGCAACCACCATGCGCGGCTCGTTCAGTCTCATCGATGCCTCCTGGATAGGTTGCGCGGAATAGCTCCAGTTTAGGACGTCTGTAGCGCGCCCGTATGTATCGGGCTTGGCGTGCGGCCATCGGTAAGCTACATTTTCTGCTTGTGACCGTGGGATCGGTCAACGGCTCCGCGCATGCAATGGCGCATCGGCGGAGCGGCCGAATGCAACGTACGACCAACCAGCCGTTCAACGTCCGGGCGCTGCGCCACATGCGAAAGCCGATCCTGTCTTCGAGCCGGTTGCGCATCTTTTCGATGCTCGTGCTGTTCGCCGTCACGCCTGCCATCGCTCACGCGCAAGGCGCGCCGGATCGCGCCGTGGTGGGAACCAACGTCAAGAACTACGCGAACGCCGTGCTCGCGATCATGTCGTACACGGCGGTGCCCGACGTCACGACGAGTTCGCTCTCCATCAACAGCGGCGCGACCGGCAATCCGGGCTTCGGCCAGACGCAGCTCGGCGGCGGGTTCACCCTCAGCAGGTCGTTTCCGCTCTATCTCGAAGGCACCGTCGCGTACAGCCGCTACGATCCGACCTTCATCGCGACCGACGGCACTCAGCAACGCCCGGTGCCGGCGAAGTGGAACACCGCGAGCACGACGGTCGGTATTGGCTGGGACATTCCGATCACCAATGAGCTGCGCCTGCGGCCGATCCTCAACGGCATGATCGGCCGTGTCGCGAGCGATCTGCGCGTCGCGCAGACCGTGTTCAACCACCTCGCTAACACCAATCTCCAGTTCCTCGAAGACGGCGCGCTCAACGCCTTCGGTCTCGGCGGCTCGCTGATGCTCGATCTGGAGCACTATCGCGAGCACTATGAGGTCGATGTCGAACTGCGCGCGACCGATATCTATTTACGCAGCTTCGGCAGTTCGTCGGATGCCGTGCAGGGTTCGGCGACGGCGCAGCAATTCAGCCTGTGGGCGCGCTGGCGTGCGCCGACGGGCTTCGCCGCGCTCGACCGGCCGGTGCGCTACGTGCTCGAAACCGCGTACTCGCATTACTTCGGCGACAGCGCGGGCGTGCTCGGCTTCAACGATCTGACCTCGCTCGGCGTGGGCCTCGAACTCGACAGCAGCCGATATCCCGTCGTCATCACGCGCACGCGCGCGATGGTGCGCTATGTGTTCGGGCACAACGTGCACGGCGTGTCGTTTGGGTTTGCCGTCAGCTTCTAGATCGCGGGTGCGTCACTGCTTCTCGATCCGCCACTCCGCTTCCCCCTTCTTGCACGCGGTCGGCGTCCACGACTGCGTCTGTCCCTTCGCGACGGCGACGAGCGTGACTTTGCGGCACGTCCCGCCGTCGCGCTTCACGGTGTCGCGCGGCGTGACCGTGCCTTCGATGTGCACTGTGTTACCGGTTCCGGCGTTGTTCCATTTGATTGTTTCGCCGTCCTTCTTCGTGTCGAGCGCTTCCTGAGCGGCGCGATTGAGCGCTTTGCGGTCGGCGGGCTTCATATAGCTGATCGGCGTGTCCTTGAGGAAGTTCAGGTTCGCAGCATGGGCGCATGTGCATGACAACAACAGTCCGGCAAGAACGCGACTAGGGAAACAACGTGGGTTCGCCTTCATGTCCGCCTCCGTTCATGGCACGTCGAGTCGATCTAATGAGATATTCATTCATTTCGTTATCCGCGCATAGCTCTCAATCACTTGCCGAGCCTTGGATGTTGCAACAAAATCCGGTTCGACGAGTGGCATCAGTTCGCGTTCGCCTCAGCGCTGACCGCTTCAAGAAGTGACCTCGGTTGACGCAAAGCCAGCACGTCGATGTCTTCAGTTCGGCCGGTCGAGACTGCAAGTTCCCGGCTTAGGTAATCCGATGCATAGTCAATGAACGCGCGGGTCTTGCGAGGCAAGTACTTCCGCGCAAGAAAGACAATGAAGATGTTCTTGTCGGGCGTCGCGATCGAATACTCCGGCAACAGGCGAATGAGTTTGCCGTCGTCCAGCTCGGTCTGCACCACGCCTTTAGGCACGATCGAGAACCCCATGCTCTGCAGCGTCACGAGACGAGCCAGGAACCAGTTATCGACCGAGTACGCCGGTGCGAGCGTGACTTCATCCACGGCGCCTTGACCGTGACCGAAATTCCACGTCTGACTGCGTAGCTCCTCTTGCAACCCGACCGACGACAGGCTGCGCAAATCTCCCGGGGCGGCAGGCAGGCCATGCTCGCGCAGAAAAGCCGGCGTGGCCACGGGGACGAACGCATTGACGCCAACCTTCTGCTTGACGACCGCAGTTTGATCCGCCAGCTCAGTGACAATGCCGACGTCAAAACCATTTTCGACGAAATGGACACGCCGCTCAGCGAGGGTCAGCCGTACCGTTACGTTCGGATAGAGCTCGCGGAACCCGTCGACGAGTTGACTCAAGGTGAACTGGGATAGCGCGGTCGATGCGACGACGCGCAACGCGCCGCTGGGTCCGTCTTCAGTTTTCGCGATCGTGGACTCCAGATTATCCAGTTCCTCCAGAAACGTGCGACATCCTTCGAGATAGCGCGCGCCAGCTTCGGTCACCGATACCTTGCGCGTCGTGCGATTGATCAAACGAGTTTTCAACCGTGCCTCGAGCGAGGCGATCGCGCGACTCACCAACGCGTTGGAAACCCGCAGTTCTCGCGCGGTGCAGTGGAAACTTTCCGTATCCGATACGCGCACAAAGATACGCATCGCCTGGATCTCGTTCATTTGATCGCCCTCAATGCGCAGAGTCGTCTTGCCTGCGTCCTGGGAAGTTTGCTGTGCATCGCGCGAAGCAACTGCGGACGAGGCCAGCTATCTCAATCTCTCCAACTAGATAATTGATTGTCCATTGTTTGTCATTAGTTTTTTGCCGGGCTTACACATTGTGTCGCTCACGAACCAGCATCAGCGGGATCTCGACAAGGCTGGCTACCCGATTGGAAACGCTGCCAAGATGGGCTCGCGCGCCGCCGCGCCTGCCGTGTGTCCCATCACGATGAGATCCGCACCGCAGCGCTCTGCTTCGCGCAATATGGCGCTCGCAATGTCGTCGGTGCCGGACTCGGTGGTGATCAGGCCGATCGAGACCCGTAAAGGCGTTATGTTGTGCAGGGGTTCAGGCACCTTGGCCGCGGCTGCGATCGCCGCGGTTCCCTCCTTGACCAACGTTAGCTCGAGCGGTGTCGTCGGCATCAATCCGCCGGGACATATCGCGCGGTCGACGACATAGACCACGCGTATCTGCGTGTCCGCAGCTGCGAGCTTCGCCCCTACGCCCACTGCCGCAAGCGACGTTGCGCTGCCATCGACGGCGAAGAGCATGCGCTGCACGCCTTCGTCGTAGGTACTTTCGTATCCGGCGGGCACGACGATCAATGCGCAAGTCGCGAATTGGCTGAGCCGATCCATAACTGATGGATCGAATCACCTCACCAATCCGTGATGTTGCCGGATACCGAGGATCAGCAGGCCCGCGCGATCCTCGCCCGCCTCGGCTGCAAGTTCATGGACGACGCTATCGCCTTCCTCCGCGAGATCGATTTCACGACTTCGGACTGCAGCGACCGACTCCGCGAGCACGGTGCTCGCCACCGTGATCGCGCGTTGCGCGCTGGCTCGCGAGTTCAGTCGTGGACGCATCAAGCTCGAGCCACCACGAGCGCTGTTTCTCGCCGGTCCCGATCTCCACGCGACGCATGGGATCGCCCTCCGTGACCATGCCAAGCAGCCTGCCGGACCCTTCGATCATAGGCATCCGGCTGATGCCGGCGAACACCATCCATCTGAATGGCCGCTCTGGCACCGAAGACGTGACGCTGCGCAGTCACTTTCGAACGACCCCTATTTGAGAGGAATGCTCGCTCGAACGTCTGCGGTGAGCTTCCGGCAAATGACCGTAGATGGCCGGGTTGAGGCAGTGCCACCGGCAATTTGATCGCCGGAAACCGGCCATTGAGCGGGGGCGGACGTGACCTTGGATATTTAAATTGGACGGCGACCTCGATCGGCGGCTCGTGGCCGCTTGCCGAAGTTGCAGGCAGGGGCGCGTGGCGCCTGAGGCGACCCGCCTCGAACTCCCGCACCCGAACCACAAGGGACAGTCGGCTTTCTCTAGAGCAGTCATTCGGTTCTGGCTTGGGTCTCGAGCCATCGTGTCTTCACGCGCGTTGGTCGCCCCTTAATTAGGTCGTGGAATGCGTCCATCGCACGCCCGGAATACGCGAGCGCCGGCCGCCACTTCCGGTGAAATCGGGAGTTCGGCAGTGTTTCCTTGACGATCAACGCTTTTTGAAGTCGCCCAGTGCCGGATCAACACGGCATCCTCTCCACTGAGTTGAGACAGATTTTATATACCCTGTCGTCTGCCAACGACTTAATCGCATCAATCCCCGCCGTCATTCGCGCCCGTGCTGCGGAGTTCGCAGAATGGACGACAATTCTCGGCGCTTGAACCCCCGAAGCGCAACAGCCTCCTCCATCCAGACAATCACATCGTAGCCCGTCCCGCGCTCGTCATTACCTAGATCGTGGTCAAGACCGATCTCTTCTACAATCCCCGCTTCGAGAAGACGGATGGCCTCGTCGGGCCAGTACACCCTAATCCAGCCTGGCGGTGTCTCTCTGAGATCGTCGAGATAAGCTTTCAATCGTCCCCCGAGATGGCCGATCGTGTCCTCTACAAAGTCACTGCTTCCGCTGTGGACTATTCCTGGCGACAGCGCGGCTCCCACAAAGGCCATCTACGTGACGCAGGTACTCAGGCGATTTCAGAGTGCTTCTCGTCACCGATTTCGCCGTCGATCGGCGCTGACAGCTCTTCATTTACGCGCAGCCCACCCTCGGTCATGTTTGCAGACCGATAAGCGCATGGTATTTGCCTTTCGACTCGAAGTACCACAGTTTTGAATGTAGGAACTTTTCGTCGTGGCGATCACGTTGACGCCCCAACTCTACCAGCAGATCTACTGCAGCTTGTTGCACTTCGGTCTTCCTCTTGTCCTTTCTTGGGCGATTCGAATAAACGGTGACTGCACGCCGCGCGCTTACTGCCGCGGCGATCGAGTCTTTCAGCAATCCGACACCTTCGAGCTTGATCCAGGCCGAACAGATAACAACTGCGGTCGGCGTCAGAAAGCAGCTTCTCGATCGTTGCCAGGTGATTCCGTTCGTGCTTTTTCGGTACGTTATAGAGAAGTGGCTGGCACGGCAAGACCTTGATTAAGAGTGACAGGGCGGAAGCTTACAGCAACGCCGCATGAACCCGAACTCAGACAGAGGCCCCTTTCGCAGATCGAGACGGCTTTCCGGTGAAACATGTAGCGGTCCGGTCGAGTGAGATATTCGACGGTGTTGGCTTGCGGCACTCCCCCGGTGCTTCGAGATTGCCCCTGGCTAACATCAGTGCTTTGCGGGAATGCGTTTTCGGCGCCGTCCGGCTTGGAGGCCACCCCTTGCCGACGAGGACGCTTCGACCACCAGCGCGATGGAAAGGTGTGCCCGAGTTGTCGCAGGCCTTTCCTTGAGGAGCGCACGAGTTCAAGCGCTGTGGTGCTCCGACGAAGCGGCCCACAAATAACGCTGTGTCCGATGCGCACTTCGTCTGCAGTCGACCGCGTTAAACGCGCAACGCAAGCGTGGGTAGTCGATCGGTTGACGTTTCGCATGCTCTCGTCGAACGGCCGTTCCCTGGCCGGGTGGACTAAACGCTCGCGCGGTAGGGGCTACGGTCCGACGCTGGTGGTCAGGGAGAGGCCGGTCACCCGGCTTTATGTTGGCGAATGAGGCAATCCGCCCTCGTTCTTCAACAGGAGCCGAATCATGACCTCCTTACCGACAAACGCCAGCCACTGCGCCAGCGCATGATCGACGATATGCGCATGCGCCAGCTTGCCCCCAAGACGCAGGACATCTACCTGCACATCGTGCGTGAGTTCGCCCGTTTTCTCGGCGCTCGCCTGACACGGCCACCGTCGAGGACCTGCGCCGCTACCAGCTCTATCTGGTCGACCACGGCACATCGGCCGTGTCGCTGAACCACTGCGATCACCGGCCTGAAGTTCTTCTTCAAAGTCACGCTCGACCGCCCGAGCTGATGGTCAGGATGCAACCGGTGCGCGTGCCCCGCATATTGCCCGTCGTGCTCAGCCCCGACGAAGTGCGGCGGCTCATCGAGGCCGCCGGTAACCTGAAGCACAACCGCGCTGTCGGTCGCGTACGGCGCGGGGCTACGCGCCAGCGAAGTGGTGGCGCTGAAGGTCACCGACGTCGACAGCGAGCGCATGACACTTGCGTATCGAGGCAGGGCAAGGGCCGCCGTGACCGCTACGCGATGCTCTCGCCGGTGCTGCTCGAACGTCTGCGTGTGTGGTGGCGCGTGGCCCGTGCGCAGGGCAAGATGCTCGATGGTGGGTGGCTGTTTCCCGGACTCGATCCGCTCGATCAGTTAAGCACGCGACAGTTCAACCGTGCCATTCATGCCGCGCCGAGACTGCGAACATCGACAAACGTGTGTCCATGCACACGCTACGCCATAGCTTTGCGACACATCTCCTCGAACAGAAGGTGGATATCCGCGTGATCCAGGTGCTTGCTCGGCCATGCAAAGCTCGAGAACACCGCGCTCTACGTCCAGGTGGCCACCGACCTGGCTGCACGAGGTCACCAGTCCGCTGGACCGTCTGCCTCAGAGTAGACCCGCGGGCTGTAACGCCTCCATGCTGGAGGTTGCGGACATCTTCCGCAGCCACGGGCCAGCGTGCGAGCCACGACACACTTGAGCCTGGGGCAGCTGAAGGTCATGTCGGCCATCGAACGGTGCCGCACGGCGGCACTGGGCGGACATGTGCTGCGCTGTTCAGGCTGCACAAGGACGCGAGGTGTCCTTCAACTCGTGCCGAGACCGGCATTGCCCGAAGTGCCAGGCCAGCGCCGCACAGCCGCTGGCTAGAGGCGCGTCAGGCCGATCTGCTACCCGTCGAGTACTTCCACGTCGTCTTCACGCTGCCGCGCAAATCAGCGCGATCGCCTGGTACAACAAGCGGGTCATCTACGGGCTGCTGTTCGACATCGCCGCCGACACGCTGCGCACGATCGCCGAGGATCCCAGGCATCTCGGCGCCCAGATCGGCGCCACGCTCGTACTGCACACTTGGGGATCGGCGCTCACGCATCACCCGCATGTGCACGGCATCGTCCCCCGTGGCGGGCTGTCGCCTGACGGTGAACGCTGGATCGCCTGCCGGCCCGGCTACTTCCTGCCCGGTGCGCGTCCTCTCACGCCTGTTCCGACGCCGCTTCCTCGAGGCACTCCAGTCGGTTCACCACCGTGGCGACCTGCAGTTCTTCGGCGAGTACACCGGGCTCGCCGACCCCGCCACCTTTGCCCGATGGCTTGCGCCCCTTACGTACTTGCGAATGGGTGGTCTACGCCAAAGCGCCCGTTCGCCGGACGAGAGGCGGTGCTCGAGTACCTCTCACGCTACACGCACCGCGTCGCCATCTCCAACCAGCGCCTTGGTCGCCGTCGATGAGCGTGGCGTGACGTTCCGCTGGAAAGGACTACCGTGCGAAGGGACGCACCCGCTTACAAGACCATGACCTCGAAACCGGCGAATTCATGCGCCGCTTCCTGCTCCATGTGCTGCCGGTGGTTTTCCATCGATCCGCCACTTCGGCTGCTCGCCACCCGGTGCGCCGCGGCCAATCTCGCAAGGTGCGCGAACTGCTGGCAGTCGAACCCGAGATCAGCCCGTCGCCGGACGACGCCATCATCGAAACCCGCCCCGTCTTCATCTGTCGGCACTGCGGCGCACCGATGGTCTCATCGAAATCCTCGCGGCGCAGCGCCCCGATCCGCGCACCGCCAATGCGCCGGGATCCGACATGAACCCCACGGTTCCTCGACCCTGCCTGTGAACGTTGGCTCCGCGGCAACGCGGCCCAAGGATGGGAGCTGCGCGTGGTCGGCTACTTCGAAGCGCTTTGCCCGCGCGCCTCATCATCGCGAATGGCCACGACTAAACCACTTCGCTACGGGCGTCAGCGTCCCTCCGCACCCCGCCTGAGCGTGCCGGCATCCCGGCACCACTGACCATTCCGGTCTATCAATCGCCATAGGCGCGAACCCTCCAACCGCAGTGGGGCACTCCGCGTTTCCTCCATCGGCTTATTCGACGGCCTGCCGACATGCCGCGGCGGCACGCACATTTTCTGCGGCCGATGGCAGGCATCGAATAAACCTTAACGAACTCGGCCGGCAGCTCTTACCACCGTTTGATTTCCCTCACCGCAAATGCACTTCCGGCACCAACAGTGCGGGCGAGCAAAAAAAAGTCGATTTACGACCATCATGCCTTTGCCGCTGTACGTTCCACGTCAGCGTCCGCTTCCCCCACGCCGCAAGAAACGCCTCCACTTTCTCCTCAATTCCACTTTCAACTGTCCGCAGCCGCAGGATCGCAAGCCCGCTCTTCGCCAGGATGCTATTTTTCAAGGCATCTCGCGCCGCTTGCTCAGCTGTGTTATGGGAGGCGCCATCGACTTCGATCACTCTCAGCGGGGTTTTCCCCACTTTGAAATACAGCACGAAGTCGCAACTGCGCGCGTTGCGCATGGTATGCCCCGTTCTCTCCGCCGTCAGCGCCGGGTTTAGTAGGCGAGCGCGACCTGGTTCAGCAGACTGCCGTGTGAAAGGTGATGGCCTGGCGTGACGGGTCGGTAAAGCGCTTTCACGGAAGGCAGGCTGTAGCCACGATTCTGCCTCGATTTGTAATTCGGAATCTTCGCGCCGTAAACCTGGCGTTCAAGCCCAGCATTCAGGGACCTGGTTCGTTATTCACCATATAACAGAAGAGGCTCGAAGGCCGACAACGACGGCGAGCACGTGAGTTTAATCTGCTTGTCCTCTGCGTCGGTATTCGACGATAGCGCATCAAGGCGGCCAATCGGGCCGTTATTCGCCGGTGAAGACTTCATCGCCCGTCACCGCCGTGAATCGATCCGTTTTTGGCGCGTGACACCGCCACATTGACGATACGGGGGTCATCCACGAAATCCATCGCTCGCGGTTGTCACGCTTCCTGTCCCAATACAGTGGAGAATACGATCTCGTCGCATTCCCTGCCTTGGAATTTGTGGACGGTGTCCCTGACGAAATCTGCGGGCAAATTCTTATCGGAGAGCGCGGACCTGCGCCCGGAATGGGGCAATGAAGCCACGGCCGTCGCCTTCCAGCATGACAGGCTCGTCCTCATCGTCGAGCACCTTGCGCAATGAATCCAGTTCCCTGAGATTGGTGTTGTTGCGCGCGTGGTTGCCTTGGCGGTCACCACCAGTCGCAGCGGGTTTCGCCGTTGTCCCGGGTCATCGGAATCAAGGCGTTGTCATAGAACTGCTGGTTGCAGAACTGGATGATCCTGGGATGGCAGCGGTAGTGCTCTTTAAGCAGAGTCCTCGGCAACGCATCCCCAAATACGCTGGTGCACGAATCGAGCAGGCTGTATCGCTCGCAATCGTACGCGTTATCGGGGTTCGAAGCCCGACGCCACTGGAATGTGAGCTAACTGACGGCTGTCCCCAACGACGATCAGGTTCTTCGCGCAGCCCAGCGCCAGGATGCCCGGTACGATGTCCTGCTGTGAGGCCTCGTCGATGATGACGTAGTCGAGGGCTGCGCCCGGTGCGATCGAGTTGACGATGGAGTGCGTGCTGCTACCGAGGATGGGAAAGCGTTGCAAGAAGTGGTCGAACTGCTTCCGATACTGGTCCTCATTGATGCCACCTGGCTCAGTGGTATGCGCATGCAAGTGTTGCTTGAGGTAGCGCATCGACCCTGTCGTCAACGCCTCCAGCGACGCCGTGAAATTGCCTTGCGCGAGCGACTCGCGGCATGCCCCCAAGGCCCGCCTCCTTGTTTTGCAGCGCCTTGTCGTAGTAGTGCATCTGCAAAGCATGAATGATGGACTGGCGGACTCCTTCTCGAAAGGCTTGGCGCGGAAAATCCTGAAATTGAACAGCAGCTCGATTCGGTCCTTGAGCCGAATCGGCTGCTCTCCAAGATGGGATAGGTAGGCTATCAGGTCCGACGTCTTGTCTGGCGACAAGCCGTACTTGTCCAGAGACGCTCGAACCTGTAGCCCGTTCTCGTCCTGCCACTGCAGCAGATGGCGACGTTCGATACGTAGTTCATCGATGTCAGCCTGCAATTGCGCTGCTGTGTTGTGATCGTGGAGATGCCGCCTCAACCGTGCAAGCAGCGCTTGGATTTCGTCCATGGTCGGTGCGGGCTCGGGTTCGACGGACGGCCGGGGAGGTAGATTGTCGAAGAAAGCCGCCCGGTTTTCCTTGCTGCCGAGCTTGGCAACCAAATGGTCAAGCCCGGCTTTCTCCAGCTTCGTGTAAACGTTCTCCACGGCCGGATTGTTGTTGGACAGTACCGCGACCGTCTTACCCTGCAGCAGGATGTTGGCAAGGATGTTTAGAATGGTCTGCGTCTTGCCGGTTCCAGGCGGCCCCTCAATGACGCTAATCTGCGCGCGGAACCCTTGCTCGACCGCCGTGAGCTGGCTTTCGTTCACGCCAAATGGAAAGATCAGACCATCGACTTGCGCCTGCATCCCGTTCTGCCCCGTGCAATAGGCGTTCAAGGCAGTGTCCGGCCGGGGAGGCAGGCTCTCTAGCTGGCGGACGATATTGGCCGCGATCTCGCGCTGGATCTTTGAACCCGCGTTTTCCCTTCGGGCGTTCGCCACGTCGACAAAATACCGAAAGACAGACCCTTCCTTCATTGTTGTCGGCTTGACGAACTCGACGCTGTTCAATTTGTGAACGTACGGCTTGGAGGCGCCAGGATAGTAGACCACGGCATACCGCTCGCCGTAGATTGTCGCTCTCTCGACGGACTGAACGGATGCGCCACCTGGCTTTGCGAGCAACATCTCGTCCAACTCACGAGTGGGAACAACGCGGCAGTCACTGAGCGGGCGAGTGAATGTCTTCCTGGATGGGAAATAACATGTCAGTTGAAGGCTCTCGTACTTGTCGCTCCAGTAGATCGCCCAGTCGCTGATCTGAGAGGTCTTGTCCTCTCCGCTTACATGAATAGACACCATAAGTCTTGGATTCGTCTTAGACGGGTACGCGTCAGGACGGATCTCCCTTATTATCTCTTCTGCACTAAGACGGCCATCTCCGATGGATAAGTCAGCGCGCGGCAGCCCACCGGACGGATGGCTTGATTTCGCTCGAAGTGCCCACAAAGGACTGACTGCATTGAGGGCTCTGAAACACCGATTGTCAACGATTTCGCGCCCCGCGTCGAACGTCCGCTCATGGCCGCTTTCCGAAGTTTGCAGTACCTACATTCCGCAGCGAACGCGACCGTCGCGCGAACTTCCGTAGTCGACCTTGCGTCGTCACTGGCCAGTGCTATGGTTTCAGCGCGGGAGGGTAACCTATCAATCGCTCGGCTCGAGCTTGAAATGGAGTTCAGCGTATCCCGCGTTGCACCGCCAGACCTCCTTTCCGTCTCGGAGAAAAATAGCCACGCCCTTCACCACCTTGCACGGAGCCTGAGGGTAAACAGGACCATGCCCATTGACCGCAGCGGCCAAGGCACTGCGCTCCTTACAGACCGCCATGTATCTTCCATCTTGCAGTGTCATTTAGTTCGCCAAAATCTGACGCGCCTGCTCGCCGCCAACGCATCGCTGGCCAATGAGCAGTTCGTCGTGCCGATGTGTTTCACTGTTCTCCGTCCGGCAGTGTCTCGCCCAATGTTGCCCGAACGAGTGGCCGCGTGTAGGGTGCCTGCACGGCACGTGGCAGACCGCGCTTTGTCGCGTCCGTGATGACACGCTCACCATCTTCAGTGATCCACGCCACGACTTCTTGCGCGGACCACGTTTCGAACGCGGCGCGCACGGCCAGTTCGAGCTTTTCGTCGCAGCCCAGTTCATCCCATTGGTTGTGCTCGTCAGCCTGCGCGTTCCATGTCGCCCTCGCAGCCTCGATCACTTCGTTCTCACTCATCCCGACCTTCTTCTGTTTCAGGCGTCGCATCGCTTGATCTCGAGCGCCTGAAGAGTTCATGTCCGCGATCGCAGCACCGTTGAAGATTTTCTGTGCTTGATCGACAAGTCAAGTTAATGCGCTCCCGCATCTGCGGCGACTTCTTGCGTCCAGAAGTTCAATTGCGGCCAGGCGGCCTGATCACCTCGCTTGCGAATCGCACAGAAGCCTGCGTGAGCGAGACCATGAATGCCAAAGTATGCATTCATCTGCAAAGCGAGTCGAATATCTGCCCCTTCGCCGTCGTATTCATCGTCGCGAATAATCTCCCTGCCCGGAAGACCAAGGCTCACGCCAGCAGCCCACGCCCATGCGGTGGCTTCCGGGTCCGAGCACTGAATGACGGCGCGATACAGGGGAGCATCCGGGTGCAAGCCCTCTTCGTCAATGCGTCTGAGCATCTCGCGCTGCCCTGCATACAGGTTGCCGTTCATCAAAGAACGGAAGCAGCGCGGTGTGATCGCCAGATGGCCCGCCTCATGAAGCACGGTTGATATCCGACACTCGGGATCGGTAACCAAGGTGCCTTGGTCGATGCGGCATCCGTCCGAAAAACCGGTGGCCCCGGCCTCGTAACGTGCAAGAATGCCGGGTCCATTCAGGAACTGCAGCACCTGGTCCCGGGTCGAGGAAGCATCGATTGAATAGTTGCTTAGCATGCGCCGAAATCGCTTCTCGACAGGGTTAAGTTGATCACCTCGCTGTCCGCGCGGCGCGCCGGATGCGTCTGACTGCGGCAGCAGGCGTATCTGAAACTAAAGACCAATCGTGATGCCACCACGCGATCACCGCTGCGGCATCTCGCTCGGTCCTCGCACTGGCAACCTCCTCCACCGCCGCCGTAACCTCTTCCCACCAACTCGCTGATTCGCCGTCGCTCGCCATGCGGTCGATCGCTTCGCGATAGATGGTCTTGGCTTGCTCGATCGATATTTTCATCGGCTGTCCTCCCCTCACGGGCGCGTCAGTAGGCGAACGATGCGCGGATCATGCCGGACGTCGATCACCATCTCTATCTTGATATGGACGACGTCCGCATGTACGGGGTTGAGAATGTAGTTGTAGGCAAAAGGCATCACCGCGCTGGGGACTTTGAGCAACGCTGTTGATCCGCCCTCAAGCCATTCGCTGCCGGCGGACTGCGTATAGGACGCGTCCTCTCTCCAATTCTCCGGCAAAACGCTCTCGCTTAATTCGGCAATCGTCACTTGGTCACCGATCGCCACGCGCAGCAGACGATATGTGTCGGGCAAATCGGCGGTGGACCGAACTTCTTGATGAACGAGCGTCTCGAGCAGAGCACCGGCGGGGGTGCTCGGCCAGATAGACCACCGGCTGCCCTGCAAAGTGCCATCGACCGGGAGCGCGCAGGCCGCCGACGCCTTTCAAGTCGGCGTAGTTGCTGATCCTCCACAGAACCATCAGGCGAAATATCCCTCGTCAATCTGTACGAGCGCGTCCTCGACCAGACGCGCCCCATGCTCGGTTGCAGCCATTCCAAGGGCGCTGAGGCCATCGAAGCGCTTCTGCAGACCGCGCAACCAAACCAAGGCCTTTTCGTTACTGCCGAAAGCGGCGTTCGCCTGCGCGACGATGCGCGCCAAACGAATGGCTCGATCGGATTCCTCCGTCGACAGGCGTTCGTGTTGCTGCCGACGATGCGTGAGTGTTCGCCGCGGGATAATGAAAGCCAGTTCGTCGGCCTTCAGCCCCTGAGCGGCGAGTCGATCGATTACGTCGACGTTGACGCGATCCTGCGCCAGTCCAGCGAGATCGGCATCATCCCGGACGCGCGCGTCAAGCAGTTCACCGAGCAGCGCGTATTCCGCTTGTCGTGCGTTTCCGGTACCAGTCGGTGTGAAGGCGATTATTGTCATGACCGTCCCTTTGGCAAAATGCCCTCCAATTATAGGCGTTTTGCCGACTGCATTGCAACTCGCAGAGGGCCTTGCCCGAGCCCCTTCTGCGCCAACCTCGGGCAATCGACGCGGAAGACCTTCAACGACGTCTTCGGCCGCATCCTTCAAGCGCGTGAAGATGTCGGCGCCTGACCTCGCTCAAAGCTAACTCTGCTCATTTCGAGGGTTCGGCTCGACACCGTCGCTTGCCGCACATTGATTGCAAAGCATTTAATATGCGTTCGCGGCATTTGATCGGTTGCTTTGCGTCAGCGGACAGCCGCGCCGCCTCGCCATCTGGCCGTGCTGACGTCTCGGGATACGGCGTACAGCGTGAGATTGCAGTCCTCACGCTTCCGTACGGCATCTGGCTCGCACGCAACCGCCGAGTGTTCTGCCATAGTCGAACAGATTCGTTGTCGGGTTTACCGTGATGTGCCAGCTTGATCAAACCTGCGCGCTTGCGACGACCCCTCCGCTCAGAATCAGGACCGAACGATGCGGTGCAAGTGCTGCACGGGAGACCGATGATGCTCAGACTCTTCAGCATCATGACGCTAGCGGCTGCAGTCGCGGGATGCGCTTCTGCTCCAC
Organism: Caballeronia sp. NK8; assembly: GCF_018408855.1. GTDB lineage: Bacteria > Pseudomonadota > Gammaproteobacteria > Burkholderiales > Burkholderiaceae > Caballeronia. Next base: position 119,097 of record NZ_AP024328.1, on the reverse strand, counting down.
CGGACGGCTCTCCCGATCCGGCTTGTGGTAATGCTCCTCGTCGGCTCCACCACTTCGAAGTTCGCCTCATCGAACAACGAGAAGAAACCAAGTCGAGTGCTGTGCAGCTCTATCGCCGACGACACGGGCTCCCAACCCAGCCGTCGACGCCCTGCGTCCATTGACGCTCGGCGACGTGAACGACATCCTCTGATGCCGGGCGTCGACGAAGTCGTCCTGGCTCGCTTTTCAACAGGGTTGTCCACGGTTTCTGTGGATAACTTGTCGGGAACCCGATATGGCGGACCCGCTGTCGTCATTTCGCCGTGGCGTGAATGATGAGCTTGGGGATCGACTCACGAGGCCCGGTCCCTAGATCGGCCCTAGCCGACATTGAGGCCGGTTGCGTTTAACGTCAGGAGCCTGGCAGATTGCTGACCTTGGCGATGTCGCGCGGCAGGACTGCAACTTCTGCGTCGGCGAACTCACACTCACGACCCACGTCGGCCGCTCAGGTTGTCGGGAGAGCAATGGCTGCTTGCGGGAGTACAACGGCCCACTGAATCTTCCCGAGATTGCGGGCGCATCCTCAGCTGTTTCGGGAGGGGCTAGTGGGACGCCTGACTAGGCGGCACAAATTAAACGCATACTGGCGACCCCATGACCCATACAAAAGGCTTTCATCGGCCGCTACACTGCCATATCGACCTTGCGTCAGTACAATCGCAAAAGGCCGCGCCACTCAATAATCTATTACATAACGAAATTCTTGGCCGAGCCCACGAACTTCTCGTAATAGGAAATTTGAATGAATGTGCTCGTCATTGACGACGATGAGTCCGTCGCGGACAGTCTTGCCTTTTTATTGGATTGCAATGGTCACTGTGCTTACGTGGGCTACGACGGCCGGACTGCCCTCACGCTCCTTCGCACCGGCGCTTTTGGAATCGCTTTCCTTGACGAGGGCCTCCCCGACATCACTGGCAGCACTGTCGCGCGTTCGCTGAGGGAAACACCGATTCCCTCCGGGATTTTTCTCGTTTCAATGACGGGAGACGCAGACAGTCAGAGAGAAACTGCTCAGCTCTACGATGTCTGTCTGCAGAAGCCGTTCTCGTTGGAGGCGCTCATGAAGGTCATCGACGACGCTCGCTCTAGCCAAGACGCGAGGACTGTGCTCCAGGCCTAGAGTTATGTGAACGGAAGCATGATGACGTCCATTGGCGTGCAATCGGGCTTACAGAGCTCCACAGGCGATTGTGGCGCGCCGATGGACAGTGCAATCGAATTTTTCGACGGACGAGCAGCGATATTCGAGTTCGACGCCGAGGCGCACCCGCCGCGAAGCCGAACTGCTGGCCGTCGTGCTGACATGCCGATTCTGCAAAGCGCGCTGCATCCCATTCCGAACCATCCAAGCCTCGAAGCGACTTTTCGGCTGAACGCCGCGACATCGCCTCAGGCTTCCGTTGTTCGCTTTATCGCGGAGAAGGGTGGCGGCGCCGCTACCGCGTGAGACGACGCCCGTTCTCATGACGGCACTTCCAATCTCGTCGTCCTCATCGGCCGCGATCGCGTTCCCGTTCGCGCGTCTACTGTCCCTCTAGCCTTACCTGTACGCCAATGGCGCAGCCCGACCGCACGTCGCATGGGGTACTCGGAATCGATGGCACGCTCTCGGCGCTGACAATGGGTTTGAGCGTTTCCGGACTGTCTCCAGGCACCATCTGAAAGTCGAGTACAGCGCCGCTGTCATAACCGATGTGCATCGCGCCTGTGCAGCCAGAGTGACCGTGTACGTCCCTTGCTGACTGGGACTAAATGTGGCCTGGCCCTGGGGAGTCCCCTTCGCATCCGAGAACCGGTTCGTGTAGAGCTGCCTGCTCCTTCGAACGTCTGGAGCGCCACTCCAATCGATAAGAATTGGTGAGGGGAGCGGGTCAAGCACAGGCGGAGATTTGCTTGTGTCCAAAATGCCGAGCAGCGCCCCGTGTGCGCTGAAGAACAGTCTCCTCTGAGCGAGGACGCGGAGCACTCATCCCGGCAAAGGTGCCATTGCTGCCGATCACACAAGTCGACGTTACCATTGATAGCACTCCTGCCTTTCTGCAAGACATGGCCATCTCTTTTGTGCATTTCCAGACTAGCGACGCATGCAACGTCCGATCCTTACGCTACCGCAAGGCCCCGAGCTACGTCTCTCTATTGTACGGCCTCCTCCGGCGGACCGTGTCCGCATTGTTCGTCCGGTTCCCGGATCACTGCGCCTTCGGCGGAGCCGAGCGCGGCACCGAAGGCGGGCCCGCTTCGCGGGAGGAGAAGCGCTTCAGCGGTCACGGCGGACTCGAGTCGGCAGGTCCCGAATCGCTGATAGCGCGATCCTCCCGCGTGGGTGCCAATGAATCAGAAGCGGTGACGCAAACCGATGGTGGCCTCAATCTGATTCGATGTCGATGCCGGTGAATTCACACCGTTGATCCAGGCGACTCCCAGCGGGTTGCCGGCCCTCGCGCTCACGCTTTGATAGGTGCTTTGGATATAGACGTCCGTGCGTTTTGAGAAGGCGTAGTTCGCGAGCGCGCTCACCTGATTCCAGTGCGGAGCACCGCTCCCGGCGTTGCCTCCGGCCCGTGAGTAAGTGTAGGCCGCCGCCAGCATAACGGCTGGTGTCAAAGCGAACCGAATGTTTCCTTCATAGTTCTGAAAGTGCGTGTTGAAGCCGGTCAGGAACAGTTCCGTCAGGTTCGTTTGCGTATATACGAAGCCTGCAACCAAGGGGCCGACCGCATAGTTCACGCCTCCGCCCCACGTTTGCTGTCGACTAGCGAGCGCACCTAATGGTACTGCGGTAGGAGTTAGAAGACCTGATAGTGAGGTCCCAAGCGTATCGGTGACTGCCCCGTTCGTGTTGAGTTGTGCCGGGGTGCCGGCCGAGTTGTTCAGGTGCAAATACCCGGCGCCAAAGTTCAACGGTCCCCACATGTACGACATGCCGACACTGTACGCACGGTTGTTCGCGAAGCCACCGGCCTGGTTCGAGAAGCCATACAGGGCCCCGATCCTGAAGCCGGCAAAATTCGGGCTCTGATACTTGACAGAATTGTTGATCTGGAACGAGTCGTTCAAATTGTCGACGTCGAACGGATGTGCAAAGTGGGTGCCGCCATACTGTGTGCCGGTCAACGAGAGCGGCCCTACGAAGTCAACCATGCCGTCGGTTTGACGTCCCAAGGTGAGCGAGCCAAAATCGCGACTGGAAACTCCGACGTAGGCCAAGCGGTTGAAGATGCGATTGGCAGACGACAACTGTCCGTTGTTCAGATTGAAGCCGTTCTCCAGAGTGAAAATCGCCTGCAACCCGCCGCCGAGATCTTCCGCTCCGCGCAGCCCCCAACGACTGTACTGTACGCCTCCACTCGTCATCTGCCAGTTGCTGTGACCACCTGCTCCGGTGCCGGTGATCTGGCTGTTCGTGTAAGTGAGACCTGCGTCGATGAGGCCGTAAAGTGTGACATTGCTTTGCGCCTGCGCCGACCCGGCCAGGGTGGCCAGCGCAGCACCGGCTATAAGAGTTTTCTTCATTCGCTACTCCAGAATTGTGGGCCGTTTTCGTTAAACGCTTCACGCCACCCCGTACCGCGACGTCCTCTCTGCGGAGAAGTTGCTGTCGCCATACGACGATAATGCCAATTTGGTATCCGAATCTATCGCGTCGTAGAGTTTGTCGCTCGGTAGCAACACGCGCGGCCACGTTGCATGGAGTTGCCGTTTTGCGACGAACGCAACATGGGTGTTCGTTCGGCATCCTACGATCCCGAACGAGCATTCCAACGCCAGCGATACGCTCTTCGCCTTGCGCTTTTCCGATTACGAGCTAACCTTCCTCTGCGCCACTGAAATTGAGCGGGAAGTAGATCTCCACGGTGGTTCACCCGCTTCGGCGGGTTTTTTTCGTCCGCGTGTTCGCGACAGTGGTGTTCAGACGGCCGAGCAGAGTCGACCGTCTACTGACTGCTGCGCTGTGTTATAACTTCGCTTGCAGTTCGCTCGTGCTCTATGGGATTCTTTATTCCGCGTTGGAGAACATCGATGCAAAGACGAAACTTCTTGTGCAACTCCGCCGCCATCCTGGCATTGGCAGCCCTCGCAGTAGCCGGCTGCACGACTAACAGAAACGCTGGAACCGAGCAGGCCGCGGGCGCGGCTGACCTGCACCGGTCGATCGACGCAGACGTCGATAGCGCCCTTCAGCGTCTCTACGCCACCGTAGGCGGCTCGCGCGAGCTAGTCGCTAAGGCGAGCGGCGTGCTCGTTTTCCCGTCAGTTATTCAGGCTGGCTTTGTTGTCGGCGCGCAGTATGGGAAAGGCGCGCTGCGCGCGGGGGCCAAACCGTCGGGTACTACAGCACGACCTCGGGCTCGTTCGGCCTACAGGCCGGGGCGCAGTCGAAAGCGCTGATCTTCCTGTTTATGACACAGGACGCACTCAACAAATTTCGTAATTCGAATGGCTGGTCGGCCGGCGCAGATGCATCCGTGGCGCTCGTCAGGATGGGTGCGAACGGTACGATCGACACAACCACCGCCAGTAAGCCAGTACAGGCGTTCGTACTGACCAACGCCGGCCTGATGGCGGACGCCTCGCTTGAGGGCACAAAGGTGTCACGCCTGACGGAATGAGCGGCGCCGAGGATCGGGCGCCATAGCGTAGCTGCAAGGGCGACCTTTCGGCCTCACCCGAAGGACGCTATGTGCCTCCTCATTCAGCGCGCACTCGACCGATTTGGCAGATCCGGGGAAACCCCTCTTCTTCGAGAAGTTGCCAGCGATCGTATAGAAGATGCCAGAGGTCGTCTCTCCGGATAAGGCAAAATATACGCGGAAGACGCACGCGACCGGCGGCATTTCCCCGCTTGCGTTGCGCACTCGGACGCATGGAGATGCGCTATGGAAAATGTCACGAAAACCTGCTCGGCGCTTGCTACGTTCGCGCTCCTGCTGACCGGATATCCCGCCATCAGCGCGCCACAAAGCAAACGACACCTGAGCGAAACGGAGTGCCGTGACCTTGCCGCAACCAAAAGCAACGCACCTAAGACGAGGTCGCAGCACCGAAGCGAGCTTTCGGCCCTGAGTAAAGCGGGCTACAACCCGTCGCCATGGCACGACGACCCAAACTACCCAGCAGATCTGCACGCCGCTCAGCGTCTGGTTGACCATTGGTTCGAAACCGAGTGCAAGGCATCTCCAAGGTGAAAGGCCCCGGACCCACTACGCTCCTCCTCCGAGTGCAGAGCAAGCGAGCTCGGCGTTTCAGCGCGACGCGCGATGTTGCGCACGACTCGCGGCCTGCTATTTCCCACTGGCGACTCAGCCCCCGCGCGCCGCAAAAGCCTTGATTTTGTCTATGATAAAAGCTGCCTTCGGAAAAGCTCGTCTCTCATTTCTATGACATTTCGATCGACCGGGATATGACAAATTCGACAGAGCGCGTTTTAGAGCCAGACCCGGTCGCTAACGGCGCCCCCGAGTCAAATCCTACCTTAGAGCGCGCTCCGCCGGCGGCCGTGACAGGAATCGGTATCGGGGCGATCGCGCAAGAAATCGGTGTAACGAGGGACACCTTGCGCGTTTGGGAACGCCGCTACGGCTTTCCGCAGCCGATGCGCGCTCCCAGCGGCGAGCGGCTATATCCACAGGAGCAGGTGTCGAAGCTGCGGCTCGTCACGCGTCTGCTCGACGCAGGTCATCGTCCGAGTAAGGTCCTCGCACAGTCGCTCGAAGCGCTTCAGCAGCTCGCCGAGACTTCCGGGATCGGGCAGGACGTGCCGGACGCCGAACTCGATCGTCTGATTTCATTACTGCGCGCGAGTGCCTATGAAGAGTTTCGCTTTGAACTGTTGAAGCGCGCCGCGCGCGACGGTCTCGAGCGTTTCGTGCTGGACGTGGCGGCGCCGCTGTCGGCACGGGTCGGAAACGCCTGGGCCGCAGGCACCCTGCAGGTGTACCACGAGCATCTGTTCAGCGAGGCGCTCCAGACCACGTTGCGCACGCTGATGCGCCCTCTGTCTGATGCGCTTCGCGGGCGCGGCGGCCGTCCCCGCGTGCTGCTCACGACGCTGTCCGGCGAGGGCCACGGTCTTGGCATCCTGATGGCCGAGGCGATGTTCATGCTCTCCGAATGTGAGTGCATCCAGCTGGGGCTGCAGACGCCGCTGCATGATATCGTCGGCGCCGTGGCGGCGCATCGGGTCGATATCGTCGCGCTCTCCTTCACCGCGACGCTGCCCACGCAGTCCGTCGCGAACGGCTTGACCGATCTGCGCAATCTGCTGCCGCCGCACGTGCACATTTGGGTCGGTGGAAGCAGCCCGGCGCTGCGCCGCAAGTTTGAGGACCGCGTGCATCCGGTCATAAGTTTGACCATGGTAGATGAGACCGTTTCGAACTGGCGGCAACTGCCCATGCCATGATCGGCAATATCGGGCGAGTCACAGTTCAGCTGGCGCGTGTCGAGCAAAAAAGCGCTCTGCCGAACGAAGGCCGCAACCTGTGCGCGGCGATCACGCGACCGAAGAGAATCACGCGTGCCGAGCTTCCGGGACAGCGCGAAAGCTTGCAGCCGGTCCTAAAGGCACGAGGTCACTTTAAATGTGTTCTCCAGGAGGCTGCTTGACATGAGTCAAGCGCAATCGCTTCGCACCGGAGTGCTCAGGTTTTCGGACCAGACTCGGACCGGGGGCGACGCGCCAGCAAGAGCGGTACTTCTGTCAGTTGGGCCACGCGTCCGGACACAGTCCCGAGTATCCAGCGCGCGACCTCTCTTTGCCCATGAGAATTGCATCGGCGTTCCAGCGCGCGGCTCCATGCACGATCGCATGCGCGACATCGTCACCCGTTTCATCGGTTCGTACAAGCGCAGCATCGAACGCGAAATCCTGTGCACACCAGGTTTCTGAGAAGACCGTGCGGGCCTTCGCCAAAGCAGACTGTCCTTCTTCGAAGAATGCCTCTTGAAGCGACGTCGTCGACGCGGCGTCAGTCGCGCGAGCCGAACGATCGATGACGTAGATCGCTTGCACCTGTGCGCCCGGCCCGGCGATCTTGAGCCCTGCTCGCAAGGATGCCAGCGAAACGGGACTGCCGTCCACGGCACACAGCAATCGGCAGGGTCTGGCGGTCTCGAACCGGGCGGGAGGCGCGGGCAGCACCTGCATCGAACAGTGCGCCATGTCCGCCGCATCCCGGGTCGTCCGCTCGGTCCATTGCAGGATGCCCATGTGGCGGCGTGCGGCTAGCATCATGAGATCGGCGCGCCACGTCTGCGCCGCCCGCGTAAGCGCGTGAGCCGCGTCTCCGCCGCTCTCGAACAGGTCGGCGACAAAGGTATTCACGTCGATGCCTGCGCTCTGGAGGAACCCCCGCGCCCTGTCTATACTCGCCTCGACGCCGCGCTGCAATCGCACATGCGCCGCGATCGCGTTAAAGAACGCGAGCGGTGCGTGTGGAATCATCGCGCGCCCATTCTTCAGCAATCCGACAATGCGTACCTTCGTGTCCACGTCGGCCAGCGAGACGGTGAGAGCGGCCGCTTCCGTCCAGTCGTCCGTCGAATCGACGCATAGCATGACTCGCCCGAACGCCGCGCATTAGTTACAGTGAGTTGACGTGTTGCTCATAGGATCCTCTCTACCCGCGATGGAATGAAATGGCGGCCGCCATGAGACGCAGCCCGAAACTTAGCGAAAGGTGCCCTTGACAAAGCCGAATGTTGGCGGGAGGCCGTGCGTCGCTGTCGTCCGAGGTAGCTCACCTTGTTGTCGCTGCCGAAGCGTTCGGGGAGCGCGCGTGCCAGCACGGGATCGATCCGGTGCGAGGCAATTCATGAAGCTTCGGTCGTTACCGGCTAGACGTCGATCGTGTGCGCGGCCTTGAGGCGTATCCAAGTCATGCCTTCGCGCAGACCGGCGAGTACCGCCTCGGGTTCATTGTCGAAGGAATGCGTCTGCCTGAACCGGTGCATGAAGCTTGCTCCTTCCACGCCGCGGTGCTCGACGCTGATCGAACACTCGACGCCTTGCTGCGTCCGCTCCGTATTGCAGGCGACGGTCCAGTTGGCGCCGGCTATTGATCCCGTGAGCGACATGTCGATTCTCCGTTGATCGATCCAGGTTTCGTTGCAAAGATGTGTGAGTGACACGTCGACTTTATAGGCGACGCACTGCGTGGGCTTGAGCCAGGTAAACGGATCGCATCGCCGGGGGTGCGACGTACTCCGTTTGATTTAGCTCAATGGCCGTGCGCGCGACGACAGGCAGACTTACTTCCATGCGATGACGAATCATTGCGATTCACGCGACTCGGTCACTCTCCCGTCACGCTTGTGCGCGACCCGGGACATCGGTCGTACGTCGAAGGCATACATGAGCAGAATCGAGCGCCACAGTGCTACGCCAAAGACTGGGTCGCCCGCTCGACGAGTCCTGCCTCGCGGTGCGATCGCACAAGCAGTTCCGGCAGGAGCGGCACTCTTCGCCCTCTGGTGGGTCGGCATCCACTACCTGTCCGCGATGTGCCCAGTCGGCACGTTGGCTCGTGCGTGGCTGTTCTTGGGCGCTTCAACGAGCGTGCTGCTGCTCACGAGTCTGATCCTTCTCCTTGCGACTCACCGCGCCGCGCACGCGAGCGTCGTTCAGGCGACGATGAGCTACGGGCAGCTCGACAGCATCCTCCGGTCAACGACGGACGCCATTATCACGATCGATGCGACGCAGCGCATCGTCAAGGTCAATCCGACGGCCGAACGCGTGTTCGGGTGCGCCGCGCGCGACGCGATTGGCGGCCCGCTGTCTCGCTTCATCCCGGTGCGTTACCGTGCGGCGCACGACGATCAGGTGCGGCATTTCGAACAAACCCGCGTGTCGGAGCGACGGATGGGTCCACAGCGCGTGTTGTACGGCCTGCGCGCCGACGGCGAGGAATTCCCGATCGAGGCATCGATATCGCAGGCGGACGCGAGCGTGCTGGGAAAGGGCCGCGCCATTGACCTGAGTCAACCGCGTCGCTTGCTGCGTCCAACCGTTCTCGTCCACCTGGTTACCAGTGTCCGGGCGCACCCCAGACTGGAATCCGCGTTGCAGTTGGCCACGCTTCGACGCGTATGTCATCGGGCATTTTGCTGTCTTCGAACCCAACCGGCGTGCCCTCAACGTCTGAGATTGACCCGCCACAACGGACACCTATCCTTTTGAAAAGGGGGTGTCAAAATGGGCAAGCATCGAGCACCGTACCCGGCGGAGTTCCGGGCTCACATAGTCGAGCTGGTGAAGGCGGGGCGAACACCCGAGGAGCTTGCGCGAGAGTTCGAGCCTAGTGTGCAGACGATAATCAACTGGGTGGCGCAGGCGGATATTGACGCCGGCGCGCGTCAGGAGGGGTTGACCACGGCTGAGCGCCAAGAGCTCACCCGTTTGCGCCGCGAGAATCGGCAATTAAAGACGGAGCGCGACATTCTCTCTCACGCCGCGGCCTGGTTCGCCCGCGAGACAGGAGCCGTGTCCTCGAAGGATACGGATTCATGAGAGCAAACCAGGCCCGTTGGCCCATTGCCACGATGGCGCGGCTGCTGGGAGTCTCGACCAGCGGTTACTACGCGTGGCTGGTGAGGGAGCCATCAAGGCGGTCACGTAGCGATGCTCAGCTACTGACGCGCATTCGTACGCTGCATGCGAGTTCGCGAGGTACGTACGGAGTGCCGCGCATCCATGCGCAACTTGCGCGCGAGGGAGTGCACGTGGGACGCAAACGAGTCGCGCGCCTGATGCGCATCGCGGACCTACGGGGAGCAAGTCGACGGCGCTGGCCGCGTACAACGCGCCAGCGTGCGGGGGCACGGCGTGCGCCGGACCTCGTGCGCCGGCACTTCAATGCTGAAGGGCCCAACATACTGTGGGTCGCAGATGCCACCTACATTCCGACGACAGAAGGCTTTCTCTATCTGGCTGTGGTGCTTGATGTCTTCAGCCGGCGCATCGTCGGCTGGGCGATGTCGAGCCACTTGTACACCGAACTGATGTTGCGCGCGCTCGACATGGCCCTCCAGCAGCGACGTCATGAGGGCGTGATTTTACATTCCGACCAGGGAGCCCAATACACATCCATTGCCTTTGGGCGACGCTGCCGCGAAGCCGGCGTGCAGCCCTCGATGGGTACAGCCGGCGACGCGTACGACAATGCGATGTGCGAATCCTTCTTTGGGACACTCGAAGCAGAACTCCTGTCGCGCGAACACTTCGCGACCCATGAACAAACCCGCAGGCGCATCTTCTCCTTCTTGGAAGGCTGGTACAACGTACGCCGCCTGCATAGCAGCATCGGCTATTGTTCGCCGCTCGAATTCGAAAACCTGAGCGCCAAGAGAAAAACCGTATCACCCTGCGGGTTGCCCACCGACGGGCAGCGTCGTGGTCGTGAGAAGCGACCCGCTGCCCGTCCGTGGACAACCCGCGACTCAACGCTTAACGGAGGCCGGACGACGACAAATCTTTAACTGCAAATCTGTCCGTTGGAGCGGGTCAATCTCAGTCATGGCGGGCACCGCCGAGTATTACGAGCAGCGCGCGGCCATACGGCACGAGCAGCGCGGCGCGATCGAGCGGATCTTTCATACGGAGATCAAGCGCGCCGGCCTATCGGGCGAATGGATCGAAACGCGGAAGTGGGCCAGCCATGCGGTGCCGCATTTTGCGCGTTGCGCGGATCTCGTGATCGTGAGCCAGGACGATCCGACCGATCCCGAGTCTTACGTTGGAGATCATTTTCCCGAGACCGTCATTCTCTCCTCGGGGCGGCCGGTCTTGCTTCTCCCGTACACGGGATTCTTCGCCCAGGTCGGCAAACATCCGATGATCGCCTGAGACGGTAGCCGCGAAGCCACTCGCGCCTTGCACGACGCGCTCCCGCTTCTCAAGGCAGCCGGGCAGGTCTCGATCGTGAGCGTCGATACGTCCCGAGGCGAAACGGGCGGTGGCCGCATCCCCGGCGCGGACATCGCAGCCTGCATCGCCCGGCACGGCATCAAAGCCGCAGTCTCGTCAGAAGACATTGCGCCGGACGTGTCCGCGGGCGAACTGCTGCTTTCGCGGGCCACGGATCTTCATGCCGATCTCGTGGTCATGGGCGGCTATGGACATGCGCGCTGGCAGGAACTCGTGCTCGGCGGCGCCACCCGGACTTTCCTATCGTCGATGACCGTGCCCGTGCTGATGTCTCACTGACTTTCATCCGCGAGCGGCGCCCCTGCGCACGCCGTCGAGCGCAGCAGCAAGTCTTCCAAGGAGTCGATCGTGCCATCGATGTAAGCCCGCGAAGAACTCCCAATTGGCTCGTCAGGCACAATCTTCCAGTGCCCATTCTCAGGCGCACTTACTAGCGCCGCAAAGCAGGCTGAAGCATCGAAGCGGGGAAAGCAAAGCCAGTCAATCGAGCCATCCCTGGACACTAACGCCGCACTCCGGCAGTTTCCAAGCAAGGCTTAATCTTCGATCAGATTCTTCGTCGACAACATTCCGGAATTTTTTGAACCGCGCTGCGTGTGGCCAGAGATGGTTAAGATCGAGCGCGTCGTGTTACTGACATGGTTGCTTCTTGTTCTAGTGCCAGCTGCTTCTAACGACCACGTCGTGTTCATTTGCCGTCAATCCCGTCTGCGACCTTTGCAACGAGTTTCGCTACGGGCCCCGACGGTGTAGGCAACGTTCGAGTCACGAGCTCTTCAAGTGCTACTCGGTACGATAAAATCCCTCCTTCGGCGACGATACCTAACTCTACATTTGCATGACGACCCGCCCGTCTATCTTTCCTTCCTTCATCGCACTGAAGATCTGATTGATATTCTCAAGGCGATCTGTTGAAAAATGCGCTTTAGCTTTTCCCTCACCGGCGAAGGCGAGACATTCCTGCAAGTCCTTTCGGGTGCCGACGATGGAACCTCGCACGGTTTTTGCGTTAAGGACGACATCGAAAATCGGCAGATCGAAGCTTCCTGGCGGTAAGCCGACCAAGGACATCGTGCCGCGCTTGTGCAGCATGCCAACGGCCTGTGCGAAGGCGGTTCTGGAAACGGCGGTGATCAACACGCCGTGCGCGCCGCGTATATTCTTTTGTACTGTAGCAACTGCGTCCTGCGTGGCGGCATTAATCGTCATGTCGGCGCCAAGACTGGACGCGAGCGCGAGTTTGTCATCTGCGATGTCGACGGCGACGACGTGAAAACCCATCGCTTTGGCATATTGTACGGCCATGTGACCCAGGCCGCCGATCCCTGAGATGGCCACCCAGTCTCCCGGTTTGCAATCTAGAACTTTAAGGCCCTTGTAGACGGTGACGCCGGCACACAGAATGGGCGCCGCCGCCGCGAATTCGAGGTTGTCAGGCAGAAGTCCCACGTACGCAGGGTCGGCAAGCACGTAATCCGCGTATCCGCCGTTGACGGTGTAACCAGTCATTTGCTGCTTGTCGCAAAGCGTTTCCCAGCCGGTGATACAGTGCTCACAATGACCGCAGGCAGTATGGAGCCAAGGTACGCCGATGCGGTCACCCTCCTTGAGCATACTGACACCGGCCCCCAACTTGGCAACATAGCCGACGCCTTCGTGACCCGGAATGAAAGGGACGCTTGGCTTCACCGGCCAATCGCCCTCGGCGGCATGCAGGTCAGTATGACAAACCCCGCAAGCAGCAACTTTCACGAGCACCCGGCCAGGGGGGACATCAGGAACGTCGACTTCCTCGATGACCAGTGGTTTTCCAAATTCGTGTACAACTGCGGCTTTCATCCGCTCGGACATTGCAACCTCCATTCAATGGAATAAGGACCGAAACGATTGAGCTAGCTACTGGATTGCCGCAGATTTGCATCCAACGCAAATGGCGGATTTTCCCCGGTCTGCACTTCTGAATTTTCCTGGACGCTGTGCGTAATTAAAATTTCGTTGGCGCGTGCCGCGATCGCGAAAGCGCGAACGGCCGGCATCCGATGCCCGGCAATCGGCGGAGTTTCCGTCGGTACATGACGGGATCCCAATCACGATGCGGGCCGAAACGAGCGTCATGGTCCGGACAGGACAAGGGCCACTGTCGTCAATCCAAAGACAGTAGCAACCAGGTATTGCCGTGTAGCATGCGTAAGGACACTGGAGATACGCTCACCCCCAGTATTACTGATTGCCTTGACAGTATAGGCGTCCCGCAGCGCTTCGGTCGACATATCGGCGCGGCTCGCTCCTACACTGCGCCTCGTACCGCGTTCATCCCTTTTTCATCATGCTGGCATGAGAAAGGGTGTCGTGGACAACGCCCATACTGGCAATGCGCTTGCCTGGAATATAAGTGACCCCTATGCTGGGCACGATGGCGGCGTCTTTCAACGCACACGGGATGGCGGCTGCCAGATCCGCACTCCGAGGGGATCGGGAGCCGACGCAACTGAGCGGCGACGTCGAGAACAATCTCGGCAACCAGTGGAGAGTTCGGTCCATCGGGCAAGAACGTTCCCGGCAAAGGTCGCAGCAAGGGTGGTAAGGAGGCGGGATTGGCGGTCGAGTCGACGGACTTGGCATTCGGGTGGGCGACACGTTCGAGAAATTGGAGAGGCCTGCCATGTCGATCGCGCGAAGTTCTGCTGGTCCCACCTCGGTGTCGTCCAGCCTCGACCAACGCAAGAATGTCCTGCTCATCGTCATTGACGGGTTTGAAGTCTTGAGCTGCCCGTCGCATGAGTTCGCTGACAGGCAATCCAAGGCGCTCGGCCGTGCTGGTAATTGCCCGCTTCTGAACTGCTGTAACCTGAACTACGATCCTTTCCGTTGCTGCTGCCATCACCGCTCCTATGTACATGTACATGGTATGTACATAATAGGGGGCCAGACGGATTGTGTCAACCGGAAACTTAAGAAAAACCCCGCCATTGGCGGGCCCGATAACGACAGAAAGGTGGTTTCCTGTCATTTCGTGGGCCGTAACTGGTTTCGTGACACCCGCCGTCGGCGCCTGCCCTAAGTCCCACGAACGCGTGTGCCTCCGTATACCCCGTCGTGTTGCCGAACGCCTGGAGCCAAGTTAGCCAAATTTCACCTGCCCGCCATCTCGGCGTACATTTGCTGCCGCCCAGCGCAGCAACGTTCTGCGCATCAGCGACCTGATCGCACTCGCAGCGGAGTGCGCCTCATCCCCTCATCTTTCTGCCTTTGCCACGGCAAATGACATGGGCGCCTGGCCGAGCGTCACATCCTGACGCCGGACTTTGCGTCCGCCATCAGTCCACTGCAACACACTCCCGAATTGGCAAATCCCGCCGCTCAAGCTTTGAAGGGTTCACCCGACTGTTTTCTTTGATCAACCTTCGGGCTATCGAAACATCGCGACCACAATTAACAGCCGCGACTGCAAGGACCGCTCCTTGCGCTCCGATATTCCAGACACTAAAGCAGTTCGTGTCCTTACTGCCGCGCAAATGAATCTCTCCTGGTATATCGAACGAGCCAAGTGCCTGGACGTTCCAGTCGTACTGGTCCGACCAAAGCCACGGTGTCTCGTCGTAGTCCTGCCCGTCGCCAAGCATATTTTTGGCAGCAATGACGGACTGATATTCAGCAACCTGCCACGCCTCGACACGCACGCGGCGCCCATGAAACTTGCTGAAATGGACAGTAACGTCGCCCGCCGCAAAGATATCTGGGTCAGCCGTGCGACAGCGGGAATCGATAACGATCCCGTTCTCCACCTCGAGCCCAGCGCTTTCCGCAAGTTCGATATTCGGCTGGGATCCAACGCCAGCAATGACGACATCCGCGAGCACTTCCCCTGAATCCAGTTCAACGACGCCGCGATGGCGCCCGCTTGTCGTGACCGAAAGCGGGATCCTGCCAAGCAGGAAACGCACACCTTTTGAAAGGTGTAACCGCTGAATGCTTGATCCTACGGCATCGGGCAATGACCGTTTCAACAGTCGTTCTTGAGGCTCAATGACTGTTACGTCACAGTTTAACGAGCGCGCCGCGGCGGAGACTTCCAACCCGATAAAGCCGCCGCCGAGAATAGCAATCCGCCGCCCACCCCTCATTTCTTTTCTCAGCGCTCGCGCGTCGGCGAGCGACCGAAGATAATGAACTTGTGCCCCTTCTTTGATTGGACAAGCTAGCCGTCTGGCGCGCGAACCGGTCGTCAGAAGCAACTTCTCGAACGCGACCACGCTTCCATCGGAAAGGTGAACACAATGCGCCGGTCTGTCGATGGAGACCACGGATCGCCCGAGCAGCAGTCGAATGCCGACACTCTCATAAAATTCGCGCGATCGGACAAAGGCAACTTTCTCCTCCGCCTCGTCAAGCAGTATCTGTTTTGACAAAGCCGGCCGATCATACGGTAGAAAGTCTTCGTCACCGATAATTAGGACGTCGGCGTGTGGCCTCAGATCCTTGATTGTTTCCGCCGCACGGCGACCTGCTTGGCCTGCCCCCACAATGACATACGACGCAGCAATGTTCGACGGAACTTGCGTGTCCATGGAAATGTGCTCCAGAATTCTCGACTCGGCCACAAACTACTGATTCGTTTTCAAGCGAACTTCGATCACCCCGTCAACCACTCTGACCGGATATGTCTTCACCGCATCGACAATCGGTGCTGACCTCGGTGCCCCTGTTTTTAGATCGAATAATCCCTGATGGAGAGGGCATTCCACGCAGCCGCCCTCAACGAACCCTTCCGACAATCTCGCTGCACCGTGAGTGCAGAGGTCGTGCAGCGCAAAATACTCATCGTTCGTCGTAAATAGCGCAACCGGCACCCCATCTATGGTAACGCCCAGCGGCGTATCTTCCCTGACGTCAGCGCAAGCGGCCGCTCGGTACCATTCGGTCATAATCGGCCTCCTCAGATGGGCGTCGCAAGCAGTGTCTGGACGCGTAGAGTGTCATAAACCGCCACTTTTTTACTGTATTTCAGTGCGCCATCGAGACGTACCACCGTATCGTGATATGCGCCTGATTGATATACCGCGCTCTCACCAGATTGATTTGTAAGTACGACTATGTAGCTACAGGTTGATGTGATCGCCCCATCCTTTTCATCGCCGATGACCAATCCCGATATCGCGTGACGATAAGTATGCTTTTCGTAGATGTTTGCATGTCGAAGCGACACTACTCGGTCACGAAGCATCTTTTGATTAGTGCAATAAATGACCGACGCTCTTAGGCCCGCATCGAAATTTTCCCTTGGAATAATTTCATAATGACAATCCGAAGTGAAAAAACCGGGCCAATCTTCAAGCCGATCGTTGTCAAGCGAACTAATGTATTGATGCGCGAGCGAGTAAACCTCAAGCCACGTCTTCAGCTTTTCGTCCATTTTCCTAGAATCCCATGAGGTTTTGATACCCGACCCAGAATCTCCGGATCATATTTTCGGTTATGGCTGAGTTTTCCTCGGGTGGTACATCTCGGGCCATTCCCATGAAAGAGGTGACATCCGAATCCCGCGCCGTGGCGCGCTGAACGAGTTCTGTCGCTTCGGTGTCTTCCATGGAGATATAGCCTGCCGGTCCTACGAGATTTGCCTGTAATAGTCTCAACTCGCGCAGTTCAGGATTGTCGTCCTCATACCCGAAAAAGTGAAAGATCAGTTCGAAGTTTCCAGCCCCCTTCGGCAGAAGTTGCCTTGCGACGAGCGTGTTGTGAATCTGCTGGATCACCAGTTGAGGAAAGATGGTTTGGATGTTGTTCGTCGTGACCTCTTCGTACTCTTGGATCTGTGCCAACAACGACGGATCTTCAAGGAAAAAATTGCTATCCATTGTGCGAATCTTGTCAGCAGCATAAGCCGCGCTGGTATCTTCTTTAATCTGCGGCTTTGTTGAAGTGAAGATGCTGTGCAACCCGTTATCCGCGACTTCGGATCTAACCTGCATGCCCACGCGGAAGATGTTGAATGTCGTGTGGAAGAGGTGCAGCAGACTCGCGTGATAACCGTCCTTCACATTCTCAATGTAAAGCTTCCAGTTAGACTTCGAATATTGGCGGGTGCACCCGAGGTATACGATCGGTTTATGGAAGATGCGGTCGATGTAGGGTCGCATTTTGGGGCCGATGTAATCGATGAGTGGCGGCGTTTCGCTGCTGAACGTCGCAAAAACAAGGCCTCGGTAGCACTCAACGCGCAGCTTCGTCAACCCGTGCTCAGAGGGTACGAAGTCGGCGCACATGCCTGCCATACCTTTCTGCCCCCTACGAAACGGCACTCCCTGCAGGTCGCCGGCCGGACTGTAACTCCATTGATGATAGACGCATGTGTGCGAAGTGGCATTCCCCTTATTCTCTCTGCACAACTGCGCACCACGATGTGCACAGCGATTTACCCAGCAGGCAATTCCGTCGGCGGTTCGGGTTACTACGACGGGGGTGTCACCGACGAAAGTGCTTTTGAAATCCCCTAATTTGGGAATTTCACATTCGAGCGCGACAAATGACCAGTAGGGTCCGCGGAAGATCTTCTCCTGCTCTCGCTCGTACACGTCTTGAGAGCTGAATACTTGGTACGGAACCATCGACCCGTCATCACGGGGAAACGTCGGCATACCGCTTGTTGCAGAGGTGTTTTGCATTTTTACTCCGTCATGTCGGACTTCACAGAACGGAGTCTAAAAATACGAAAGACGCGACGATATCCAAAATCCGAAATGTCCGGGAAACCACCTATCCAGATAACGAACATTACCCCTAATGCTCGCGTTCGATTCGGTTCGACCGAAGAACATGAGGCATTCTTCTGCCTCGATGGAGTCGCTGGCGCACTCGCCTTGCTGGGAAGATGAAGGATGAGCTTCGGAGGCGAGAAAAAGCCAAGTCTTGGTGCAGAACGCTGGCACGTTCCTTGGCTTTTGACTCGACACGCGCTTCAGATGTCTAGTGACTAAGCAAGCCTCTCGGGCAACGCGTACGGATCCACCGCGCCGACCGCTTCGCCAGGCGCCAGAGCAAAGAAAGACAGTCGTCTTCTACTTTATGATCCGAGCTCATCCCCAAGGAGCACCCGGGAGAAACGTTACGTGTCGGCGTTCCTAGTGGCTTGCGTCGCCCGAACCCGCTTCAAAAAGTTTCGTCGTAGAGGTAGGTAATACCGTGCACCGCGACTTGGCATCGGGAGAGGCCCGCTCCGAGCTATTTGTGCGGACACGCCTTCGGAAGCTTCGCACACTATTTGGGCGTCCGCGACACTGCCTTTGCATTTCGGCGCGTACAAGTCTCGCTCGGCAACTCCCCAAATCGCTCGCGATAGTAGCTTGAAAAGCGCCCAAGATGGCCGAATCCCAGCTCAAGGGCGGTTTCGGTCACACTAACGAAGCTCGACGTCTTGAGCCGCCGGTGCGCAGCGTCCAATCTCATGTTGCGCAAGAGATCAGTTGGGCTGATATCTCTCTCCCGTTGGCAGATCATTTGCAATGCGCGCGGGCTGACGCCTGCCGCATCGGCTAAGTCGTTTATCGACCATTGCGCGCCAAGACGATCGGCAATGGCGTTTTCCAAGCGCTCGATGGGGAGTCTTTGCGGCTTGGAAGTAATTGGCTCGTGTGCGGAAGTCGTCTGCGTCTCTGATAGGTGTCGGCCACTCCCTGCGCCGCCGACACCTATCAGTAGGAAATCGACGACGAGCCGTTCGAGCTGGACGATCCACTCGTCATAGCCATCCTTTCGGGTAGGCCCGGTTACCGCAGAAAGCAGCATTTGGACGAGCGCAAGCCATTGAATTTCGAATAGTGCAGGAAGCATCCCAAACGAAGGAAGGCTTCCGTTTCGTCGACCGCCGCTCACAAGGCTTTTTGGCACCTTTAGGATCAGTTGTTCGGAGCCGGCTTGCCAACGCATGTTCCACGAGCGGCGCGGGGATATCCAAGCCGTCTGCCCCGGTAGCAAGATCGCCCGCTGGCCGTCACATACCATCTCCACCAGCCCGCGAAGCCCCCAATGAACGACGACGAAATCGTTGGAAGGTCGAGGCGTGACCTCCACCTCGGCTCCATAACGTAAGCCGTACACTTCGATCGCGCCCAGATTCGCCTTGTGAAGGACCGTATCCGCATCGCCTTCCCGCCAACGAAGCCGATGTTCAGCGAGCTCCCGGGCTGTCTCTTCGTGAAAGTCCACGCGGGAAGCGGATTTGAAGATGCAGCGATGATATAGCGGGGCTAAATTGACCGGGTATGCGTTCATCATGTGCTCCTCAACCGTCCCTGATCCGTGCATCCGGCAGCTTAATTCGCCAAAATTCGACTGCGCAAAGGCGGCGTGCTGTATCTCCTGAAGAAATCCGGAGTGAAGGAGGTCAGGTGAAGGACGGTCGTCGTCCATAAAATGCGTTGGCCAAAAGCGTTTCCAGAGCGTCAGATTCCAGCCGCCGGGGGTTCGGATACTGGTCCTTAAGTGCGAGGTCGCGCACTAGCGGAATGTCTTCTGTCCGCATTCCGATCTCGGCAAGGCTCAGCGGGGCGCCACAATGTTTTGCGAGATCGTAAAGAGCGCCGGGGACATCATCTTCGCCGACGACTCCCTGTAGCAGCCGCCTCGCCGCGTCGGCGTTTGGCAGATTGTATGACATCGCGTGGGGCAACACGATTGCATGCGTTTCCGCGTGAGGCAAGTTAAGCGTTCCGCCAAGTGTATGGCAAAGCTTATGATGCAGGCCCATACCGAGATGAGACAGCACCGTGCCGCACAGCCACGCGCCAAAAAGAGCGTCAGTGCGTGCTTCGATGTCAGCGGGGTTCGCTACCAGTCGCGGAATAGCATCGATCAACGCTCCGATGCCCTGTTTGCACATGCTCTCCAAAATGGGATTAAGTTCCGCCGAGTACAGGCCTTCCGCTGCATGAGCAATCGCGTTTAATCCACTGGTGACGGAAACCGCGGGCGGCAGTCCGATCGTAAGCAACGGATCGTAGATCACCGTCTTGGGAAGGACCTTCGCGTCTCTGCCGGTTCGTTTGAGTCCGCCTTCTGTGATGCCCCATATCGTCGTCATCTCGCTGCCGGCATAGGTAGTTGGTATTACCAGACTAGGCACGCCGAGTCTCATTGAGAGTATTTTCGCGAGTCCAGTAGTCGAACCACCCCCGACCGCGATGATTGAGTCCGCACCGCTCGCGGAAAACGCTCGCTCCGCCTCCTGTACGACTTCCATTGGAACATGCATCGTCGCCCTGTCGAAGTATCCAGCTACGACATCACTTACCGGCAGGGCAACATTTTTCGCAACGTTGCGTTGATCCGGTGTGCTTAACACCAGAAATCGCCGCGTGCCAAAGCGTTCAACTTCGTCTGGCAACGCAGATAGACTTCCCGCCCCAAAGATGACCCGCGGACTCATGTAATCGAATGTGAATTTCTTCATAAGACGTCCTTCAATGTTCCGAACAGTTGAAGCGTCCGCGCATTCGCTATACTCGTTGCTTCCCGATCAAAGTTCGGACTCGACGCCCGCGCGAACGAATGTCCAACCGGATACCAATGCAAGCTCAGACTGTCGTTCTCACTAAAATGCTCGTCGAGAATGCGACGGGCCTCCTCCGTCACATAATGGTCCTTCGAACCCATGTGAAGCATTGTCGGTCGCGTGATGGCCGATACAGATGACACTTTTTTTTCCAATCCGACACCGTAGTAGCCAACCGAGCAATCTGCCAGCGACCGTGCGGCGACATCGTACGCCAGTGCGCCCCCTAGACAATACCCCAACACGCCGACCCGCCCGTTGGAGAAAGGTAGCTCGCGGGCATATTCAATCGTGCACGCGAGATCGTCGACGCCGGCTTCCACATCAAAGTCACGGAACAATGTGAGTGCCTGCTCCCGCTCTGCCGGTACATTCGCGTCGAGTTCGATAGCTGGTGCCTGCCTCCAATACAAATCCGGACATACGCAGCCAAAGCCCGCCCCGACGAGCCAATCTACCGTATCCCTGATGAAAGAGGTGATCCCAAAAATTTCCTGGGCGATCACGATGACCGGTGCGGTGACGGCCGTCGGCTTGCCTAGATAAGCACCGAATCTTTTCCCCGTGCGCGACGCGATCTCAACGCCGTCTGTTAACATAGCAATCCTCCAGTTATATTTGCGCAGCGCAGTAGGCGACTTGCTAGTTGTGCGTGCGCTGCGCTTTCTGCCTAGTTGACGCGTGCGTATCTGCGCACCTTCTCTTCGTCAAGCGTCATGCCGTGACCGATGCCGGTGGGGACCTGCAGCTCGAAGTCTCGAATTTCGAGTGCTTCTTGGCTCAATGTGTCCGCAAGGACAAAGGGACCAAGCAGCTCGCAACCGTACGGAAGCGACGGAACCGTTGAGTAGAGCTGGAGCGCTGCGGAAGTACCTATCGTCGAGTCGAGCATTGTTCCGCCATAGGAAGCGATTCCGCTTGCTTCGGCCACCGCCGCGACTTTCTGCGTAGCCGTCACGCCTCCCATATTGCACAGCTTTAGCGAGAAGACGTCCACGCTTCGGTCACGCGCGAGATCGAAGGCCGACGTAAGAGTGCTCAGACTCTCGTCAGCCATGATTGCCACACGGTTGGTTTCGGATAGGCGCCTAAGCGCTCGAGTGTTATCGCGGGCGACTGGCTGTTCAATTAGATCGACCCCGAGCGCCTCAAGCTCCGGAATATAAATGGACGCCACCTGCTCATCCCACGCCATATTGACGTCCACACGAAGCGACGCCCTCGATCCCAACTCTTTCGACAGCGCCTCCATATGAATCAGGTCGTCAGCTGGCGAACGAAAGCCGAGCTTAATTTTGAAATTATTGTGCCGACGCTTTTCGATCATTTCAATCGCGGAGTCTATGTCGCGCTTCGTGTCGCCGCTGGCTAAGGTCCACGCAATCGGGATTGAATTGCGCAGCCTGCCGCCAAGCAGCTCCGCGATCGAGACACCCAACGCGCGGGCTTTGAGGTCAAGCAGCGCCATCTCGAGCGCAGCTTTCGCCGACGCGTTCCCCGTGACCGCACGTGCCATGGTTTGGAGCGCGGCCGACACGTTGAATGCGTCAGTTCCGACAAGATGTGGTGCCAAATATTGCTCGACGATCGTCTTTATCGTCTCCGCACACTCCGCGCTCCAGACGGGCCCCCCCACACTGCCGCCTTCGCCCACGCCGACGAGTCCTTCGGCACGCACACGGACGATGACATAGCTTTGCTGGTGAACAGTAGTCATCGACATTTGGATCGGCCGTCTGGTCGGCACGTCCACAATCAAAGCGTCAATGGCGTCGATCTTCATGTGTTGGCTCCCGAGTGCTCGAGGGCGCGTTCGATGACGAAATCGATATTCATCACTCGGGCGCCCTCCTCCACCTTCTCGGGGCTGATCAGACTCGGCTCGACACCATTGCAGCAATCGTCGCCGACCCAGTCGCCGCCTTCGAAGTAGTACTGAGTTGTCAACGTTTCAAAGCCCGGTGCCTTCACCTTGAAATGCACATGCGCTGGACGCCACGAGTGACCGCCCATGGTCTCGAGCAATGCGCCCGTCGGACCATCGTTGGGAATCTGATATGCAACTGGCATCGTCGTTTGCACGCTAAACTGGCCATCACGACCGACCCTGAGTTTGCCCCGATAAAAATCGGTTGGAATGCCGTCATGGAAGCCGCTGTACTTTCCATCGGGAGTCGAATGCCAGACGTCGATCGTCACGCCCTCGACCACACTGCCATCGACCGCCTTGACCGTTCCCTTAATAAGCAACGGCTTGTGGGCGTCTGTATCGTACGTTTTGAGTCGGTCGACTACGAACGGGGCGTCCTCACGATAGTAGGGTCCCTCGATCGCTGGCGTCGAGCCGCTGCTCAGGCGAGCCTTCGTCGCCACAACTGTGCTGTTGAAAAATACGTCACAGAGCAACGCGATCTCGCGCTGTTCGGCGACCTTCATCAGGTAGTGAAGCGCAGTTCGATATTCCGACTCCGTAATCTCCTTTTCATCGAGGACTCTCCGTACAGCCGATACGATTCCGTCCACAACATCTTTAACTCGCTTGTTCACCTCGCCTCCGTTCCAAAAGTGTCCCAGGACGGCACCCGTCCTGAAATTATGATAGAAACGGCACGCCCATACCGTCCAATACCTTTGCGCGTCTCAGCCCATACGCATTCGGTATGTCCTTATTGCGCGGAATCGCGCCGATGCGCACAATCCAGAAGGGCTACACTTTTGGAGTTAAACCGTGGAAATGAGGCAGTTGAGATACTTCGTGGCTGTTGCCGAAGCCGGTGGATTTGGTACGGCCGCTGAAAGAATGCATATCTCCCAGCCGCCACTCACGCGTCAGATTCAGGCGCTTGAACGCGACATCGGAGCGAAGCTCTTCGAACGGTCTGCACGTGGCGTTGATCTTACCGCGGCAGGCAGAGTCTTCCTTGAGGACGCACGTCAACTGCTTACGTTGGCACAACGATCGTCGCAGCGGTCACAAGCAGCGGCAAGGGGCGAGTCGGGAGAGTTGAATCTTGTGTACTTCGGCACGCCCGTGTTTGAAACGGTGCCAGCCTTTATCAGGGCTTTCCGCGCGACATACCCGGACGCATCTGTCGCAGTTTCTCATATGACGAAGGAGGAACAACTGGAATCGCTCCTTTCTGGGGTCGTGGATATTGGATTCGGGCGATTCTATCCGGTGACTGACGGTGTAACGAGTTGGAACATCGGGGCCGAAAGTCTGCACGTTGCGGTAGCGGACCCTTGGGATGAGCGTGCGCGCGGTGCGCGAATGCTCGCAGATCTGATAGATGTGCCCGTCATCCTCTATCCGCGGGGTGACCGGCCGAGTTTCGCTGATAAGGTTGTTTCCCTGTTCAGGTCCGAGGGCGCGGAACCGAAAATCGCAGCCGAGGTTGAAGACGTCATTGCCGCCCTTGCGTTGACCGCCGCCGGAATCGGGGCAACGCTGGTACCTGCATCAGTCGCACATCTAAGGTGGCCCGGCGTGACCATCGTAGCGCTTGGACAAAAAGCGCCGGCCGTACCCGTCAGCTGTGTTTTTCGCACACATCGCCGCCCGCCTATAGTCGAGTCAGCGCTACGAGTTGTCTCCTCGTTGATCGGAGACGGTGGGGGTCTCGAAGGCGAGATTCATCCGTCCAGTTGATGCAATGTCCGCTCGTTGGATCTCAGTGGGGGGCAGCGTGGCATGAGAGAAATCGATCCAGCTGGGTGCTTTGGCGTTCCGATATCTCTGAGACGGAATTTGCGCGTACCGAGTCATTTTATCGAGGAGTGTACTGCGTGAGAGCGCGGACCCTCAAACCACGACGCAAATCGTCGACCGCGGGCGGAGCACAACCCTTGCAGGAATGCCCCTTCGTCACAGGGCTTACACGCCGACGTCCGCGCGCTAGCGGACCGGATTCACGGTCTCGGTCCACTCGCCTCGCAGTGAGCGGAAGATATCAGCTAGATCATGCGTGCTTGCGGCTTCATATAAGGGCGACGAAACAACGATTGTCGCTCCTATCCATTGAATCGAGGGCGGCGCCGGCTTTGAGTCACTACGCTCAAAAATTCGGCTTAGGACTTCGATACAACATCGTTTAAGTCTCGGTGACATCACGTGTTTGAAAGATTCCATAGCTATCCTCTTGCTATCTTGGACAGAATCTAGAGCACAAATGCCCCTCTGCCCGTCTCAATGCCGTTGAAGGTGCTGTTAGAACAAGTGCCGCAAACCTACCATCACCGCTGCTTGCCCAACCCCTGGCGCCGGCGATCCGCCGGGCCCTCCGGCGCTCACTCCGTAAGCAGCCTTGGCACTATTGAAGATGTATGCCCCTTGCACATACACGGCCGATCGCTTCGAAAGCGAATAAATCCCCCGCAATGTCGCAAGAGTCGCTCTCGTGTCGTGTTGAGCGTTGATAATCCTGAAGACTTCGCCGTCAATGGCCACTGCGGGCGTGACCAGATATCGCGCCCCAAGGAAAAACATATTCGAGGTGACGACCGGGGTCCCAGAGTTCACGGTTTCGACGCGACGATTGAGCCAACCACCGGATATCGTCGCACCGAGGAACTTTGCATAGGCGTCGATATAGAGCCTTGCATCGATTCCGTTGCTCGTGGACAGAGGCGTCGGCGCGACGCCGTCGAAAAAATTCGCAGCTGCGTTCACACCTCCCCGTTCTTCCTCGTACGACACTACCGCACCGAACCTGTCCGAGTCATACTTCAACATCGCGGACCAGTCACGGCACTGCGTGAACGCCCCGGGGACCTGCCCAGCGCAAGTGCCCTGCCCAGGAGAATTGCCAGTACCGGCGGAGTCTCGTCCAAACGAATAAGTGGCTAAAGCTGTTAAGCCATGTAAATTAACTCGGTATGCAACGCTATTATCAGCGCGGGCATTCGCGATGTAGGCATCGAGGGACGCGATGCCATATATGGCTGGTCCCATAATGTCATTTTCTAGCACCGCGATGTAGGTCGTCGTGTACTGTCTACCGAAGCTCAGCGTACCGTACTGCGACTCTAATCCGATCCATGCCTGTCGCCCGAACAAGCGGCCACCCTGTGCCAAGGCGCCAGTGTTCGGACCGAATCCGCTTTCGAGAACGAACGTTGCCCTATAGCCTCCGCCAAGGTCCTCGCTACCTCGGAAGCCCCAACGCGAGGGTAGTGAACCGGTCGTTGAGGGCATACGGAATAGCCTATCGCCCGCCGGACCCGCATGAGAGATGAACTCCACCCCCGTGTCAATGATGCCGTACAATGTAACGCTCGACTGCGAGTACGCTCGTGCAATGCTGCAACTTACGAGAATACAAGTTAGAAATGCCTTCAAGCATCGCTTCATCGTTGTCTCCGAGCCCTCATTAGTGTCTATGGCATTCTTAGCGAGCACATGAAAGATTTCGTCCATGAGTATCGCGGCGAATGTGTGTTTGTTTGAGGGCGAGTCTATGAAGGACGAAATTCGTTGAATAGCCATTTAACGAATCCGGCCTAGGCGAATGTCCGTTAAGCGAAGCGCATTGGAGTTGGCCGGACTAGTTGTCACCGAATTTGTGAGCGAGCCGGGTTTCGACTTGCACGATCGCGGGCTTCGGCTTGCCCGAAAGGTGCTGCGTAAAGGCGCGTTCGAAGGCCGCCACCGATTGAAGGCGTCGCGATTAATCACCGACGCGGCGCAACGAGTGCGGTTTTTTGCCTTTATTTTCGGGAGGTCACATTCATTGCCAGCTAAGCCCCCGAGTCTGGTTCCGGAGTCGTCTGATGAAAGGCGTTCTGACGAAGATCTACCAATGGTGGGCACAGTTCTTTGTCCACGCGAACGCCCTTTGGACCAGTGACGCATCCAAGGGAATCGACACTGCCGGTTCGTGGGCCGGAGCAATTGCCACCACTGCTGCCATTGTTGCGGCCCTCTCCATCGCTAGTAATCAGGCCAGCTTCGCACGCAAATTGCAGAAAGAGAAAGGGCAAATGATTCGAGTAACCGGATCGGCTTTAAGCTGGGGTCAACCCTCGTGCATCATGCCGGCCCAAATACTGACTGACGACGGACGCACCAACTCGCAACCTGAATACAACTCGTTCGTTTGCGTCAGCAAGGCGCAGGCTGGTCGCCGGCTCCGCTCACGAAGTAAGGACATCAACTTTGCTTACTTGGCGGCATTCGCGCTCGCCACCGCCGTCATATTGATGATCCGACGCACGGTCGCCGCCGGCGTCAGGATATGCACAGGCTTCGCAGCACCGAGCAGGATCGGCCCGACGGTCACGCCCTCGCCGCTCACCGTCTTGAGCAGGTTGTACGTGATGTTCGCCGCTTCGACGTTCGGCATGATCAGCAGATTCGCCTCGCCGTGCAACGTGGTCCCCGGGAACGAAGCCTTGCGCGCGGCTTCGGAAAGCGCCGCGTCGCCGTGCATTTCACCGTCGATTTCGAGATCCGGCGCACGCTCGGCAATCAGCTTGCGCGCTTCCGCCATCCGCTTGCTCGACGCGCTCTGCACGCTGCCGAAGTTCGAATTCGACACCAGCGCGACCTTCGGCTGAATCCCGAAACGCTCGATCTCACGCGCCGCCAGAATCGTCATGTCGGCGAGTTGCTCGGGCGTCGGCGTCTCGTTGACGTACGTGTCGCTGATGAACAGATTGCGCCCTTGCAGCATCAGCAGATTCATCGCCGCGAAGTTGTTCGCGCCTTCCGCCTTGCCGAGCACCTGATCGATGAACTTCAGGTGATCCTGATACGTGTCGATGAGACCGCAGATCATCCCGTCCGCGTCGCCCGTGTGAACCAGGATCGCGCCGATCAGGGTGTTGAACTTGCGCAGCGCAGCCTTCGCGCTTTCGGGCGTCACGCCCTGACGCGCGGCGATCTCGTGATACGCCTGCCAGCTCTTCTGATAACGCGGATCGTCTTCCGGATTCACGATCTCGAAATCGACGCCCGGCTTCAGCTTCGAGCCCATCTTCTGCAGACGCATTTCGACGACAGCCGGACGGCCGATGATGATCGGCTTCGCGATCTTCTCCAGCAGCACGAACTGCGCGGCGCGCAGCACGCGCTCGTCCTCGCCTTCCGCGAACGCGATGCGCGCCGGAGCCGCCTTCGCCGCCGTGAACACCGGACGCATCACCATGCCCGTGCGATACACCGTCGCGCCGAGCGTCTCGCGATACGCGTCCATGTCCTTGATCGGACGCGTCGCGACGCCCGAATCCATCGCGGCTTGCGCCACGGCCGGCGCGATCTTGATGATCAGGCGCGGATCGAAAGGCTTCGGAATCAGATATTCCGGGCCGAATTCTAGCGAATGGCCTTCATAAGCCTTTGCAACTTCATCACCCTGATCGGTTTCTTCCGCGAGTTCGGCGATCGCGCGCACGCACGC
The DNA here is from genome assembly GCF_018408855.1 of Caballeronia sp. NK8. Classification (GTDB taxonomy): domain Bacteria; phylum Pseudomonadota; class Gammaproteobacteria; order Burkholderiales; family Burkholderiaceae; genus Caballeronia. Next base: position 91,175 of record NZ_AP024328.1, on the reverse strand, counting down.
GAGCTTCATTTCCTCGGTGATGGTCGTCGCGCCCACGTCGAGCGCGCCGCGGAAAATGAACGGGAAGCACAGCACGTTGTTGACCTGATTCGGATAATCCGAACGGCCCGTTGCGACGATACAGTCCGGACGCACGCGCTTCGCCTCTTCCGGACGGATTTCCGGCTCGGGATTGGCCAGCGCGAGGATCAGCGGCTTGTCGGCCATCGTCTCGACCATTTCGGCCTTGAGCACGCCCGCGCTCGAACAGCCGAGGAACACGTCGCAACCGTGCATCGCGTCGGCGAGCGTGCGCGCGTCGGTGCTCGCCTGATAGCGCTCCTTCGATGCGTCCAGATTGCCGCGGCCTTCGTAGATCACGCCCTTCGAATCGATCACGAGCGTGTTCGACTTCTTCAGGCCCAGATGTACGAGCAGGTCCAGACACGCGATCGCCGCCGCGCCCGCGCCCGAACACACGAGCTTGATTTCGTCCAGCTTCTTGCCGACCACTTTCAGGCCGTTGAGGATCGCCGCCGACGCGATGATCGCCGTACCGTGCTGATCGTCATGGAAAACGGGAATCTTCATGCGCTCGCGCAGCTTCTTCTCTATGTAGAAGCATTCCGGCGCCTTGATGTCTTCGAGGTTGATGCCGCCGAGCGTCGGCTCGAGCATCGCGATCGCATCGACGAGCTTGTCCGGATCGGTTTCCGCCAGCTCGATATCGAACACGTCGATGCCCGCGAACTTCTTGAAGAGGCATCCCTTGCCTTCCATCACCGGCTTGGCCGCGAGCGGGCCGATGTTGCCGAGACCCAAAACGGCCGTGCCGTTCGTCACGACGCCGACGAGGTTCGCACGCGACGTGTACTTCTGCGCGTCGAGCGGCTCATCGTAGATCGCCATGCACGCGGCCGCGACGCCCGGCGAATAGGCGAGCGACAGGTCGAGCTGATTGGAAAGCGGCTTGGTCGGAGTAACCGAAATCTTGCCGGGGCGGGGATTCTGGTGATACGCGAGGGCGCTTTGCTTGAGTTGTTCGTCCATCTTACTGTCAGTCATAGAAGTGCCTACGATGCCCGCGTACTTACTTTGTATCTTTTCGGAACCATCCAAGATTTTTCTCCATAGCCAGTTCAAAGGCAACCACTGCCACATCAAAATTGGTTGCCGCCCGTGCGTAATTCCCGGCGCGGAGACTGCGGCGACGTTGACGTTGGCCGCTAAAAGTGGAGATTATGCGCACAAGAAAGCTTTGCTAAGCACTCACGGTTCAAGATCGGTCTCCTCTCACCCGCTCGAATCGGTAGAGACTAGACAAGAGATGCAAACTATAAAGTAGACCTTTGGTTTCGGTTAGTCCTCTCAAAGCGGGGACCTGCTTTACCGAGCAGCCGGCTGTGTTGCGGCCCTCTTGAACCCACGGTGCCATCAGCGGACAGCTTAGACCAAGTGATGAATAGAAGATTTTCATTAGGCTACTTTTTAGCCACACCTTCCTACGCATCGAACAACGATTCGCTTTGCGCCGAGGACACCTCGTCTAGTACCAAATATCTTTCATGTATTGACGAAAGTCTGTATCTCGCGATTGCGATGGCCCACCGCTCGAACGGATCCGACGGATGATAGGTGTGCCGCTTCCGGTGGATTGCCGTCAAAGTCTCATTGACGGCCGCTTCGACCATCGACGGGGACAGGAAGTGGGGAAAGCAGTGCTCAAGACAACATGCGATGTACGCCAGCAGCAATTCATACTGCTCCTGATCGCCAGCAAACGCGGCGATTGCCAATGTATCCCACTCGACAGATACCGGCGCCAATCTCCAGAGACGTTCGAGGTCGCTTGGAGCCCTTAGCGTGTTGTGGCTCTTTATACTGCTAGAACGCCCGCGGTGCAGCCAACGCAAATGCAACCACATGGTGTCATCCCTCCGGTCTAGGGCTGAAGTTGCGTACTATTGTGTCGTTCGCGGTTCCCCTCCGGTGCACGGCTGGTGGGTACGTGAGAGCACTTAATCAAAATCGTCAGCGACCCCTACAGCGGCCACGATCGAAAACGGCCGCAATCAAAAAAATCGCACTCAACGAATCGCCTCCGAGTCAAACGCAGTGCCACGGCTCAAACCGGCATCTTCATTTTTAGTGCTTCTCGCACTTACCAGTGCGTTGCTTCAAAGCGTCGTCAATACTGCACATAGTGATGAATGATCTTGCTTTGCGCAATCGAAGTGTTCGTGGAGGAAGTACCGCGCACCAATCCGCCTAACGGCGAGTGCACAACGGCTCAATCAAGTTGTAACTGATTCGAATGAAACAGTCAGCATACACCCGGGCCTGTCCCGCGCTGGATCATCGTGAAGGTATAACGGCCAAGCCTCAGTTTTACTCCGATTGTCTAAAAGATAGAGTGACGCAAGCGCCCGTTGACTTTACCATTTCATTCACGCTGCATAGATTTTGTAAATCTTTAGACAGGCATATTAGCAACTAAAAAAGTACGAATTGTCCCGGAAAAGGCATTTAGTGACGGTGTGCGCTGTCGATAACAACATTAGAAGTGCAAGGCGCGGTACCGCGGCATGCGCCATTTTTTGTCCCCGTTTCTCACACGCGAACTTAACCAAGAATTGAAGAATGAAAAACTTGACCATTCAAGCGCGCCTCACGCTCACCATGATCTTCCTCGGAATCCTATTGGCAACGTCCGTTGCTCTGGGCATTTTTGGGATGGTGCAGATGGATGCATCAGCGAAGGACGTCGGCCTTACCAGTCTACCCGCCGTCTATGCATTAGGCGTCTCCGACAGGTCAATGAACCGAGCTCGTATCCTGCTCGATCACTATGCGCTCGACCGCGACAACCCCGCGGCGACTGGCATTCGCGCAAGAGCCTTCCAGTCGTTGACAGATTCCGACGAATGGTATCGAAAGTATGATGACATCCCCCGCGAAGGCGAGGAGGACATTCTTGCTAAGGCTGCAGTTGATGCTCGTGCTCAGTTGCGCAAATCTATCGAAGGCTTCGCTGCGGCGATCGATCGGCGCGATCAAGCCGCGATCGTCCGATTTGCGGGGGAGGCAGTACCTGCTGCATACGAGCGAGCCAGCGCCGCAATGCGGAAGCTCGAAGACTACCAGCTTGAAGATGCGATGCGTCAGAACAGGGAAAATGACCGGCGGTTTGCGACCCTGCGGTTGATCTATTTGTCGATGCTGGTTGGGGGGGGCGCGGCGGCCGCGCTAGCTTGGTGGGTGCTCCGCCGGGCAATCATGACACCGCTAGCTAAGGCGCTAGAGCACTTCACCCACATTTCCGAGGGCGACCTATCACAAACGGTAACCATCAATTCGCAAGACGAGATGGGTCAATTGCTCGCCGGCGTCGCTGCCATGAAGCACAGATTGGCCTCTACCGTAGCCACTGTCAGGACTAGCAGTGAAACCATTTTCAGCGCCAGCAAAGAGATTGCCGCAGGTAATACGAACCTGTCGTCACGAACCGAGCAGCAGGCGGCGTCGCTCGAAGAGACTGCCGCCAGCATGGAACAGCTGACGGCCACCGTGAAGCAAAACGCGGAAAACGCAATGGAGGCGAGCGGTTTAGCTGACGACGCAAGAGTCGTGGCCAATCAGGGAAGCGCCATAGTGGATCACGTAATGGAGACGATGACGGAGATCGAAGACAGTTCCCTGAAAATCGGCAACATCATCGAGATCATCGAAGGCATCGCATTTCAAACCAACATACTGGCACTGAATGCCGCGGTCGAAGCGGCGCGAGCTGGCGACGAGGGCCGCGGATTCGCCGTGGTGGCCGGCGAAGTACGCAATCTTGCCCAACGTTCTTCCGCTGCAGCTAGAGAGATCAAGGTATTGATTGAAACGTCCGGGGGCCGGGTGCAGGTGGGGGCCGGGTTAGTAAGAAATGCCGGCGAAACGATGAAACGGGTTGGGACTGCCATTCAGCGCGTGACGGATATTATGGGCGAGATCGCATCGGCGTCAAATGAACAAAGCCGCGGTATTGAACAGCTGAACCAGGCCATCTCGCAAATGGACGAAGTCACGCAGCAGAATGCTGCGCTCGTCGAACAGGCAGCGGCGGCCGCCGGCGCTATGGAAGACGAAGCCGGACGGTTAAGTGAAGCGGTCGCGGTCTTCAGGACCGTTGAGAAATCCACGTCAACGTCAACGCCCGACAGCGGCCTCGAGTTGCGAACGGCAATGGCTTTGTAAGGCCAAAGCCGGCCAACGGGCCAGATTATTCGCTCGGCCCAAAGGTCGCGGCGACGGGCGAACGTCGATGTCGGTGCCTGTTCGCATACGCATCTTCCTGCTCCCTGCGCAACTTGGGCATGCAGGCAAACGCGGAAGCTAGCTGTCTTTATCGGTAAATCGGGTAAACTAGCGGGCTCCGGTCTTCTTCACTTTTTCTCGACCCAAGCATGCACTGAACGACCGAACAATGCCCACACGGGACGCGCCAGGGGTGCCACTACAAGCGAGGGGGAAGCAGACATCGACGGTCGAGGCGACCCCTAGCAAACTTCCTTCGGGTACGGGTCGTAAGCTCACTCCTCGACGAGCCGCCGTCTTACCGGGCACCCTGGCCAGCCCACTCAAGGCGGAAACGGATACCCTCGTCGCCGCCCCCGGCCCGCACCTTGAACGGATAGCCACTTTCAGAAGGTCTGTTCGCCCAACGCTCATATGCCTTATTCGGATAGTTGAATAGCAGCTCGGCGTCAGGCGTGACGGTTAAGGCGCGTGCGATCGCGACGTCATTGGGGTGGGTGTCGTGGCGCTCGCCGTCCGTTGTCAGCAAGTACTTTCGAGCCGGCAGCTTCATCGCAAGCTGTTTAGTCAGGTTGGCTGCGCTCCCGTGGTGAGGAAGCTTGAACACATCAAGGTTTAACATCTCTGCCGGGAGCTTCGTGACCGCCTTGAGCAGCACACTGGCATGCGCATCCCCGCCCAGTAAGATCCGGAACCCACCATAGTCGAAGATGAAAGCGATGGAGCTGCCGTTCGTGACCGAGCTATCTGTCCTAGTCTTTGTGTCTGCCAAATCCGTAATGCTAAGCGGCGCGACACTTAGAATCTCGATGTCTTGTGCGTCCTGTCCAGCTGTTACCCCGTCTGCGTTGATGGGCCTTCCTGCCATTTGTTTCTGACGCTCCTCCCATATGTCCCAGAGGCGCCTCAGGTCGGCAAGTCCCTTCATCGAGGGCGAAAGAATGGTGATAGCAGCTTTGGAGATTGGTAGCGTCTTACGCACCGGAACGTCACCAGCCGATAGGCAAACAGCATTCCCACCGAACGCCGCATTCCAGGAGGTGTCTTCGCAATCAAGCAATTCCGCTAGTCGCTTGCCCTCCGAAACTCCCATTGATTCGCGTCCCACTTCCAGGTGCTGCCGTCCGTTGAACCATATATCATTGAAGCGAGTGGCAATAGACCTGTCCGCGAGCAACGAAAGCGTTCCTCCGATGTGGTCGAGGTCGATATGGGTAACAACTAGGAGCTCGCAAATCGCATCGGCGCTTTCGTCGAGCACGCACCGCAGTCGGTCCGAGGTGGAGGCCACTCCTGCATCCACCACTAGGCGGAAATGAGCGTCACCATCGCCGTAGCTCAGCACGATGCAGTCGCCATGCTCGGCTGCTAACGCGTGGACTTCCACCCAAGGCTGCGACCTCTCAACAGCGCTAGTCAGTGCTGACATCGAACACACAGAATGGTTGGCTGGGATCAACGCGCATCGAGAGTTCTCGAATGTACTTGCTTGCAGACCGAAGCTGAAGGTAGGTTTTACGGTCTCCGGTCGCTTCACCTTCAAGAATTGCAAGGTTAGTCGCCATCATTTTTAGTCCGTGGCGATAAAGAGGAGGACCTCTACGGACGGCCTCGAACGCGGCGCTTATGGCAGTTCTGAAACGATTTTTGCTTCCTCCCTCGTAATTCAGGTTTTTCAAGGTGTCGGACCGACCTTGCAGCAGCAATGTCGTGAACAAAATTGCACCGTCCGTTAGGCTCGGATACCGGTGCGCCAGGTTGAGCACCCATTGCGTCCAGTTCACATTCTCCCCTTGCCATTGGCCCGCTTGCACAAGCACGTAACCTGCCGCAGCAGATGCGTACGGATTTTGCCATTTTCGATAGAGGAGCTCGGTCGCGTTATTCAGCATTCGAGTTGAACCGCTCAAATCTCCCTGTTGCAGAAAGTCTAAGAGGCCGCCAAGGTCCGGGTCATCAACTTCGACGCGGAGAGTTCGGGTCGACGCAACGCCGATGTCACGCTCATAGTGGTTCGCGTAGACGTCTGCAAGCTTTCCATCTCGCTTCTCCCACCTACCCGGGACACATGCAACTTGAAGGGGGGTAAGCCGCCCCTCAGCGCGATAAGATAGAGAAAAATATCGTGCCCCCTTTCCTTCATCAGACCTTTTCCCTATCAGTTCACGATTGCGCACCGGCAATTTCCATTTGGCAAACGGCGACTCTCGATTGCCGCGTAATTTCGCGCCTTGCACAGCAGCGATGTCGCCGACAAGCCTCGCCGTAACGTCATGCGCCGGCCCATCCAAAGACAGCAGTTCTTCAACAGGCTCTGCCTGAAGTCGCGCGATGCCCATGTAGTCGTACCGAGGCTCTACTAATTCACTAGCGTGAAATCCTGGCAGGTTTGAGATGGTTACCGGCTCAGTCGTGTTCGCCATCGACAGTGCAGACCACCAGTCCCGAGGAACTGCCGGCTTCCTGAAGTGGTCCTCGCCGAAAAGTGCATCGGGCGGGGCGGAGCGTATAACAACCAAGTCATCGACCGCCTTCTGTTGTTTCTTCGGCCTTGGGGCTCGCTGCTTCGGCAAAAAAACGAGTGCGGGGTCGCGACTGCGCTCGACATGAACCTGTCGCATCAATAGTCGGCCGTCGGGGGTCCGAATGCGAACTAGGAAAGCGCCCGGATTGACATTAACTCGAGTGGGCGCCCTACCTTCGCGCAAATCAAGATCGATGACAACACTTCCGGCAACAAGTCGCTCGTCAGCGTTACCGCCATAAAGTTCGAACACGTCCGCTAGTGCGACCCGGGGCAGTCTGGTGCCGCGCGGTTGACCTGCGCCGAAATCGAAATGAACCACCGTACTCACGAGTTTGCTCCTAACACGGTATATACACGTTCACGAATGGCGGAGCAATTACCTCTTGTAGCACCTGGCCATGAACCTTCGCACCTTCGGCAGTCGTCTCTATCGCCTCGAAATCATGGGCGCGGCGTTCAATGTCGAAGCTTTCTGGCCAATTGCCAGCGGCGCTGTGCTGAGCACTGTCCACGTGCAATGCGCTCACTGCCTCAAGCTCTCTTGGCTCGCAAAGTACGCGGACAGGCACCAACGGGTCACCTGATAGCATGTGGAATGAGACATTACTCGATAAAGTGCCACCTCCGAAGGAAACCTCCTGGCCTTGGCCTTCGGGCCGCAACTGCATGAGCCATGAAAGCGCCAACTTCAGCATATCAGTATGGATCACCCACCGCCGTCTTTGCGCCGACACGGCGCCCGCGCCCTTCATCGCTCGTAGGAATGCATCCATAAACACGGAAGGGCCAGTTGCGGAACCAAATGCACGGCTTCCCAGCTTGCTTGCGCGAATGAGGCACTGCTCCGACTTGGCCAGGTTTTGATTTTGCGCCTCTTGCACGATGGTCCTCGAGCGCACATTCGCATAGCGCCGCGAAAACGGGACCTCTGTACTACAGGCATCGATAAGGAAAAGCTGCCGGCGTCCCTGCATTTGCCGCATGGCGTTTGCCAGCAGTTCCGGCTCAATAGAATCCTCGAATGGCGCGCGGCGATTCGAGCCAAAGTCCTCCGCCAGGAGAAGCTGTGTCTCCCCAATAAGCAGTCCATGACCGCAAAAATAGAAAATGGCTAGGTTGTCCTCATGGGAGTCGACATCGTCAGACCACTCGCCAACCTCGTCCGCAATGTTTTTAAACGTTGGCGACGTGACGCCGAGGCGAGAAGTGCGGCTTGCAGAGGACGCCAGAACTCGTAGTGTTTGGAGTGGCGTGTCAGCCACGTCTAGCTCCGTCTGCAGCCACCCCGCGAACGCCTCAACTGAGTGAAGCGGTGTCTCCAGGTCGGCGAAGCCGCCCTTCGGTGCATCGTCCCCCAAGAGGTCTGCAGCCCTGGCATTGGCAAAGGTTCCGACGCCGATGAGAATTACGTGAACCCCAGGGTCGCCCTTTTGGCGTCTATCCAATATCAAAGCCATGCCAACCGCATCTCTCGGTATCAATTTGGGCGGCAGGCAGGAACGTACTTCTCAAAGGTTTATGCGTTCACTGCCCTGCCGTCTGAAAATATTTGGAATTTAGTGCTCTCGTCGCCGTATCGGTTCAGCAGGTAATCTGGTTGGTGCCGTACAAGCCTAGTGTAGAACCGGAGCGTCTTGTTACAACTATACAGGTAATCATGTCGTTCACCAACAAGGGCCAATCAGCTTCCGCCTACAGCACACACACCCCCCGACATCCTGCGCAATCATCTTTGCTAGGCAAGCAGCCCACACGAACCTCATAGGCATGACACGTCGTCCGATTCCGGTTGCCGAAAAAAAGCACAGGTGACGAAGTCGACATTCGGTGACATTCTGACTGATTGATGGCGCCGTTCTCAGATCCGGTTGTCCTCGGTTGAGGAAAACGAATCTCCGTAGTCACGCTGGTGAAACAATCTAGCGAGGCATCGTGCGTTTAGCCGGCGTGCTTTTTATGGGAGGCTTTACCGCTCCGGCCGGTGAGGACGCAGCCTCCGCCTGTCGAGCCGTCACGTCGTTTTGTATGCACTCGCCCTCGACAACTAGTTTGTCCTCAGCCAAGATTGAGACTATCTGGTTAACGGTAGCCTCCCCACCGCCAATAGGGGTGTAGATTCCGACGACGCGCGGTACGACGTGTGTAGTCGGATCGAATAACAATGCTTTAATAGACCCGAGCGCCAAAATTGCATTTTGTATTGTTGTCTGATTCAGCTCGCTCGGCATTGGGAGCATAGCCGAAATCTTTGAGCCAGAGACCCCCAGCGTCTGTACCACTAGCGAACCAGTCGCTTTTCCGGATTCGACGCCCGCTGTTATCGACGAAAGACTAGAAAGATTGACAGTGCCTTTAAGCACGCGAACGGTTGCAATCAGTCGCAACCCGACACCGACGTAAACAGGGACCGCAACCGGTTCTCCCAAGTTTGATTTAGAACCCTTAACAAAATGAAGAAAAGGGGCTGCTAACCCTCGATGAATGCTGTTAACCTGTTCATTGTTTCGGCGATGAAAGGAACATGGCTAAACCTATACTCGACGACGAACTCTGGGCACTCATCGAACCGTTACTGCCCCCTCCAAAACTACGACGCCACCGTTACCCAGGGCGCAAACCGCTCGACAATCGTGCGGTGCTCACAGGCATCCTCTTCGTCTTGCAGACTGGCCTGCGCTGGGACCTTCTTCCTCGCGAGATGGGTTGCGGCAGTGGCATGAGTTGCTGGCGTCGCCTGCGTGACTGGCAGGAGGCAGGCGTCTGGGACGAGTTGCACGAGTTGCTCCTTACGCGGCTTCGGGCCGCCGACCAAATCGACTGGTCTCGAGTCATCGTCGACTCCTCTTCAATCCGTGCTATGGGCGCGGGTCAAAAACGGGACCGAATCCCACAGATCGCGCGCGACCCGGTTCAAAGCACCACCTCCTCACCGAAGCGCAGGGCATTCCGCTCGCGGTGATACTGACCGGCGCCAACCGCAACGACGTCACTCAACTTCAAGCACTGGTCGAGGCTATTCCGCCCATCAGCGGCAAGCCTGGCAGACCACTATCGAAGCCTCGGGTCGTTCAAGGCGACAGAGGCTACGACCACGACAAACATCGACGTCCGTTGCACGCAGCGGGCATTGCCACGGAAATTGCTCGGCGCGGCCAGCCTCACGGCAGCGGATTGGGTAAAACACGCTGGGTCGTGGAGCGGACCATTTCGTGGCTTCACAACTTCCGCCGACTGCGCATCCGCTTCGAACGGCTCGCGTTTATCCACGAAGCCTTCATGAAAATCGCTTGCTGCATCATATGCTGGCGACAACTGCGAACGTCATTTTGTTAGCGCCTCTTAGGGTAACTTTTGTTCTTATCGTAGCTTGCCCAAGCCGGATTATCCGGGTCCTTTGTGATTTTGTAAGCCGGCTTAGCTACACCGGACGGGGCTGCCCCTCCCCCAGTTGCCGAAAATACCTTCGACAAACACAGTTGCGTTCTTAGTGTCTACCGAAATGAAGTCCATGGTGACCTGATAGATATTGTTTTCCGTCCCGAACTTTGCTGCTGGACCAATCGACAAATTCCCTTGCACGTCGAACGATGCAATCGCTATCCGCACCGCTTGGTCTGGAAATAGATCCATATATGGTTCGACTGAATAGCCGTCTGGGCAACTATCCCCCAAGCTCGCTGAGGTCGGCAACGGATCAATCGGTATATAGGTGAATCTAGAGTTTCGTTCGCCTGCGCTCTCGGGAAGTGGAGGAGTCTGACAGGCCTGCAGAACCAAGAGTAATGCGACCCAACAGAGCCTGCTTCTTAGCATTGTGGACACCTTTTAGTCAGTTCTCGAGCGGTAACAAGCACGAGTCGATAAAAATCAAGCTCGCTAACGCGTTATAGATTTGCTTTCCTCAAACACAAGTTTTAAACGACTTGGAGCGCGTACCGCCCTTGCGGACATGCCTTCGGCCCGCCCATTTCCAATAGGAAAAGCGCGGTTGGGATCGCGAATCGTGTGGAAATTTTAAGCTGACGAATGGTTGACGCCGACCCGGCACAACCGAAATCGTTCCACAAAATCTTACGGTCTTTGTCCTTACCCCATAGCGGCGATATATGGTATCGCCTGCGGCTAGGACCGGCGGTTGGGGCGTTCCAGCTACTTTGATATTTGTGGCAACTCAACTATCAGCCACCGTGTTGATACGGTATCGTCCAATCGATATCTTTTCCGGGATCAGCCGCACTTTCCGCGAGGCTCGTACACGCACCTCCGTACAGCGACTCTCATCCCTAGGCGCGCAGCTGCTGATCGATCTCTCTTCACGCTCATTGTTGCCATTTCGGGGACAAACTGTCCCCCAGCTGTGGGCTTCTCTCCTCTCACCCCTCCTCTTAAACTTCTTCCATACCACTTGCACCGCCCAGAAAAGACGGCGTTGCTCAAACTTCGAAAGGTGAGATATGAAACGGTTCAATAATGTCGTGACGGTCGCAATGGCTGTGGTCGCGTTGGCGTCGTCAGGGATGGCAACAGCACAGAACGCAACACCGGTCACGAGGGCTCAGCTCAAGGCGGAGCTCGTCGCGCTGGAAAAGGCCGGGTACAATCCGTCGCGCAGTTCAGGCGCAGACTATCCGCTCAACTTGCAAGCCGCTGAGCGCAAGGTAGCCGCCGAGCGTTCCATTGATTCACAGTACGGCCCTGTGACCGACGGCACGAGTGCTTCCGGATCTCGGTAAGATGATTTGCTCGTTCTAACCGCACTGGCCAGCTGGTCGGTCGAACTGCACGCGAGTGATGACATCCCTTCTGGCGGTCCGATGAGGGGCTGCATCGCTCACGGCGGTCGGGCTTCGCGCGGACCAGATTATGATGACGCTTCCCACAGCGTTGTTTGCTAGCGTCCGCGATGCTCGATGTGATTTGTCGCTAGCGACAGCTCGAAATGATGCTTAAGCGCGCTCTGGTTCCCATAACGTATACGGAGCATATAAGCAACAAAAGCGGGTGAGCGATCGCAGTCACGCACCCAATGTCCTACGCGCCGGCTTTGCTGGTCGCACTACACCCATTGACCTAAAGACCCCCAGTTGGTCCTAGGCCTGAAGGTAAGTCGAAAGGTGCCTAGCGTCTAAAAATGCTCCATCGATCGTAACTACTTCTCGCGCATTCTGAGCAAACATAACAAGATGTGAAAGTCGCGTGACGGATTCAGCCCAAGTTTCACTCATGCGCTTGTCTGCCGCGCGGAGGAGCCGTTCCATCGATCCCAAGAGGCAGCTGTATGAACGAAAACCGTCGCACGGTCAGGTCCATGTGCCCAAGAACACTGGACTTCGACGTAATGGCGATGATCGTCGCTGTGGCGGACACTGGCAGTATTAGCCGTGCTGCGAAGGCGGTGAGCCGATCACAATCAGCTGTCAGCATGCAAGTTAAGGCGCTTGAAATGGCGCTTTGCAAGTCGCTCTTCGTCCGCAAGCCGCGAAGCGTGGTACCAACACAGGATGGCGAGATCCTGCTCGCGTATGCTCGTCGAATGCTTTCCATGCGCGACGAAGCGTGGGCTGCCGTCGTGCGCCCCGACGTGACGGGGCGCGTAAGCATAGGGGTGCCGGATGAGTACGCCTCGTCGCTTCTTCCTCCGATTCTGAAGGAGTTTTCAGCGACCTATCCCAAAGTCGAAATCCAGGTCGTTGGGTTGCCGAGTGTTGCGCTAGCTCCTATGGTCAAGGAGGGTTCAGTGGACCTTGTCTGCGCCACTCGTGTGAAAGGGCTGTCGGGCGAATTCATCCGTTTCGAACCAATGGAATGGGCCGCGGTACCGACATCAGCGCAAATATGGCGAGAGAGGCCTTTGCCAATCGCCGTTTTTTTGTCAGGAAGCGTTGCGCGGGAGAACGCGCTTCGCAGCCTTGAAAGCGGAGGCATCAGATACCGAACGTCGTTCGAGAGCCCCAGTCTCCTCGGCTTATTGTCGATGGCGGAAGCAGGGCTCGCCGTGGTCCCGCTGGCTCAGTGCGCCGTCCCCAAGCACTTCGAGATACTAGGCTCGCAGCACGGATTGCCGAAGATGGCTGCGCTTGAAATGATTCTTGCAAGAAGCGCGACGTCTACTAGACCGCCATGCGATTTTCTTGCTAATGCAATACTTTCAGGTCTTCGGCGCTAGAAGAGCGACGACTTGTGAGGACCCGTTTTGCCCGCTTTTATATCAATCATTTGCCGCTGGTCGATAACGAAGCATGGGAGTACAAGTCTCTCAGGGGCTCGCAACGAGCCCTTTCGCCGACGCCCAAGCGTCGGCTTTTTTTTCAAAACGTGACGAACTTCTCCTCCGGACCCGGGAAACACTGCTTCGCCTTGTCGAATAAGCCGACCGTCATGAGATGACCGGTGTCCCGGACTTAAATCGAGACCACGTACGACTACAAGCCCGACCTCTCTTTAGCCTATAAATTATAAAAACCGCGGCACAGCGGGCCATCCATGGCCAATCTCCGGGTGGAATAGATGGCGGTCGTTAAAGACCCGTTCACGCCTTCTCGAGTTCCGAGGCGGGCCATACCGATCGCGGGGGCCGCTTTAGGCTCTGCGATACACAGTGCGGGGGTCGATAGCTGCAACGAGTCAGGGCCATACGACTGGCCGTAATCAGGTGCAGCCGCGCTACCGTGTCTCAAGCATCCGCCTGAAAAGCGATAAGGCGATGGAGGCGGTGGTGACCGCAAGACAAAAAATGCAGAACGCCGACAGCATGCAACGGTAACAGCGTCGCTCACGATCATCGAATGGATCGTCGCCGTCATCATGCGTTCCCTTTGTCGGAAGACGGTAGAGACGGCCCCGGCGGCGCAAACCGGATACACGTGTGCCCCTCAAGTCCGGTGCTCCTGTATAGAAGACAATATTCTTGCTGAAGTTAGGCGCTGGAGCTGGGCAACGCACGTCAGGTGTAACTAGCGAGGCGGTATTATGCGCCACGCGATAGCTGAATTTTTCGGGTGCTGCCGCTGTTCCACCACGGTTAGCCGTAAGGCTCTCTTTCGTTGCGGGACGTCTTTATGCGCTCGCGACCCGCTTTTGCGGCTTCTATTTTTAGCAGGTCGTGCACCAACACGCCGTTCTTCGCCGCCGTGACTTCCGCGAGAATCGACACCGCGATTTCCGGCGGCGTCCGGCTGCCGATATAAATGCCCACCGGCCCATGCAGCCGCGCCAGCTCGGCTTCGCTGAGATCGAACTCCTTCAGACGCTCGCGCCGCGCCGCGTTGTTGCGCCGCGAACCGAGCGCGCCGACATAGAACGCGGGCGTTTTCAGCGCCTCCATCAGCGCGAGATCGTCGAGCTTCGGATCGTGCGTGAGGGCGATGACCGCGCAGCGTTCGTCGAGCTTCATCTCCATGACCGTGTCGTCGGGCATGGTTCGCACGATCGTTGTGCCGGGCACATTCCACTCTTCCGTGTATTCCTCGCGCGGATCGCACACGGTCACCTGATAATCCAGCCCGACCGCGATACTGCACAGATAGCGCGACAACTGCCCCGCGCCGACCACGAGCATCCGGTAACGCGGGCCGTGAATCGTCAGCAGATGCGCGTCGTCGAAGAGCACGCCGTCGGTGGCCTGCGCCGGTTCGAGGCGCGCCGCGCCCGTGGCCATGTCGAGCGTGCGCGCGACGAGCCTGCCGCTTTCCACCGCCGCGCACAATTCCGCGATGCCGCTTTCCGTCGTCAGCGGCTCCAGCACGAGCTGGATCGTGCCGCCGCACGGCAAGCCGAAGCGATGCGCCTCTTCCGCGCTGATGCCGTACTTCACCGCTTCCGGCTTCGTCTGCTCGATGCCCCGCTGCCGCGCCCGGTTGATGAGATCGTCCTCGATGCACCCGCCCGACACCGAACCGACGACGTGGCCATCGTCACGCACGGCGAGCATCGCCCCCTCGGGTCTCGGCGACGAGCCCCATGTCTTCACGACCGTCACGAGCAGCGCGCGATGTCCCTCTTCGAGCCATCGCGCGCTGTTCTTCAGGACTTCGAGATCCACGCTGTCCATTTCTTCTCACCTCGGCTAGCGAACACGGAAACAATCGCTTTGAACGAACTCCCGTTGATCGCTAGTTGCAAGCTGGAAAAGGAACGCGGCACACATCGAAACTTACTAGGATTGTCGAAGACCCGGAAGCATACGGGCGCGTTCACTGCGTCTCCTCAAGCAACAAATCGGCGAGCTCAGCAGGCCGTGAGAGAAACGACGAGTGGCTGCTGTCTAACGTTTCCACCCTAAAGGGATTGCGCGGCGTGAGCCTATTCGCTTCAGCTATCATTTGGTCTTGCGCTGCGAGCGGAATCGCGTTATCGCTCGTGCACCTAATGAACGTTCGAGGTACGGTGCCCCAATGCCCCGGCGTCACCGTCGCCGGGTCCGACAACCCCCTAATCGGCTCATCTGGAGTCAACATATTGAGCGTCGCATTCAAAACGCTTGGAGGTACGTCCGAGTAGAGCGCGTCGCGAACCCTTGCGACGTATGTCGAGTCGCCAGCATTCGGATTAATCCGTGCCGCGCCTATTTTGCTAGGATCACCATAAAACAGCGGCGGGAGTCCTGAACCAGCAAAATTTGGCTGCTGCAAGTAATCAAGTACGGTTGGTTGCGCCACCGGCACGAACGCGGTCAGATAAACCAATCTCTTCACGAGGCTCGGCTCGGATTCCGCAACCGCATTTAGCGTCACACCGCCCAAACTGTGCCCCACCAGCACAACCGGACCACGGCCCTCTGAGACCAACCCCCTAATAATAGCGAGAACGTGGTCCCTGTAATCTGCTAGCGAAATACTGGCGAGCGGCGATATCTCCGTTGCCAGACCTCCAGTGTTAGACGCCCCAGGAGCGTACGCAGCAGGGAATTGCGCCGACAGGCCGTGCCCCGGAAGATCCAAAGTGATCCCTTGAACACCCCGACGCGCTAGCAAGCTGGTAACACTTGACCAACACCAACCTCCGTGCCACGCGCCGTGCACGAAGACAAATGTTGGCCTCGAATCTGGGCGCCCTGCACTTGCACGACCAGCTAAGGACATGCCAGTCGCAACGGCGCCAACGGACACATTCGTTAGGAAGTGCCTTCGTTCCATGATTCCACATCTCCGTCGTTATTGGTCTAACTTTCCACTGCCACTGTCTATCGCAGCACAGGCTCCATCAATTAGGTTTCCATATTGTCACCGACCCTGCGATCTGACGATCTCGCAGAGATGCTCGACACTCGTGGGATCTAAAATGAGCAGTGCCACCAAGAGCGCCACGTCGCACCGAGTGGGCTAGTTTATTTTGTGCCGAAAGTCAGCACATCTCTATCCCAGACGGCGCTTCACTCGGCTCACGCTTCATATCTGGCGCTTTTTGGGTTCAGTCGCCATGTTGCCACACGAAGCCGTTGATTAGCGTGCGCAACGAGCATCGATCGTCGCTTTGTTAGCCACCAATCTTCTCTCGCATCAGCGAAGTCCACGCTACACCGGGATGTCGTTAGTCAACGCACGGCTCGGGTTCGTCGAGTTCTGGGGCGGCAGGAAATCGCGATTTGTGCATGAACCCTCCCGGCGCAATAATTATCGCAAGTGCGCCGCGCGGGCGCACTACCCAGAGTCGTTGAGGATTACCGCGCATTCCGCAAAAGCTCGATAGTTCGGAGTATCAGGCCATCAGGCAGATATCTCGTCCAACGTCTTACCGCGAGTTTCGATGCCGAACAAGCCAAAGACCAATGCGCCAGTCACGGCGACCGCAGCAAGATAGCCGAACACTGCCTCAATGTGAAAATATGTCAGCAGTGTCCCGATTACCAGTGGACCAGCTACCGAAGAAAGTCGGGTGAGCGCTGCGGCAGCGCCAGCCCCTCGAGCCCTAACCCGCGTCGGATACACCTCCGGCGCGTAAACGAAGATCCCGCATTGCACGATCGCGATCATAGCGATGCTTGCAGAAGCTAGCACGGCAACATGCGTCGCCGAATTGTGCGTTCCGTTCAGCGCCAAGTACGCCATCGGCAACGCGGACGCAGTGAACGCCAAGCAGAAAGTCTTCTTTCGGCCGATACGATCAATCAAGAAGATTCCAGACAAGGCGCCTGCAAGAGTTGCGACCATGCTGAACATGCCGTATCGCAGCGATACGTCAAGCGGAAGGTGGTAGACAGTGCGATACAGCGCGGGGAGCCAAACCAGTATGCCGTATGTGGTCAACCCAGAGCAACACGCCATCGCCCAGACGACCACAGTGCGGCGCACGAACGCGGAAGATAGCAGTGACCTAAACGACTCCTTGTGGGCACGCGGGGGCTCCACACTCATCGACATCGGCGGCAGCGCTGCGAACACGTGCTCGGGAAGCGACCTCTCGATCCGCCCAACGATCATTTCAGCCTCTGTTGCCCGGTTGTTAATCGAAAGCCAGCGCGGTGACTCGGGAGCGATCCGCGGAAGGATCACAGCAAGCAGAATCGGTGCGGTTCCGATGTAGAACATCACCTGCCATCCGTACGCTGGAATTAGTGAGAGTGCGCAGATGGCTGCAAGCAAGTTGCCGACGCCAAATGTCGACTGAAGAACGAAGATCAATCTTCCGCGGATCCGCGCAGGGCAGAGCTCGTTCATGTATGTAGCGGAGACTGGCGACTCCCCGCCCAACCCAATGCCCTGGCAAAAGCGGATGATGAGAAAAATTACATAGCCAGGCGCGTACGCGGACGCAAGACTCAATAGAGATAGGACCACTATCACCCACCTGAGGGAGCGTAGACGCCCGAATCGTTCTGCTGCTGCACTGAACGCAAGTGCACCAATTGTCTGGCCGACATACCCGGCGGATACC
The DNA here is from genome assembly GCF_018408855.1 of Caballeronia sp. NK8. Lineage (GTDB taxonomy): Bacteria > Pseudomonadota > Gammaproteobacteria > Burkholderiales > Burkholderiaceae > Caballeronia. The sequence continues at coordinate 73,495 of NZ_AP024328.1, read as the reverse complement.
AAGAGCCCGGCCTGTGCAGGAGAGAGGTGCCACAGCTCGATTAGGACGGGCAGCACGTATGCGATTGTCAACGCATCGAACGCGTCGGTCATATGCACAAAGCCCACCGCGCCAAGAACCTTAGCGTGCCAACGTGTGAACGGCAGCCGCTCGAGACGGGCCGATATCGCCGCAGGAGTTGAAAGAACAGTTTCCGTGGACGCGTGCTGCGTCCTGATGTCAGTAGTCGTATCTGAGATGTCCATGTTCGAAGCTTGTATAAATTCGATTACTGGTCGCCGTCGAACTGTGCGCCGTCCGGCCCGTTGCACACCGACGGGACGGTTGAATAGCGTCGACGTTTCCATCGGCGAGACGCCCGCAATAACAGGTTATGGTGCCTAGCGCGTCCTATTGCACCAGTTTTACTGAGATCAACTTGCGGAAAGATTATTGTTAGGATCCGCAAACGCTTATGCAATGACCAATGCACTAGGATTTGGGTATCGGCCGTCCTTTATGTCCTTGTCACGCAACGTTCTAGTCGGCTGCGACTGCGCCGAAACTTCGTGGAAATCTTCGTCTCCGCCCGCGTTCCTGCCACGCATGGAAGATGCGAGTTCGACCGTTTTATATATGCTGTGTGCAGCCCGCACTCTTTCTAAGCCTGACCACCAGCCAGCGGCCAACCAACCACGTAATCAACAAACGTCCGAGTGACAGCGCGCAGATACTTTCGGCTGGGATAAGCTAGGCATATGTTGCTTTGATCTTCCAAGACTTCGAATTTTTCCATTAGTGGCACTAACGTCTCTGCCCTTAGCTCCGTTTCGATTAGCGTCTGAGGTAGCAGAGAGAATCCCATCCCTTCGACGGTCATTCGCTGCACCATCAAAAGATTGTTTGCGGTAAAACGCGGGACTAGGTGGAGGGTCTGGGTTTCGTCATGAGCAGCGAACGTGACCTTTCTTCCTTTCGCATCAACCATTCGCCCAATGAACGACTGCGCCGTTAGATCTTGCGGTACGTTTAGGCGTAACCCGGTGGTACGAACATACGCCGGTGACGCGACGGCAATGTTAGAAAACGTCGCAATGATTCTGACAATCGACGTTTCGGATGTGACGGCCCTGCTTGGCACTATAGCAACGTCGAACCCCTCGTCTACGAGGTCGATCTCTCGGTCAAGCAACGTTAGTCGGATAATGACATCCGGGTACTGCTCGACATACCCCGCGATGATCGGCGGAAGCCGCTCTAGAGCAAAGGATGTCGAAACCGCGATGCGTATCTCTCCTTTAGTCTCGGCGCTTCTCTTGCTAACGTTTGCCTCGGTGATGGCGATGTGACTCAGGATTTCGCGGCACTCATTTAAATAGGTGCGGCCGATTTCGGTAAGGGACACGCGGCGAGTTGTACGTTGTAGCAACCGTACATTCAACCGATCTTCAAGCTGACTGATCGCGCGCGTGACCGCCGACTTTGAAATGCCTAGCTTTCCTGCCGCTCGATTGAAGCCCTCTGTATCTGCAACCTCCACGAATATGGTCATCGCTTCGATGAGGTCCATCTCCCCGTCCCGAAAGTTATAATTGCTCGCCGCGGAATGTGCCCGGTTAGCTTAGGAATAGCATGCGCTTAGCACGCCGAGACGGCTTTGAGGACCCCATCGAAGGACTACTTGCCACCTTCGTTGAAGATTGTCATCTTGTTGCTAACAGATGAGACTCCGGCGACGGATTTCGCGGTACTCTCGGCTAATTCGATCTGCGCTTGATCACGCACGGTGCCGGACAATGTCACAGAGCCAGATTTCGCTCGGACGTAGACTCTCGTCGGATCGAGCCCCTTTACTCTTCCCAGCGCGCGCCTCACGGATTTAGCCAAGGCGCGATCGGCAGTTTTGGACGTCGAGGCCGGTACGTTCGGGGGTGAGGTTTCTTGAGCGAATGCGGAGTTCGACGAGAGGACGAAGCATATCAGCGCAGGAATTATCAGGGTGAGTGTTTTGTTCATCTTGACCTCGTATTGTGGGGAGAACGGTTGGGCACGCGCAATTCGCGTCTACCTAGAACTGGTGACGAATGCCTAGGATGACACCGGTCTGGTTCAGATTTCCTGGCGACGTCGCGTCGAGGTAGTTAAGCGTGAAATGCTGTCCACCATTTACGTCTAGATACCCTGCGAAGGCGTAGAGAGACGTTCGCTTAGACAGATTGTAGGTGCCTTCGAGGATGAACCAGTTTGGATTGCCTAAGCCTTGTCGAGTTTGGTAGTGTTCTACTGACGCGGACAGGCCAATTGTGGGCGTAGCCTGATAGAAGGCGCCGCCCCAATACATGTTCCCGACCGGCGAGAGATGTAAATCACCGTTTACGTTGAGGAAGCCCGCGAACAAAGTTGCCGTACCAACGCGAAGCTTGGCGGCGGCGCTGAAGCGTTTATCGATTTGAGACGATGTGTCGACGGGCGTAGCGAAGCTACCGCGGGTCTGCTCGTAGACGACCCGTGTCGAGAACGACCTGATTTGGTAGTCTAGTCCCAGAGCCATGTACGTACCCGCTGCCATGTGGCCGGGTTGCTGTTGGCCAAATGAGTAAGCTGCTTCGCCACTGAGGCCGGCCACCGTCGGCGACTTGTATTTCACTGCGTTGGCTACGCCACTGGTTTGTGGGATCAACCCTGCAGAGAGCAACGAGTATTGAGCCATGAACATCGGGTCGTAATACACGGTCATGTCGAACATGATCTTATATTGTCTTCCGAGCGTCAGTGTCCCATATGGGGAATCGATTCCGACGTACGCGTTCCGATTGAAGAACGACGTAGGGCTTTGCTGAGCGCCGTTAGCGAGGTTGACGCCATTCTCAAGCCTAAAGATTGCCGAGTACCCTCCGCCGAGGTCCTCTCGACCGATTAACCCCCAGTTGGACGGATACGTGTTTCCTGACTGGAGCCCAACGGTACTGTCGCGATTCGAGTTCGTGTGCGTGAGGTACTGAACCCCAAGGTCCATCATCCCGTATAACGTCACGGATGATTGGGCCATAGCGGTTGTCGACATCAGGGTCAGGGAGGCAAGTGCGATGCCGAAATAGGATGGACTTTTCATTGTTTCAGTGTGCCTACGTTAGTAATCCTTATCTGGCGGCTCCGAACGCATCGCGCATGTTGGCAGTGTCGGACTATTTCTCGCGTCTGCCCGCCCTGCGACAATGAGAACCGACTAATACACGCCGGGCTCGACCATCATGGTCAATGTGTTGTGCGTTTCGGAGCATTCTTAGGCGCAGAAAAGGTAGTGGCAACCACCAGAGCATTCGAAGAGGTTGCAGGTCGTCCAACCTAGGGAAAGTCAGGAACAAAGGATGGCCTGCGCGATCAGTCGTCGAGCTTTTACGCAAGGACACCGGCGCGACGCGGGAATGTAGGCCGATAATCACACTTGGTCGCATGTTGCGCTCGCGCAACGCATTCGCGGGTACTGGCGTCCGCAGTGCCGTTTGAACGCGAACTGTACTGCGAGTCCGCCGCGCGTTATTCGGAAGCCTTGCGGAGGCTCACAGGCGCCCGAATGCCTCCGAACCGGTGCCGCTCTAGTGCGTCGCTTTTCCGCACACCGCACGACATCTGGGCGTTAAGGATTAAGAATGTGCGGCCGCCAAGAACGCGGGCAGCGCGATTGCGTGGTACGGAACCGTTCCTTCGGCAGAGCCAGACATTGAGGCTTGTGCGGCAAACTCAGGTTGCATTCCGACAAACGCGCACTACACTCAAGTGACTCTTGTCAGCACTTCGCGGGTCCACCACGAGGCGTCGGCGCACAACATCTGAGTTCGCCGGACGTGGGTCAAATCCGAAGACCAGAATCGGGTAGCAACAGAGCACACTCACAATAGCATCGGAGCTGCAAATGCCTGAAGCGAAAAGATTGAGACGAAGCCTTCTCGCTGCTTCACTTACTACGCCTTTTATGCTTTCGGACGCTTTCTCGGAGGAGGCTAAGAAGCCGGTTTTCGAATTAGGGCCCTTAGCTGATGCAAATCGAGCTGGATATAACCATGAAATAGGGTTAGACGCGATAAGGGAAGTTCTGGGAGGATTCGTTAACCCTGCGTCACGGAGTTCGCTCCACAAGTTGGCAGATAATCTAGTTTCGGCAAATGTCATTCACAAAGACGAGATTCAAAGCCTACACGAAACTATTGAAGTTATTTTCACTTCGTCCAGTTTTGACAATTTAAGCAAGAATATATCAGAACTGGCGAAAGACGCGAAGCAAGATTCGGATAACGTGGCGACAGCGCTTAAGAATATAGCTTCGCTGAGTATCAAAGCAGTACGGAAGAACCTAAAAGATCCCGAAGTCACGCAGGCCGAGACCATAGTAGCCACTGACCTAGCTGGTGCTTTGGCAGGAGCGTTCCAGGTTGTCGGCAAAGTACCACCCCCTTTCCTTGTTCCGGTTGCAATCATCGCCGCGGTAACAGGGTCTGCGTCAGGTTCGTTTGGCGCGTACTATGCAACAAAAGGAAAGTAACCCGATTCTCTTCTGACAGTCTGGATCGGTAGTACCTCCGACGAGATGGCTACTATGAAAATCGTCGGTGTGACGGCTTCCATGAGAAGGTGGCTCGTCGACTGGTTCAACTACACCTCCTTCCGGATTAGATTAAACCAGCCACAAGGACATTAACGGCCTATAGTACGTGGCGAATCGACTCATTGTTCCGCCGTTTTCTGCCATGGGGGTCGCCATTATGTTTCCTTGCTCACTTTTTGTCGCTTGGCCAATTGGAAAGAGAAGCCCAACGCCGTGAAGAGTCGCGCGAACGATAGAATCATCAAATTATGGTGCTCGAGGTGAATGACCATAGCTGTAGGGCTGATCGACAGGAAGGCCGCTACACAGAGCGATGGCGAACTGCGGCCGAAAAGTGCTGTCCTATCTCGCGATATAGTGGCTTACCTTGAGGCCAACACCTTGCCGATGGCATCGGCGACGATCTGCACGTTGCTGTCGTTCAGGCCCGCGACGCACATGCGGCCCGAGCGCAGAATGTACACGCCGAATTCCTCCTTGAGCCGGTCGGCCTGATCCGCGACCAGGCCCGTATACGTGAACATGCCGCGCTGCTTGATGTAACGCGTGAGCATTTCGCCGCGAACGTGATCCTTCAGTCCGTCGTGGATCGCCTGACGCATACGCGCGATGCGCTGGCACATCGACGCGAGTTCCTTTTCCCACGACTGTTTCAGTCCGGGCGTGTTCAGCACATGCGTGACGATCTTCGCGCCGTGCGTCGGCGGATTGCTGTAGTTCGCGCGCACCGCGCTCGTCAGCTGGCCGAGCACGCGATCGGCTTCGGCGGCATCGTCGCAAATGACGTGCAGGCCGCCGCAGCGCTCGCCGTACAGCGAGTAATTCTTCGAGAACGAATTGGCGATGCACGCCGGCACGCCACGGCGCGCGAGTTCGCGCACGGCGAACGTGTCGTCGTCGAGACCGGAACCGAAGCCCTGATACGCCATATCGACGAACGGCAGCAGATCGCGCTTTTGCAGCACGTCGATGATCTTCACCCAATGCGCCTGATCGAGATCGACGCCCGTCGGGTTATGGCAGCACGCGTGCAGCAGCACGACGCTCTTCGCGGGCAGCTTGTCGATGGCGTCGAGCATCGCATCGAAGCGCAGTCCGCCGGTGGCTTCGTCGTAATACGGATACGTGTTCACTTCGAAACCCACGCGCTCGAAGATGAAACGATGGTTCCCACGTCGGATCGCTCACCCACATTTGCGACTTCGGAAAGTGGCGCTTGATGAAATCCGCGCCGACCTTCAGCGCGCCCGATCCGCCGAGCGTCTGCACGCTCGCGATGCGGCCATCGGCGCGCGCCGGGCTGTCGTTGCCGAACACGAGCGCCTGCACGGCGCCGCGATAATGCGCAAAACCGGCCATCGGCAAATACGGCTTTGGACCGAGGTCTTTCAGGATCGACAGTTCCGCCTCGCGCACGGCCTGCATCACAGGCAGACGGCCTTCGTCGTCAAAGTAAATGCCGATGCTCAGGTTGACCTTATTGGTGCGCGGATCTTTCTGGAAGTTTTCGTTCAGCGACAGGATCGGGTCGCCGGGGTAAGCATCGATATGTTCGAATATAGTCGCTTATCAGGACGCGAGGGATCAGAAGGATAGGTTCGCGCCCATGTTTTCGGTTAACGGCAACACCCGAGACACGGCATCCCAACCCACACGACCGGAGCAAAGCGTCGCAGATCGGGATATTACGCGCGAAAAACAGAGCATAGCGACCTCAGCATCTAATGATGCCAAGCCTAGGAGCGTCGCCGGCGCAGTCACGACTATTTTGATCATCGCCAACCGACGCGTCGCGCGCTGTCTTACCTGTGCTGAAGCCGTCACAGCTGCGCGTCGCGGACAGCGACACTGCCGTCAGCCTAACCTCTCTGGCGGACATCGGTATCGGAATGGCTATGCTACTTCAAATAGTCTTTTAGCCAGGCGACGCAGTCACGCGAATCCTGCGCGGGCCAAAGCACTCTAACGGTGGTGCCTTCTTTCTGCACTTCAATATAGATGTCGGTAGACAGCCTTTGCAAGGCTTGCAGGTCGCCATTCGTGCGCGCACCAGGCATCAATCGCGTCCACCAAGAAGCTTTTTCCACACCGCTTACAGTAGTCGGACGTGTCGATAAGCCCCCTTCTGGAACAACAGGGACTTCGGCGCGATCCCGCGTCGACGAACTACCACCTGCTTTTGGGGACAACCGGTCACCCTCGGTGGTCATTGCAGCCGCCGGTGGCACGTCAATGGCCGCCGCTTTCCCCGCCCGCGCACGTGCGTTCAGGTTCGCACCGAACTCTTCCCACATCCGGTCCGCCTTTGTCTTCATGACAGTTAAACCAAAGCTGCCCAGGCGTCCAAAGACTTCGACCTTTATCTTCATCGTCACTTCGGTGCGCTCGTCGGGCAACTCCGCAAGCGTCAGTTCGCTAGATTGCTTAAGCGAGCTCCCCACCTTCGAGTCCTCTCCAGTACCCTCGCTCTTGAGGTAGTACGGTGGCCTCGTCTCCAACACTGTAGTCCGTGTAGTAAATCTCGCAGAGATGAACGAGATCTTTACTTTAACCGTCGCCAAGTATTCAGTGTCACTCAGTACTTCGACCGACTCCGTACCCGGGACGCATCCCGCCATTACCTGCGGGTCAAGCAGAAGGCCCCACACTTCCGTAATCGGTGCATCAACGACAACCCGTTTTTCAAAGTCCACGCATTTTCTCCGCTGCAGCCAATATTGATTCTACAATTCCGACATAACCGGTACAGCGACACAGGTTCCCGTTCAACCCATCTCTTACTTGCTCCTCTGTGGGGTTGGGATTGTCGTTCAGCATCGCGCACGCCGTCATCAGGAAGCCAGGTGTGCAATATCCGCATTGAAGCCCGCCGTGCTCCATAAAAGCCTCCTGCAGCGGATGGAGCACACCGTCTTGAGCGAGCCCCTCTACCGTTGTGACCTCACGGCCGTGGGCCTGGACAGCCAGGTTCAAACAGGACTTCACAGCCTCCCCATCCACCAGGACCGTACATGCTCCGCAGACGCCCGTCTCGCATCCACGCTTGGTGCCTGTCAAATGTAAGTCGTCGCGGAGGAGGTCGGAGAGCAGCCGCCGAGTTGTCGTTTCGACAGTGTGGGTTTGGCCATTCACTATCAGTTCAATCGATTTTGTTTTCACTAGTTCACTGACTCCGTCACGTCTAAAGTCTCAAAAAGGCCCTCAAGCGAACGGCGGCTAATTACATTGATCATTTGCCGGCGGTAGTCGCCCGCTCCTCGCATGTCAGATATCGGCTGAATTTCGCTGGCAAGGATATCAGCGGCTTCGGCGGCAACTTCAGCATTGAATGGCTTACCCTCGAGAAAGGCTTCACAACGCACGCCTCGCGTTGGCACAGGTGTCGACGCCCCGACCACAACCCTGCTGTCTCGACAGAGGTTTCCCTCCTTTGCGACAGTGATGGCGACGTTCACGAGCGGTCGATGCTCAGCTGCAGTACGCAAAAACCGCACATGGCGACCAGCGGCAAACTTCACCGGGGGAATACGGATCTCTGTAACGACCTCATCCGGCTCCAGTGCAGTCGTATAGTAGTCGACGAGAAACTCTTCGACCGTGACTTCTCTCTGCCTGCCGACGCCCTCCAACAGAATGCGAGCATCAAGGGCCATTAAGCAACTTGGTGGGTCGGTCGCTGGATCTGCATAACATAAGTTGCCCCCGATTGTTCCCTGGTTGCGCACCTGCGGATTTGCGACATGACTAGCCATGTCCGAAAGCATTGGGTATTTCTCCCGAACCAGCTTCGAGTTCGCGATATCTGCATGCAGCGACAATGCGCCCACGCGCAGTCCGGCCTGGGGGTCGTACGATATACCCCTAAGCTTACGAAGCCGCCCAAGAGAGATGAGGTATGCGGGACTTAGCATTCTCTGGCGCATAGCTAGCATCAGCGCTGTTCCGCCGGCGATCATCCGACAATCGTCTTGGTGATCGGCCAGCATGTGGCATGCCTCTTGAACCGACGCGGGTTCTAGGTACTCAAATTCCCGCATGTTCCGGCTCCGTCTCGATCACTTTGAGTTTCGCCAGTTCAGCGAGCCCTGCAAGGACTTTCTCTGGCGTGATAGGTAAACTGTTGATGCGGACCCCAACGGCGTCATACACCGCGTTCGCTATGGCACCGGCACCAGGAACGATCGCCGTCTCGCTTGCCCCTTTTGCACCGTAGGGACCATTTGGATCATTTGATTCCACGATCCCTGAGCGAATCTCAGGAATTGAATCCGCGGTCGGCATTGTGTAATCAGCAAAATTTCCGTTCATAAGACGGCAATCTTGGTAGTGCAATTGTTCATACAGGGTCCAGCCGATCCCCTGAGTCACGGCCCCACAGCTCTGGCCGTGCACGGCAAGCGGGTTTAGCGCTTTGCCGCAGTCATCAGAAATGTAGGTGTCGACGATCGAAACCTTGCCGGTCTCAATGTCCACTTCGACCTCGACGCCTTGCGCGGCGAACGAATAGGCAGGCGCGACGTTACCGTACTGCTGCGAGTTCGCCATCACAGTCGGAGGGTCATAAGTTGAGGTAACCTGCAGCCCCTCACCGCCATGGCGGTAGATGTGCATCCGGGCCAAGTCGCCATACGAGATCCGCGCCCGTTCGGCGCCGGTCGTACCTGCCGACTCACTAAAGACCTCGCCGTTTTCGAACGTCAGCTCGCTTTCCGGCACGCCCAGTTTGTCCGCTGCCAGGGCAAGTAGTTTGCCTAAGGCCTCTTTCGAGGCTTTTATTGCTGCCATGCCGCCGTTGACTGTGACTCGCGAAGCGACTGAACCGAGCCCGTATGGCGAGGAGTCCGTATCGAGCGGCATCACAGTGACGTGGTCGATGGGAATCGACAACTCATGCGAACATATTTGGGCCAGCATTGTGTTGGCGCCTTGTCCGATGTCGGCCTCGCCTGTGTACAGCATCACTCGGCCGTCCGGATTAATCTTAAGCGCAATCGTGGAGCCGTCCCAGTTACCCATTGCTCGATTTCCACTCACGTGTATCGCAGCACCCATACCGATGCCTCGACGTTTCGCTCCGGCTCCTTTCGGACGGCGCCTTTTCTCGTCCCAGTTCATCGCTGTGCGCACTTGCGCCAGGCACTCACTTAGACCGCTGCTTCCAACCTCGAACCCGTGAACGGTCACATCACCAGAACGCACGGCATTTAACGTATGAAGGTCAATTGGGTCCATCCCAATCTTATCCGCGAGCACGCTCAAATGGCTGCTCACGCAGAAGGTCATCTGGGTACCACCGAAGCCTCGGAATGCGCCACGCGGCGGGCAGTTCGTATATACCAAGGTAGCGTGCGACCTAACATTTTTTAGCGTGCGGTGCATGTTGTCGCTTCGCATTACCGACACCTGAAGAACTTCCGGAGCCAGACCGGCGTACGCTCCGCATTCAGCGATGATACGAACATCCTTTGCGACGATAATGCCGTCAGCGCTCACGCCCATCTTGAGCCAAATACGCTCCGGAACGCTCGCTCGAGCCCCCTGAAAATCGTCAAGCCGACTATTCAAGAACCGAACAGGCCGACGGGTTTTCGTGGCCACCCACGCACAAATAAGACTATTGCATTCTTCAACCGTTTTCCCGCCGAACCCTCCGCCCGTCGTAGCCTGAATGATCCGAATAGTAGAGACAGGACGATCGAGCGCTTCCGCAAACCTCATCCGCTGGAGGAACGGCATTTGAGATGGAGTCCACACATTGAGCCGGTCGTTCGCCCCCATCCAGGCAACTGTCGCCATTGGTTCAAGATAACCGGGGTACTGCGAATGCGTTTCGTAGGTTGCCTCATAAACCGCGGCTGCGGTCTCAAAGGCCTTATCCACGTCGCCCTGACAGATGTGATACTCGTGCGCGATATTTCCAGTGCCTTGATGAACCTCGATCGTGCCCTGCATCAACGCATGGTCGGGATTCAATACCGCAGGCAGTTCTTCGTATTCGACATGTATGAGATCGAGTGCATCGCGAGCCGTTTCCTCATCGACAGCAGCGACCGCCACCACCTCTTCCCCGATGAAGCGAACTTTGCCGGTTGCAAGAATCCTGTGCTGCTTGTGCATGACGCCGGAGAGACGCTCCGGCGTGTCTTCGCCGGTCAGAACCAGGTGGACGCCGGGAAGGGCGCGGGCCGCTTCGGTGTCGATTCGCACAATCCGAGCATGGGCATGCGGACTCCGTAGGACCTTCAGATGCAACATTCCTGGCATCTTGAGGTCACCGCCATACAAAGCGACCCCAGTAACTTTATCTCGCGCAGTTACTTGCGGCGTCTCATGGCCAATGGTGGATTGTTTCATTACTGACTCCGAGTGCGTGTTTCCAGGACTACTTCACCGAATTTCATGCGTAACGGGACATTCTTGCCGCGGGTAGCTATGCCTGCAACCACCGACCGACTCTTTGGGGTTGCTGACCGTACCAATCTACAGTCCCGCGTCAGTACGGCGCGTAGACCCAGGCGTGGTCCTGAAGCGTTGCACCGCAGGGTGCGCCGTTCACGCTTTACCGGGCGCCTTCTCCGTCATGAAACGTCCGTCGGGTGCTTTTGCGTTTTTCTGGCGGCGGGTGTTGCCATCGAGTCCGCCATCGATTGCCCACTCGGCAAACATGGTCGGACTCGGCTCGAACTCGCGCGGTTGCCAGTTGGGCGTGAGCACGTCTTCGTCCGAGTAGTACTCGATCAACCCGCCAGCCGGGTTCTCGAAGTACCAGAAGTACGCAGCGGAAATCGGATGACGACCCGGGCCCAGCTTGGTGCTCCAGCCGCAGCGACTCACATGTAAGCCCCCGCCAAAAACTTCATGGATGTCGCGCACCGTGAACGCGACGTGATTAAGCCCCGGCTTGCCATCTGGCAATTGCAGCATGAACAGATCGTGGTGCCCACCGTGGGCCGCACATCGCATAAACGTGCCGCGCCCCGGATATCGGTCGGAAACCTCGAACCCAAGCAGTTCGTGGTAGAACTTTTCCTGCTCGGCCAGCCGGTTCGTAAATAACACGACGTGTCCAACCTCGATAGGCTCCGCGTGATCGTAGATCACCCCCGGGGTGTCAATACGCGTCGCATTGCCCCACGTGTTTGAGGTCGAAGCCTTGATGTCCACCTCGCGCCTGCGTGTCACCTCAATGCGGATCGCCATTCCGGTCGGATCAATGCATCCGATGGCATTGTCCGATTCGAAGTGCGCCGGCTGGCCTTCAAAACGACCCCTCAACGCATCAAGTTCTTCACGGCTGCCCACGCCCCACGTCACCTCCCGCAACGTCGAGCCTTCCTCGAACGCGGGCGGCAGCGACGGGTCGTTCGCATCCACCGCAATGACCGTGCAACCGTTAAGCGTTTCAAAGCGAACCTGTCGCTCATCGTGAGACACTTCCTTCAGTCCCCAGTCCTTGAAGAAGGACCTGCATGTCGCCAGATCAGTCACGCCGTACTTGATTTGCTCTATGCCTAAAATCGTCATGCCGCTACTCCTAATATCGAGGGTCTATGGCCCTCGCGCGAGTTCTTAAAGGACGACTAGCCGTAGAACCTCAGTTTCTCCGGATTGGGATCAACTGGTTCAGGCTTTTTCGTAGCGGGTCCTGCGAACGGGGTGGCGAAATCACCGATAGCGAGCATGTCGACTTCGACAACCACGGGTCCGCTTTCTTTGATTCCCTCTTCGAGCACCTGCTGAACGTGGTCAAAGGAAGTCAACAGGTGATGTTTCACCCCCATGCTCGCGCACAGTTGCCCAAAATCAGGCTGCTTCAACTCAACGTAGTAGTTTCGTCCGTTGTACTGTTTGTCTTGGATGTTCTTGATCACGCCGTAGCGCTGGTCGTTCATCAGCACGATCAGCAGATCAAGGTTCTCCTGAACCGCCGTGGCAAGTTCACCCACGTTCAACATCAGCCCGCCGTCGCCGACGATACAGATCGTCTTGGCCGCCGAATTCGCCGCCGCCGCACCGATTGCCATCTGCAAACCTTGCCCGATGCCGCCGTTGACCGCATATGCGCTCGCGCGCGGCGTGAAGATTTTCAACAGCCGGTTGCCCCAGGATGAGTTGGAGATCGTCACGTCGCGGACCCAGTTGTAGTCGCGCCCCGCCACCGCCTGCAACGCTTGAACGAGCGGCTTGTACGGTCCAAGACCCTTGACCATGTCTGCCACCGCGGCCTCGTGAACTGCGGCAAGATCGGCTGCAAAGCGGTCGTCTACCGAAAGGCGGCCCTCCAGCCGAGTTGCCAGTTCATCGAGCACTAGTGCCGCATCGCCATGCACGAACAACTCGCTCGGGTAGGAGCGGTTCTCCGCGAGCACATCTGCATCAATCCGGTAGAGGGGCTTGGGCAGGGCCAGCTTGAATTTCATCGTCTCGTTACCACGCAGACGGGAGCCGACTACCACCACCGCGTCGCACGTTTGGTAGAACTTCTCCACCGCAGCGTGTGCATTGAAAGCGCCGAGCGACATCGGGTGGTCTTCAGGCAGCACGCCGCGTCCATGCACACTTGTCACCACGCCAAAACCCAGCGCGACTAGCCGCTCGACTTGACGCGTTGCGTGGCGCGCTCCGGAACCAAGCCACAGCAACGGCCGCTTGGCACTAGCAAGCGCATCGGCGAGTCGCTCGACCTGCGCGCTGTTATGTGCGGGCGTAGTGATTTGCGGTGCGCTAAGATCGGCCGGCCAATCGATTTCGGCACCTTGGATGTCGATCGGAATCTCGACGCTCACCGGGCCCGTCGGCGCTGTCTGCGCAACGCGCACCGCTTCGCGCACCGTCGCCAGTGCTGTCTCAGCGTTACGCACGCGGTAGGCGGCCTTCGAGATCGCCGCGAGCATCTCCAACTGACGCGGCACCTCATGAATATAGCCACAGTTGCGATCCAGGTACTGCGCCTCGATCTGACCGGTAAGGTGCAGCAGTGGCGTGCCCGCAGTCAGTGCCTCAACCATCGCACCAGCAGGGTTGCCTGCGCCCGTACCCGTGCTCGAAAACGCTACGCCGAGCTGACCTGAGACGCGAGCCAGACCGTCGGCCATATTCACCGCGCCCGCCTCGCCTCGTGCGCCAACAAATCGAATCTTGCCCCGTCGACCAATCGCATCAAGCATCGGCATGTTGTGAATCGAAATCACGCCGAACGCCGTTTGCACGCCGCACTGCTCGAGAAAAGCGGCGATCACATCGCCAACGGTAGTTTTACTAGACATGTCGCGCAACGCCTCCAGAAACATCAATATGGCTGCCCGTCGTGTACGACGACAGGCTCGTAGCTAAGAAAAAATCGATTGGTGGGCCTGAAGCCGATGCCGCACTTCAAGTCGAGCTTCCCGTCGTTGCGTTAGAAGTTTCCGTGTTACCGCCGAGCGCCTGCAGATCTTCAAGCTGCTGCTGCGCGCGTTGTTTCATCAAACGGCGTACGCGCGTAATGCCTACGTCGTGCTGATAAAGGAACTCGTGATCTACTGCGTTTGGCGCGAGGCCCTCAAGAATGGAACGGTCTTGCTCCAGCACGTTCCAGTGCAGGCCCTCGAGGCGGTTGCGATACAGAAAGCGCCACGCGTCTCGCTCCCAACCTGAGACCTTGCGCGTGCGCCAGAAGAAACACTGGCTATTGTCTTCGTCAACCGGCGTGGCCATTGCCACGATGCCGAAGCTGCCACCCGGGCCGAACTTCTTGGCATACGGAATCGCCAAGCGCATCCACAAATTGCCCGTCTCGCCCAATTCGACCCAATCGAAGTTCACATCGCGCTGCCCGACCTTCTCAAACATCAAACCTCGTTCGGTCTTCCTCACCCGCATCTCTGCGCGCTTGTCGCCGTCTGCCATCGAGTGCGACACCGAATGCAGATAAGCACCATGCATCGGGTCCATGACGTTGTCGATCACGTACTGGTAGTTCACCTTCCAGTTGCCGACGCATAGAAAACTGGAATACTCCTCCGATGCCAACTCTTCGGGCAACTCCAATGGCGCCGGATCTTGGTGAGCCTCATCTCCGAACCACAAGAAAATTGCGCCAGCACGCTCCTCTACCGGATACGACTTCACGCACTTGCGGCCCTCCAACGGGCAATCCGCAACCGCCGGCACATTGGTCACCGTCCCTTGCCCGTTCACCTCGACGCCGTGGTACCAGCATGCGACGCTGGTACCAAGATTCCAGCCCAGCGAAAGACGTGCGCCCCGATGCGGGCAACGGTCTTCCAGTGCGTGCACCTTGCCTTGTTGGTCGCGCCACAGAACGATCTGCTCGCTCAGCCGCGTCACGCCGACCGGCGCGTTGCCCACTCGCCAGCTGGGCGAGACTGGGTACCAGTAGTTCCGTAGCCCGCGCTTGACCAGCGCTTGGGCGGCATCGACTTCTTGAGAATTCCGATCGACGGGGGACGACATGCAAAACTCCGGGAGACTAATTTGTTAAAGGGTGAAGAGCCGAGCGCTTATTCGGCCAGCGCGTGCAGCTCGGCAGCCAGCGTCTCGGGTGTCCACAGACCACCGTGCGGCGTGCGAAAGCCGACGCGATTCAACCCGTCGCTGACTTCGTGCAGTTGCAACGCGCCGTCGGCGAAGACTTTCTCTAGCGCGTCACCGAAGTCGTTCTCGTACTGCGTCGGCTCCGCCTTACGCGCCTGCCATGGGAAATTCTCAACTTGGCCGGGCCGCTCGATCACGCCCTTGCCTGCAACGTTATTCGGCTGCGGTGCCAGCCATGGCTTGAGGAACGGATTAAAGTTCACGGTCACTTCCGACATGTCACTCCACCTTGATCTGGATTTCTTCACCGGCAAGACGCACCGCGTACATCTTCAGATCGCGTCCCCCGGGCTCTTTCAAACACTTTCCGGTCGGGATGTGGAAGACCGCTTCGTGCAAGGGGCACTCGACCGTGTCTCCATCAACAAAGCCCTGTGTCAGCAACGCATACGCATGCGGGCATACGTTCTCAATGGCGTAGAGGCTTTCTCCGACCTTGAAGACGCCCACCTCTACGCCACACCCCTTGAATTCAATCGGCGCGTCCTCAGCGATCTGATCTATGCGCCCAACGCTTTGCCACTGTTCATCCATTATGTGATCCTAAGGAACCGTCGTGTTCCGCATATGAAACATCAACTTGCATATGGACATTATAGGGAAGCAAATCTGTGCCTCAAAAACAAAACTAGCAGATTCAGGGAAAGCCCCTATATCAATTTTTGGCAGACGGCACCGTTACTCTCGTAAGGGTTGCTGAGAAGCTCAAAACCTTTCCCTCAGCTCTGCGAACTCGAATGCGTACGCGGTGCAACCACGCGGACGATCGGCCGGCGCGGTCCAATTCCTTCTCACTGACCCGCCTTCCAGAAGGACACGCAGGACACATGGGGCTCAGGTCGCCGGCCAGAACTGCTGAAATAAACGACCTGCGACAATCGATTGGAAAGAGGGATAGCGAGCTGTCGCCCTCCTGTTCTCACCTGACCTCCCCGCTTTAAAAAGAGTGGTGCAGTCCGGCAATCACACCGAGCTGAGTGCCATTGGAAGATGGTCCAACTGTGAAAATTGCAGCTTTCGCGCCACCAGACGCCTTTTCGAGGAGCGCATCCGCATAAAGCTGAGTCGCCTTAGAAAGGGCGTAGACGCTTCCCACTGTGTATTCGGTCCAGCGCATGCCCGCCAGCGTCGTCGTGAAGGCACCTGCTGCAATCGAGTATGCCGGGGTCAGACGGTACGTTGCACCTCCGTCGATGGTTTGATAAACGTCGGAGCGCTGTCCGCTTGTCAGTTTGGTCCTTGTGTACAAGGCGTGCAGCGTGAGCGTGTCTACAACGTTGTACGTCGCGCCTGCTCCCATGTTCTCGATGCGGTCCGCCATGTAACTTGATGCAGGCTGGCCTTGAAACATGGAAAGCCCCGTCGTCGAGACCAAGACAGATCGATTATGCTCATCAGAATAGACAGCACTAGCTCGTAGCGGACCACGCTCGAAGTTGATGCCTACACTAAGGTTACGGCCGAATCCGAAGTTTGCGGTATTGCCCAGCCCCAGCATCGCGCCAGCCGTTAGCCCGCCGTAGTTTGAAGTCGTGAACTTCAAACTGTTCGAATACTGCACATTACTGGTCGCGGCGAGCTCATCGATGTTTCCTGGGTGAAACATATACCAGTCGGCCGCGTTATAGGCGGTGCTCAGCGGGCCCAACCAGTCAAAGTTGAACGGAGTCTGACGCCCGAGAGTAATGGTTCCGAGCCGCTCCTTCGTAAGCCCAACGTACGCCTGGCGGTTGAAGATCGTTCCCGGCAACGCCATGGCGCCTGTGGTTGTATAGAAGCCGTTTTCCAACCGGAAAACGGTTTTCAAACCGCCGCCTAAGTCCTCTTGTCCAACTAGCCCGAACCTATCAGGGGACATCGTGTTGACTGTGGTCCACTTGCTGGATCCACCAACATTGTTGAAGTATCCAATGCCAACGTCCTGGCTGCCGTACAGCGAGACGTTTGATTGTGCCAGCGCGGGACAGCAAGACACTGCTGTGCAAACACCTATCAGAATGTTTCTCAATGGAGCCTCATAAATTGTTTGTCTGCCGTGCAACGCATCCATCGACCAGACGCGTCTAGCCAAGGCTTGGCGTCACGGGATCTCCGAACATTAAAGCAACCGCATTAGGTATCCTCAAAATATGCATGTCAAGCTGGTGACTTCTATAAGAAAATATGTCTCGCTTACTGTGATCTTCCTTGTCAAGTCGGTTCAGGGCACCATGAATCCACGTTTAGTTTCTTAGAGTCTTTTTTTCTCTGGAGGTGCAGACTATTGCTTTTAACTCCTGTATGCCACGCCCACTTGCGTTCGCAAGCAAATAACTTCACCGAATGATGGAAATGGGCTGCGACATGTCACCAGTGTTCCCGGGCCTAAAGGTCTGCACGGAAGTGCCGCTAATAGGAGCACTCTCATCGTGCGGTCTGGCGGTAGGTAGCGCGAGCGAGCGCCAACAATCCGCTATTTAATAGGATTCCGGATTAACGGTCGGACCGATTTATACGACTTTCTCTTACATTTTATCGTTCAGTGCATTGAATATGAGGAGCATCCGTGAACAGTAGCCCGAAGCATGCGCAATACATGATTACCCGGTCAAACAAGACATCCATACTTTACGCGAACGCTTCGTTTGCCCGGGCGGCTGGTTATTCGGTTGACGATGTGGTGGGATCGGGTTACATGCGATACCTCGATCCCGACACGCCGAAAGAGGTGCTCAGGGACATTGGCGCGACTCTTTCAAGGGGCGTGCGGTGGGAAGGCATCTTAGGGATGCGGCGTCGGGACGGAACCGTCCTTTTTACGCGTACCAGCATGTCCCCATGGTATGAGGGGGGCCGCATCGTAGGCACAACGACGGTAAGGACGGGCGCAACGGAGACTGAAATTGCGGCTGCGCTGAGGTTGCATCGACGTCTAGCGACACCCGGCGCGATAGTGGGGATTAACTGTGGGCGACTTGTGTACAAAAGTTGGGCCAAACCGTTCAACGTTTTCCGAGTAACTCAGGACCTCGCCGCCCTCCTTGGAATCGCCGCCTTACCCGCGCTGATGACGAGCGCCACGGTTCTTCTCTTCGAGGCGAATGGCAGTCATCTAAGCGCCGGTATGCTCCACGCCCTCCTTCTGTCATCGTCAGCATTCTCATTGACGGCAGTAGCGCTTCTGCGCAAGCGGATGCGAAAGCCGCTGGTTGACTGCGAGACACAGTTGCACCTGATAGCATCGGGAGAGTTGTCATATAAGGCCAGCAACGCAGTCGCCGTTGCCGGAGACCCGCTGACAAACGCGTTGAACCTTACCCGGGAAAGTCTCGTATCCATGGTGTCTGAGTTGCGGGCCGAACTATCCGAGATGACGACGTCGATCGATCAGCTATCCGAAGGCAACATGGATCTCTCCGGTCGGACCGAACGACAAGCTGCGGCGACAGCCGAAATTACGGCCACTCTGGGTCGGCTGGTTGAACTCGTCGGCAGCACAACCGGTCATGCCGAGAACGCTGCAACAGTTGCGAAAACCGCGACTGAGGGATCGCTCCGCGGCCTGCGAGCGGTGGAATCCGTTGTTGAATGCATGGCCGACATCGCTCGCGGTGCGGACCAGATGAAGGAAGTTACCAAAGCGATACAAGCGATCGCCGCTCAAACCAATCTTCTCGCGTTGAATGCCGCGGTTGAAGCGGCAAGGGCTGGCGAGCACGGACGCGGATTCAGTGTGGTGGCGCAGGAAGTCCGCAGGCTCGCTGCCAGTGCTTCCGAAGCAACCGCGGACATCGGCACGCTAATCCAGCAGTCATTGCAGCGAGCGAAAGAGGGCCAAACCCGCGTCGACGTGGCGCATCTCGTCATCAAGGACCTTGCGCGAGCGGTCGATACCGTCGGAGATCTGATGAGCGAAGTCTCTGGCGGCAGCAAGCAGCAAAGCGCCTCTCTCGACGAGATTCATCATCGGCTCGGCCAGATTGACGAAGATACGCAGAGAAACGCCGCGTTAGTCGAACAGACGACTGCTGCAACGGAAGCTCTTGCTGTCCAAGCTCGCGCGCTTGAGTCAACGGCTGCTGTCTTTCGCTGATGTTTTGTATCAAGCGCTTCACGTGTATTTGATCTATCTTGATACGAAAAGCAACCCTTTTGCGACGGACTGCAACACACCCTGACTACAACTGGGGGGTTATCCCCCTCAGGCGCTATTTATTATTTTTTACTTGCTTCTCCGCAATATAATGACCGAATAAAATCCGGCGTTTTATATTTGGAACAGATCGGAACGCTTCCCGGACCGAGCACGCCGCAACACACTTGGGCCGCAGTTCCTGTCGCGGTTGTTCCAAGAAAAGCAGGCGGCCCAGTGCGGCGACCAGTCATCCAGAGCGTAGAGGAGAGCCATGGGGATGCAGCCACCGTCCGATACGAAGGACCCGTCTATCGGTATCAGCTTGCCCGATCCGCAGCACCCGGACGGGGAATGGCATATGGACCTTCTGAGTAAGGCACTGTCTGACCTGCGGTCAGACACGGTCGTCACCGGTAGATTTACGCTCTCCGCGCCATGGGCTTTTGTGAAGCCGGCCGTCCCAGGCGTTCCCTTCCGAATGTGTACTGGTAACCCGTTCTACTTGGTCGTTGAAGGCATGCATCCGGTCTTTGTGCAAGAGGGCGATTTTGTCCTGCTGCCGCACGGCCATCAACATACGTTGTGTTCGTCGCTTGACATCCCGGCTATCCCATTGGCAACGCTCTTGCGTGAGAACGATGTACACCCGAGGGTGAACACGCCGCTGACCGTCCGTGCAGGTGGAAACGGACCTGTAAGCGACATCTACACGAGCATTGTCGGATTCCGGGAGACTCGCCGGAATCCGTTTTTGTCGGTCCTGCCTCCTCTAATTCACATCCATTCGGGGGACCCTGCCGTTCCCCCGTGGCTGAAAACTACGCTTACGAGCTTCATTGAAGAGTCCATGAGCTGCCAGCCTGGATGGGCAATGGCTGCTTCGCGACTTGCCGACGTACTGTTCATTCATTTATTGCGCGCGTACCTAACCAATACCGCCGCGCGCGACGCCGGTTGGCTTCGAGCAATGACCGATACGCATCTCGTCAAAGCGATGGCTCTGATTCATCGGCAACCGAGCCGTCCCTGGACCGTCGACGATCTTGCCGCCGAGGCGGGTATGTCCCGGTCGCGGTTCAGCGCGCGGTTCCTTGAACTTGTTGGAGAAACTCCAATCGCGCACTTGACTGCTTATCGCATGTATCTAGCCGCCGGGCAATTGATGCACGGCAAAGCTCGGCTAATGGAGGTGGCTCACAACGTCGGATATTCGTCAGAGAAAGCCTTCACTCGCGCTTTTCGCAGATGGGCAGGTATGCCTCCGATGAAATATGGCAAGACTGCAACCGATATGCGCGACCTGACCGGCTATCCATTTTAATTGCGAAGATTTGTGGACACTTGAATTGGAGGCGTCAAATCCCGTTCAGACAATCCAGGGCCCTCAAAGTCCGAGAGACTTTAAATAGCGCGAAGGTTTGGAGATGGCCTCCGGACGGTAATTCAGCCGCAGCGACAGTTCGTCTGCCGCCGCTCTAACCTTCTCGACGAGGCCGCTTGCAAGCTCTCGGGGCGTAATCTCCGCTCGCGGAATAGTTACAGTGATGACTGCGGTAACTTGTCCAACATCGTCCCGAACGGGAGCGGTAACAACCGAGATTCCGCGTTCAAACGACGATTCGCTGACCACGAATCCGCGTTGGATATCCTCCTGGATCAACTTATACAACTGGGTGACCGTCTGCGGAGTACGGTCAGTGTATTGTTGAAGCCTTGATTCGGGAAAGAGAGCCTTCAGTTCTTTAAAAGTTAGCCCGCTCATAAGAAGGCGGCCGTGTACGGTTGCGTAAGCGGGAAGTCTGGTGCCGACATGAACCCGAACCGACGAGAAACCAGATTCGTAGCTTTGAGCCTTGGCAACGAACACAATGTCTCGCCCGTCGCGAATTACAATGTGACTGGTTAAACCGGTCTCATCTCTCAGCCGCTCGATAATAGGAGCGCCGAAGTCTGTCAACTCTAGGGAGCTCAGATACTCGAATCCGAGGCGCAACACGGCAACGCCCAATCGATAGCTTTTGTCTTTGTCAGCGCGCTCGAGAAAACCGAGCGATTCCAGCGTTTGCAGCAAGCGAAAGACAGTCGTCCGAGGAATTTCTAACCGCCTCGCTAGCTCCGGTGCGCCAAGCACCGGCTCGCGCGGCGAGAATTCCATCAATATACGCAACCCCCGGTCAAGTCCAGGCACGAAGTACGGACCGCTTCTGCCATCCAAGCCGGCATCTTCGTCAATATCCCTCGTCATACTCGTTCGCTCTCGGTCGCGCGCTCTGGGCTGGCATGTCTATGAACTCCTAGTGTAATTTATCGGCCACCCCTTGTCACGGTCGCTCCAATCGCCGAAGATGTGTATTTAGGTCGCCTCGTCAGGACCGACTGGCTTCCTCATTCTCCAAAGGAGCGGTGTTACCACAATTGCAACCGTTGCTGCGGCTGCAGGATAGAGCGGGAGCCCCCATTTGCTGTACCGTGCCAAAATCTGCATGACAATCGGCGTTGTCCCACCAAAAACAGCGGCACCGACGTTATAGACACTGGCAATCCCCGTCATTCGCACCTGGGCCGGAAAGCTTGCGACAAGCGGGTTATAAAGCATAATCGAGCCCGACAAAAAAAGACCGAGCGCGCAAAACCAAAGGTGCAAACTGTCGGGCGTGACAAATCGGTAAAAACCGAAAAGCGTCAAAATTAATGCGAGAAAGGTCGTAACGATTACGGAGCGCCAGCCCAAAATATCGACGGCCAGGCCACCAACGATTCCGCTGACGAGCATCGTGACTTGCAACCAAAACAAAGCGTCGTTGACTATTCTGGCATCGTAATGTAAGGAAGTTTGAAGGTAGATAGCTGGAAACAGATGGACCCCTGGGACGATTACGCCTGGTGCAATGCTCAACAGCAGGCATAGAATCGTCTCAGCTTTATACCGTTTAAAAAGCTGCCGGAACGGCGTCCCTCTTACGAGGTGTCTCCGCGCCGATAGATCTCGGAATACGGGCGTCTCGTTAACGTAGCGTCGAAGGAAGGCAGAAGCAAGACCGAAAGCACCGCCGAGGATGAACGGCACGCGCCACCCCCTCACTTGGAACGCTTCCGCACCCATGTGATGAAGTAGCATAGTAATGACGCCGGACGCCAAGACAAATCCAAGCACGACGCCCGTCCCTAGAACGCCAAATGCAAGCCCCAAACGACGCTCCGGCACGTGCTCCGACACGAACACCATAGCCGTTGGCAGTTCGCCACCTAGCGCCGCACCTTGCAACAGGCGACATGCAAGCAGGCCAAGCGGCGCGCAGACTCCGATCTGTGCATATACAGGAAGTAATCCGACGGCAAGGGTTGGGGCTGCCATCAGTAGCACACTTACCGCGAACATTTTTTTCCGACCCAGTTTATCCCCGAGGCTTGCGAGCCATATTCCCCCAAGCGGGCGCGTGAGGTACCCCGAGGCAAATATTGTCAACGTTTCGAGCTCGCGAAGCCATTCGGGACTGGATGCAGGAAAAAACAATCGACTCGTAAACGGGGTAAGAAAGATAAAGACTGTGAACTCGTAGTACTCTAGCAATCCGCCCATGGAAGCCAACGCTAGCACTTTGAAATGGTCGAGACTGAGCGGTTTGCCTTTATCGCCAGGTGTTTCGGTGGCAGTTGTACTAGCTTTTGCGTGCATTTATCGTCTGTTGCCGATACGTGAATATCAAGCGATCTGTCAATTTTCTACCTTCAACAACCATCAGATGTGGCGCGTCGTCCCGCCCGACACTTCTAACCGAGCGCCAGTGATGTAACTGGCCTGCGAGGAGACGAGGAACAAGATAGCGGAGGCGGCTTCTTCAGGACGCCCGAAACGGCGGAGGGGAATGTCTCGCTTACTCGCTTCCTGAACAAGCCAGTCGTCATAGGTCTGACCCGGGGCTTTCCGCTTTTCATAACGCCGCTCCCACTGCCCACTGGCAATTGGCCCCATCGTTACGGAATTGACGCGTATCTCGGGCCCCAACGCGCCCGCAAGAGACTTTGCGAGGTTCAATACCCCACCGCGAGCCGCAGAACTGGTCAACAAATGCGGCTCGGGTTGCGTGCTAACAGTGGAGTTGACACAAACAATGCTTCCAGTCGCGTGACGCTTTAGCGCGTCCGCAAAGATGCGGATGGGATGCACGTAACTGAAGAACTTCAGTTCGAGTTCGTCGCGCCAGTCTTGAACGGTATTAGTGAAAAAGTTGCCCTCTTTCGCCTCACCCGCATTACAAACGAGGCCGTCGACGCGTCCGAAGTGCCGGATTACTGTGTCATGCATCGCTTGCACATCGTCGCTATTGGTGACGTCGCATCGGAGTGCCAGGACGTTGTCGCCTACAATGCCAGCCAATTCTTGGCGCGCGTTGCTCAAACGCTCCTCGTTTCGTCCGCAGATCACTACGCGGGCTCCCTCCACAAGCAGTTGTCGGGCCGTTTCGAGCCCGATGCCCGACGTGCCGCCGGTGACGACCACCACTTTCTCTTTCAGCTTTAAATCCACGATTCAGCCTCTCTTATCCTGTCATCCTGCGCACACACTCGAAATTCAAAAATCGAGCGATGGTATCAGCTACAACTGCGTCGTCATCGAAACCGCGTCTATCGACCGTCCCTATGGAACGAACGCATTTCCCCGTCAAGCTCCTCGAGAACCTTTCCCTTCGTTTCCGGCGCAAGATAGTGGATGCAAATCGCTGCTGCGACCGGAATGACAGCAAAGCAAAAAAACAAAAGTTGCAGGTTGCCGTGAAGCGTTAGCTTGCCGGTAAGCGCCGGTGCGAATATGGCCGCGACCTTGAGCCACCCTCCACCAAGCCCGCAAGCGAAGGCACGGATGCTGGTGGGATATAACTCCGGCGTATAGACGTAAGCCGTCATGAAGCCCGAGCCCATGAAACCCAATCCCAGAGCGCAAAGAAGAGCTACCAAATAGATCGACGAGCTGTGAAATACTCCGGCAAGTGCCAGTGACACGGCACACAGCAAGAAGGAAACAGTGATCACGGGCTTTCGACCGACTTTGTCCACTAGCAATGCGCAGGCTAGGCCACCCAGCAAAACGAATATCGACGCTCCCACCGACAAGTTCAAAGCCAGTTGAAGCGGCGCTCTATACGAGTCCCGGTATATCGTGGGTAGCCATGTAGCTAACCCGTATTGCAAGGCGCCCGAAGTTACCCAGAGCATCGCTACCGCGATAGTACGTTTGACGAAGGCGTGGCCGAACAAATCACGCACCCTGCGCGACGCACGTGCCGACACCATGTTGTCGAAATCTTGCAGCCGCGTTACCGGCGGCAGAGGACCCTTCACTGTTGCCTCGAACGCTGCAAGCGCGATGCTTGCTTCTGAGAAGCGGCCTTTCTCCGCCAGCCAACGAGGCGACTCCGGGACAACCCACCGCACGAGCGCGAAGATGATGACGGGCACACCGCCAATGAAGTACATAGTTTCCCAGCCTAGGCGCGGCACTATAAGCGCCCCAAGACCATTTGACACCAGCAGTCCAATAGGAAAAACGAGCTCATACAAAAGCACGAATTTTCCCCGGCCCTCGGCTCGAGTAATTTCGTTTATGTAGGCCGCTGCTACCGGCAGCTCACCGCCTAGCCCGAGTCCTTGGATAACGCGGAGTGCCACGAAAACGGCAAAGGTCGGCGCAAATCCACAAGCTATACTAGCCGCGCCAATTATTCCGGAGCTCCACGCGATCGAGCGGACACGACCGTACCGCTCAGCGATAGCGGGAAAAAGAAAAGTACCGACGAGTTGGCCAACCGATCCCGAAGCTATCAGGAAGCCGACGTGTGCAGGTGAAAGTCCCCATTTCTGGATGAGTAGCGGCAGCGTGGCAGCTATTACGATGACGTCGAAACCATCGAAAAACGTCGCGGTGCCAATGAGCAGCCTAGCTCGAACCTGCATGGCGTTACGCGGCAATCGCTCCAGTCGAGCTATTAGCGAACCTTTGCTCGGCTGGGCGAGACCCGCGGTTTCAGCCGGAGCGGGCACACCTTTATCCATTACTTTCATTCGCGTCTCAGTTAGCTAAAGCTGCGTCAGGCGAGAGGAACCGTCACGTCCATCAAAACTTCTCGGTCGACCTTTCGGCCCTGATTCATCCATTTGCGGGCAAGCTTCAGATCGCGGGCAGCGTTAATTGACACAACCCCTCTGATCATGTTGTCGCGTAGGAAAAACAGCGATGCACGCTTCGCGTCGAGGTCCCCGCGGACAATCGGCTCCGAATCGACTGGAACGTCGCCGAGAATCTGCAAGTTGACGTCATACTGGTCGGACCAGAACCATGGTATTTCTGCGTATGGCGCCAATATCCCGATTGATGCCTTTGCGGTGGCTATCGCTTGGTTCTGTGCATTTGCCCAGGATTCCAGTCGGACACGGCGCCCGAGCCAGGCGTTTAGATGGTTTGCGACGTCACCACAAGCGAAGATCGTCGGATCCTCGGTGGCTCCGTACTCATCGACGACGACCCCGTCTTGCACCGGCAAACCAGCAGCTTCGACTAATGCTGTGTGCGGCAATAGTCCAACGCCTGCCACCGCAAAGTCGGCGTCAATGCATTCACCGTCCTCAAGCGTGGCAAGAACACGGCAGGAATCATCCGGATGATCCTCGAGGGAGCATAGGCTGGTACCGATCCGCAGCTGTATGCCCTGTTTTCGATGCAAATCTGCCAAGAACGTTGAAACGGCAGGGGGCACGGTCCTAGCGCAAAGCCTAGGTGCTCCTTCAACTACCGTGACATCAAGTCCTAGCTTTCGGGCGGTAGCGGCGACCTCGAGCCCGATCCAGCCCCCGCCAATCACGAGCAGATGTTTGATGTCACGCAAGCGAGCACTCAACGCGACGGCATCGTCGATGGTGCGAAGATACGCGAGATTTTTCGTTGCGCCTTGCGACCCTTCGAGACGCCGTGCAGCGCCGCCGGTCGCGACAATCAGTCGATCAAAGTGAAGTACACGGCCCTGAGCGGTGCGCAGCAGATGCTGATCTCGCTCAATTTCCACCGCGCGATCAGGTTGCCAACATTCCACCTTGAGCGCTTCGAACTCGTCAGGCTTCACCAGCGCTAACGAATCAACCGTGGCATCACCCGATAGAACAGCCTTGGAAAGCGGCGGCCGCTCGTAGGGCGCATGGATTTCGTCGGCCACCATAACGAGCCGCCCGTCAAAGCCTTCTTTTCGCAAGGTCTTGAGTACCCAGCCGGCTGCCTGGCCGCCGCCGACAACGGCGATTGTCCGGGGCGGTCCCGCCGTGACGCTCACGAATGCTTCAGTCATTTGAACGCTCCGTCATGAAGCGTCCGTCGGGTGCTTTTGCGTTCTTTTGGCGGCGGGTGTTGCCATCGAGTCCGCCATCGATTGCCCACTCGGCAAACATGGTCGGACTCGGCTCGAACTCGCGCGGTTGCCAGTTGGGCGTGAGCACGTCTTCGTCCGAGTAGTACTCGATCAACCCGCCAGCCGGGTTCTCGAAGTACCAGAAGTACGCAGCGGAAATCGGATGACGACCCGGGCCCAGCTTGGTGCTCCAGCCGCAGCGACTCACATGCAAGCCCCCGCCAAAAACTTCATGGATGTCGCGCACCGTGAACGCGACGTGATTAAGCCCCGGCTTGCCATCTGGCAGTTGCAGCATGAACAGGTCGTGGTGCCCACCGTGGGCCGCACATCGCATAAACGTGCCGCGCCCCGGATATCGGTCGGAAACCTCGAACCCAAGCAGTTCGTGGTAGAACTCTTCCTGCTCGGCCAGCCGGTTCGTAAATAACACGACGTGTCCAACCTCGATGGGCTCCGCGTGATCGTAGATCACCCCCGGGGTGTCAATACGCGTCGCATTGCCCCATGTGTTCGAGGTCGAAGCCTTGATGTCCACCTCGCGCCTGCGTGTCACCTCAATGCGGATCGCCATTCCAGTCGGATCAATGCATCCGATGGCATTGTCCGATTCGAAGTGCGCCGGCTGACCTTCAAAACGGCCCCTCAACGCATCAAGTTCTTCACGGCTGCCCACACCCCACGTCACCTCCCGCAACGTCGAGCCTTCCTCGAACGCGGGCGGCAGCGACGGGTCGTTCGCATCCACCGCAATGACCGTGCAACCGTTGAGCGTTTCAAAGCGAACCTGTCGCCCATCGTGCGACACTTCCTTCAGTCCCCAGTCCTTGAAAAAGGACCTGCATGTCGCCAGATCAGTCACGCCATACTTGATTTGCTCTATGCCTAAAATCGTCATGCCAATGCTCCTTTCACTTCGCCCACGCTAGTGGCTCGTCGTTCATGCCCCAATAGACGCTCTTTTGATGCATGTACTCTCGGATTCCTAGGTAGCCCTTTTCGCGTCCCATACCACTTTCTTTCCAGCCACTGAAAGGGGTTGAGATCGAAAACTGCTTGTAGGTGTTGATCCACACAGTTCCGGTTGCGAGTGCCTTGCTGACTCTCCAGGCGCGCTTGTAATCACGCGTCCAGATACCCGCGGCAAGACCAAAGACGCTGTCGTTCGCTTGCTCAATGAGAGACTCCTCACCGTCAAACGGAAGCGCCACGAGGACCGGACCGAAGATCTCCTCTTGACAGACGAGAGCATCGTTCGTCAATCCATCGAAAATCGTGGGAAGGTAGAAGAAACCCGCCTCGAGACCGTTGCCCGTCGGACGTTCTCCGCCGCAGCGCAGCCTTCCGCCCTCTTCTATCGCCTTCGCAACGTACCGTTCGACAGTTTCTCGGTGTTGCTTGGAGATCAGCGGACCCATGTGCGTGTCTTCGCGCGAAGGGTCGCCAACTCTGAGGCACTGAGCTGCATGGGTCAGTCGCGTGACAAATTCGTCGAAGATCTCCCGCGCGACAAAAAGGCGAGACCCTGCGATGCAGGACTCGCCCGATGAACTAAAAATCCCATAAAGCACGCCATTGATTGCGTGATCAAGGTCGGCATCCTCAAACACTATGGTCGGTGACTTGCCGCCTAGCTCGAGAGAGACAGGCATTAGCTTTTCGGCTGCAAGTCGCGCTATGCCTCGACCGACTGTCGTGCCGCCAGTGAAGGATACTTTCTTCACGAGTGGGTGCCTTACTAGCGCATCGCCCACCACCGAGCCCTTCCCTGGAAGTACACTGAGAACTCCTTTTGGAACACCGGCCTCCTCGCAAATTCGCGCGAGTGCTAACGACGCCAGCGGTGTTACTTCCGCCGGCTTAAGGACGACCGAGTTACCGGCGGCTAGTGCCGGCGCAAGTTTCTGAGCATCGGACGCTATCGGAGAATTCCATGGAGTGATGGCAGCAACGACGCCCATCGGCTCGTGAACGCTCATCGTAATGTAGTCCCCACGCGAGGGGGTAACAGCGTCCTCAAGTGTCTCAAGGCAAGACGCAAAGTACCGGAAGGTGTTTGCGGCACTGCGTACCAAGGCACGAGTCTCATTGATGGGCTTACCATTATCCCGTCGCTGCAGCAAGGAAAGTCCTTCGTGTTTCGCGTCAATTAGTGAGGCGATGTTATGCAATACAGCGGCGCGTTCGTGTGCCTTTAGCCCCGCCCAGTTCGCCTGCCGCCAGGCGACGTCTGCAGCAACGACCGCATCTTGGACATCACGCGCCGTGGCGGTGCTTACTTCCGCATTCACCGATTGATCCGCGGGGTAAATGCTCACATAAGCATCCCCATCGCCGCGTCGCCATTCCCCGGCAACGAATATCTTGTCGTTCCCGAGAAGGGTTGGGTCAAATGCGCTCATTTCATTGCCCTTCAGATTACGTAATGTGCAGCGCGGTTGCGCAACGCTCGAATGGCGCTGAAGGCGGTCAGTGCAGACGTCTTCGGATTGTCAGCCAAGGGCTTACCACACATTTCCAGCGACATTTCGCCGAACGCGCCGCGGGCCGTAATCCGATGGATGTTTCGTTGGATGCTCGGATCCGCGATCAATCGTACGGAAGTCTTGTCAAGGCCCAGTCCGGCTAGCGCAATGGTCGCGGCGACGTTGGCGTTTTGCGGAAACAAGCGAGCTGCATCGCGAGCACTGCCTTCGAAAATGACATGTGCTTCGCTTAAGGCATTGAGGTCGCAAACGCCCTCTGCCGGGGTGCCGAGCCAACCCTTTGGCGGCTTGCGTCCAGTGTATAAGACTTCATCCAGTCCCCCGTTGCGGGCCGCTGCAATTGCGTCCACACCACCGATCGCGCCTGCAATCAGGCTAAGCGTGGCACCGCTTGCCTCCGCGGCTTCCACTAATGCCCCACGCAATAAATCGTCCGACAAAGCGCCGATCGATGCCACAGCACAGTCGGTACCTGCTTGCAGCAGAGGTACGACGTGGTCTCGCAGCGCCGCATGTCCAGCGCATTCGAGGACGAACCGCGGACGACGACTAAACGTCATCGCAGACGAAGCGACTTCCACATCCGCACCGACCAGTTCTTGCACATTCTGGATTTGCAACTCAGGAACGATTACTTGCGTGATCTTCAAATCACGGTCGTCCGCAACGGCTTTGTAAACTGTTGACCCGATCGCGCCAAACCCAATTAGGGTGACTTCGAGGGCGTCGCGCAATGCGTTAGCCATGTTTTGCTTCCTGTGAGTCTGTTTTTTTCGTAGCTGGTCCTGCGAACGGGGTCGCGAAATCACCGATAGCGAGCATGTCGACTTCAACAACCACGGGTCCGCTTTCTTGGATTCCCTCTTCGAGCACCTGCTGAACATGGTCAAAGGAAGTCAACAGGTGATGTTTCACCCCCATGCTCGCGCACAGTTGCCCAAAATCAGGCTGCTTCAGCTCAACGTAGTAGTGACGTCCGTTGTACTGTTTGTCTTGGATGTTCTTGATCACGCCATAGCGCTGGTCGTTCATCAGCACGATCAGCAGATCAAGGTTCTCCTGAACCGCGGTGGCAAGTTCACCCACGTTCAACATCAGCCCGCCGTCGCCGACGATACAGATCGTCTTGGCCGCTGAACCCGCTGCCGCCGCACCGATTGCCATCTGCAAGCCCTGCCCGATGCCGCCGTTGACCGCATAAGCGCTCGCGCGCGGGGTGAAGATTTTCAACAGCCGGTTGCCCCAGGATGAGTTGGAGATCGTCACGTCTCGGACCCAGTTGTAGTCGCGCCCCGCCACCGCCTGCAACGCTTGAACCAGCGGCTTGTACGGTCCAAGACCCTTGACCATGTCTGCCACCGCGGCCTCATGAACTGCGGCAAGATCGGCTGCAAAGCGGTCGTCTACCGAAAGACGGCCCTCCAGCCGAGTTGCCAGTTCATCGAGCACTAGTGCCGCATCACCATGCACGAACAACTCGCTCGGGTAGGAGCGGTTCTCGGCGAGCACGTCTGCATCAATGCGATAGAGCGGCTTGGGCAGGGCCAGCTTGAATTTCATCGTCTCGTTACCACGCAGACGGGAGCCGACTACCACCACCGCGTCGCACGTTTGGTAGAACTTCTCCACCGCAGCGTGTGCATTGAAAGCGCCAAGCGACATCGGGTGGTCTTCAGGCAGCACGCCGCGTCCATGCACGCTGGTCACCACGCCAAAGCCCAGCGCGACTAGCCGCTCGACTTGACGCGTTGCATGGCGCGCTCCGCTACCAAGCCACAGCAACGGCCGCTTGGCACTAGCAAGCGCATCGGCGAGTCGCTCGATCTGCGCGCTGTTATGTGCGGGCGTAGTGATTTGCGGTGCGCTAAGATCGGCCGGCCAATCGATTTCGGCACTTTGGATGTCGATCGGAATCTCGACGCTCACCGGGCCCGTCGGCGCTGTCTGCGCAACGCGCACCGCTTCGCGCACCGTCGCCAGTGCTGTCTCAGCGTTACGCACGCGGTAGGCGGCCTTCGAGATCGCCGCGAGCATCTCCAACTGACGCGGCACCTCATGAATATAGCCACAGTTGCGATCCAGGTACTGCGCCTCAATCTGACCGGTAAGGTGCAGCAGTGGCGTGCTCGCAGTCAGTGCCTCAACCATCGCGCCAGCGGGGTTGCCTGCACCCGTACCCGTGCTGGAAAACGCTACGCCCAGCTGCCCCGAGACGCGAGCCAGACCGTCGGCCATATTCACCGCACCTGCCTCGCCTCGTGCGCCAACAAATCGAATCTTGCTCCGTCGGCCAATTGCATCAAGCATCGGCATGTTATGAATCGAAATCACGCCGAACGCCGTTTGCACGCCGCACTGCTCGAGAAAAGCGGCGATCACATCGCCAACGGTAGTTTTACTAGACATGTCGCGCAACGCCTCCAGAAACATCAATATGGCTGCCCGTCGTGTACGACGACAGGCTCGTAGCTAAGAAAAAAATCGCTTTGGCGGCCTCCTCGGGCCGCCCAAATCGACCTAGTGGTATCTCCTTCTCTCGCGCGATCGCTGCAGTCCATTCATCCCACGACTGTTCGTCTTGCGCTTGGGACTGGAAGCGTCGGCGCCACTGGCCCGATTCGACAATTCCTATAAGGATCGAGTTAACCCGGATGCCATCACCTGCAAGTTCGTTCGCAAGCGATTTGGTCAGGTTGAGCAACCCCGCGCGTGCGGACGACGTCGCTACCATGTGCCGCTCGGGTTGCAGCGCCAAAAGTGAATTCACGCAGACGATCGACGGGTTGGGCGAGGCTTGGAGCATTGGCAGGAACGCGCGAGTCGGACGGATGACCCCAAAGTATTTCAACTCCAATTCCTCGCGCCACTCCTCGTCGAGGGTGCTTGAAAATGTAGAAACGCGCCCCTGACCCGCGTTGTTGATGAGCATGTCGACCCGTCCGAAGCGGGCTCGCATAGCCTCAGCAAAGCTCTTGACATCTTCCTGATTTAATACGTCGCATCGTTGAACGAGAAGCCTCCGGTCGTCTCCATCAGCGCAGGCCTGAGCAAGCGAAGCTTCTGCGCTTTTCAGACGCTCCCAATTGCGCCCGCAGATTCCGACACTGGCACCGGCACCGAGGAGTAGCAGCGCCGCTGCTAGTCCAATTCCAGAACTGCCACCAGTAACCACAGCAACCTGCCCCGATAGATCGAGCTTCATCATTGCAACTCCGCCTGCTCGAGGTATTTACTCGTTGCCTGAGTGCTCCGCGAGAGCCGTCGAGAGATTTCATTTGCAGCGTCTTTGACCTTCCAGACGAGTCCGTCCTCGAGGAGGGCCATGTCGACCTTAGAAGCCGCGACGGTTGCCGTCGCAACGGCTACCAACCTCCCCGTTGCATCGCGGATTGGAGCCGATACCACGGAGATGCCACTCTCAAATGAAGATTCGCCGATTGAGTAGCCCCTCTTCGCATCTTCTAGTGCGCGTGCGTGCAACTCCTCGACCGTACCTGGCGTAAGAGATGTGAAGCGCCGTAGCGTCGGTTCTGGATACAACGACCGGAGCTCTCCAAGAGTGAGATCGGCCATTAGGGCAAAACCGTGGGTGGCAGCATGAGCAGGTAAGCGGGTTCCTACGTTAATCCGTACCGACCTCAACAGCGGGAGCTGACTCTTTGCTCGTGCGACAACAACAATGTCCCGCCCATCACGAATGACCACATGGCAAGCGAGGCCTGTTACATCCCGCAGCGACTCGATCACGGGCTGACCGGTACGTGCTATTTCCATCGACGCTAGGAAGCCGTAGCCGAGCTGTAGCACCGCAGGACCAAGGCTGAAATTTCTATCCTTGTCCACTCGCTCTACAAA
Source organism: Caballeronia sp. NK8 (assembly GCF_018408855.1). Classification (GTDB taxonomy): domain Bacteria; phylum Pseudomonadota; class Gammaproteobacteria; order Burkholderiales; family Burkholderiaceae; genus Caballeronia. Next base: position 40,468 of record NZ_AP024328.1, on the reverse strand, counting down.
CCTCAAAGACTCGAGCGTTTGAAGAAGGCGAAAAACGGTCGAGCGCGGAATTCCCAGCCGCTTCGTCAGCTCAGGCGCCCCGAGCACCGGTTCACGAGCGGAAAACTCCGTTAGCATCTTCAGACCACGCTCGAGTCCTGGCACAGTCTCAGTCATTGGTAGTCCTATACGTCAGAGATTTTACAATCGAGCACTTCAAGCCTCGCACTCCCCTACCAGCTCTCACATGTACGGCAGAATGTTTCGATCAAGTTCGAATACACGCCTGGAAGCTCGATGTAACCTGCATGCCCTGCTTGGGGAACGATTTGCAAAGCCACCCCCGCAGCGCGGGCAACCGGCTCGCAAGCCGACGCAGGAGTGATGGTATCTTCTGCGCCAACGGCGACTGCGATTCGACCGCGGAATCTGGATATGTCCGCTGCCAAATCCGCATTTGCGAGCAAATGCGTCGCCTGTTCGTACCCCTCTGGTACGACCTTTGACATGTTCCAATGCACAAATAGACGAGCTTCATCGCTGGCGGCTGACGACAACATATTCGAAGATCTCTCCCTTGCGAGACCCTCTGGGCCAAGCGTCCTGAGCATCTCCAAGCGTCCATTGCGCTTTCCGTCACGTACCTCGGCACTCGCGTTGCCGTAGCCTCTTGCTGGAGAAAGCAGCAAAAGACCCGCGAGCTTGGACCCGTGCGCTAACGCGAACCCGCCAGCGATTATTGCTCCTAGCGAATGCCCCACCATTACGCAGCGATCTATTTCGATCGTTTCAAGCCACGCGAAAAGCACTTCTGCGTAATCGGCTGCTACCGGTACGCAAGGTTTCACTGGCGTCGACTCGCCATAGCCGGGGGCGTCCCAAGCCACTACGCGCCTCGCCTGCCCTACGCTGTCTAGTTGCTTTGACCACGACGCAGCACCCGAACCGATGCCATGCAGTAAAACCAGCGGGATCGCATCCTTTCTGTCTTGACCGGCCTCGCGAAAGCTAATCTGACCACCAGGAATATGCGCGAGTTTAGACGGGTACCCGAGCAGTTCCTGCATAAAGTTTTGCGAGAGGTTACCCTCGGTATATGCTGGCATCGTGCTGTCCGCAAGTCAGCGTTTCAATTTAGCCAGCGGCGAATCGGGCGGATATGTTGGCGTGATCGGTTTCGGCGACCCCAGCATGACGCACATCAAAGCGTCCTCCTCGCCGACATTGATCTCGCTGCGATACACACCGGGCGGCACGGAAATCAGATCTCGCTCGCCGAGAACCGCCTCCCATGTCTCGCCATCTTTTTCGCAGATGACCTTCATTTTCCCGCGCAGCACGAAGAAGATTTCTTCAACGTCGATGTGAATGTGGCTCGGACCAATGTTGCCGGCTGGAATCACCATAGTCGAAAATGTGAACGAGCCCGCAGGAACGGTGTTAACGTCCTTGGCGACGCCCGTGCCGCCGGTTCCGACGTACCGCATTTGCGCCCGTCGATACGCCGGGTCGTAGTCCGCCTGGAATTTGAGCGCGTCCCAGTCGTATTTTCTTGTCTCGAAAAGCGCTACCCGATTGCTCATCAACTCGGCGAGGCTTCCACCGGCGCGCTGTTCAACGTCCGCAGTCCCGACTTCTGTATCTGCCATTGCTGACTCCTGTAAATTAAACACTTCCAGCTTATTCAATTAAGAACGAAACCGCCATTGACCGGCAATAGCTGCCCTGTCACGAACCGTGCTGCGTCGGACAACAGGAAGAGGACCGGACCCACTACGTCGCTAGCCATCTGCGAGCGCGTGATTGCTCGCCCCTTCAAGTAGTGTTCGTGCCGCTCGGCTGGAACATAGGCCGTTGCTTCACCCTCGGTCAGACCCGGAGCGATCGCATTAACCGTTATCCCTGCACCGCCAAACTCCCGCGCCAGTGACCGCGTCATTGAAACGACAGCACCTTTGCTCGCAACGTACGCCAGAACGTTAGGCGCACCCCACAGTACGGTATCCGATGCAATGTTTACAATGCTGCCACGCTCTGATGCGCGGAGATGGGGCAAAGCCGCGATGCTTGCCAACCAGGTGCCACGCACGTTGACGTTCATGACCGCGTCCCAAGTCTCGACAGAGAGATCGTCCGCGGCTACACCGCCAGAGTTTGTAATTGCAGCGTTATTCACAAGTCCATCTATGCCACCTAACCGTTCCGCGCATTCCGAAAAAAAATCGTTGACGCTGTGTGGATCTAGGAGATCCAAGTGCGCGAAGTGTGCGGATTCTCGCACCGCTCCCATTGATTCGATCAGCGCCTGACTCTCTCGCGTCAGACAATCACCGAATGCGACCGTCGCGCCCGCTTCTAACAAGGAAGTAACAAACGCAGCGCCAAGCCCGCGCGCTCCCCCGGTGACGACGATACGACGGCCCACTAACGGTGCGACGCTATAGACCTTGGGGACCTCAGACATGCGAAGCGACCTGCGCTGATGTCGTGTCGATGCCTTCCGGTTTGTGTTGAAAAGCCTGCAGTTGTTCGAGCTGCTGCTGCGCGCGTTGTTTCATCAAACGGCGTACGCGCGTAATGCCTACGTCGTGCTGATAAAGGAACTCGTGATCTACTGCGTTTGGCGCGAGGCCCTCAAGAATGGAACGGTCTTGCTCCAGCACGTTCCAGTGCAGGCCCTCGAGGCGGTTGCGATACAGAAAGCGCCACGCGTCTCGCTCCCAACCTGAGACCTTGCGCGTGCGCCAGAAGAAACACTGGCTATTGTCTTCGTCAACCGGCGTGGCCATTGCCACGATGCCGAAGCTGCCACCCGGGCCGAACTTCTTGGCATACGGAATCGCCAAGCGCATCCACAAATTGCCCGTCTCGCCCAATTCGACCCAATCGAAGTTCACATCGCGCTGCCCGACCTTCTCAAACATCAAACCTCGTTCGGTCTTCCTCACCCGCATCTCTGCGCGCTTGTCGCCGTCTGCCATCGAGTGCGACACCGAATGCAGATAAGCACCATGCATCGGGTCCATGACGTTGTCGATCACGTACTGGTAGTTCACCTTCCAGTTGCCGACGCATAGAAAACTGGAATACTCCTCCGATGCCAACTCTTCGGGCAACTCCAATGGCGCCGGATCTTGGTGAGCCTCATCTCCGAACCACAAGAAAATTGCGCCAGCACGCTCCTCTACCGGATACGACTTCACGCACTTGCGGCCCTCCAACGGGCAATCCGCAACCGCCGGCACATTGGTCACCGTCCCTTGCCCGTTCACCTCGACGCCGTGGTACCAGCATGCGACGCTGGTACCAAGATTCCAGCCCAGCGAAAGACGTGCGCCCCGATGCGGGCAACGGTCTTCCAGTGCGTGCACCTTGCCTTGTTGGTCGCGCCACAGAACGATCTGCTCGCTCAGCCGCGTCACGCCGACCGGCGCGTTGCCCACTCGCCAGCTGGGCGAGACTGGGTACCAGTAGTTCCGTAGCCCGCGCTTGACCAGCGCTTGGGCGGCATCGACTTCTTGAGAATTCCGATCGACGGGGGACGACATGCAAAACTCCGGGAGACTAATTTGTTAAAGGGTGAAGAGCCGAGCGCTTATTCGGCCAGCGCGTGCAGCTCGGCAGCCAGCGTCTCGGGTGTCCACAGACCACCGTGCGGCGTGCGAAAGCCGACGCGATTCAACCCGTCGCTGACTTCGTGCAGTTGCAACGCGCCGTCGGCGAAGACTTTCTCTAGCGCGTCACCGAAGTCGTTCTCGTACTGCGTCGGCTCCGCCTTACGCGCCTGCCATGGGAAATTCTCAACTTGGCCGGGCCGCTCGATCACGCCCTTGCCTGCAACGTTATTCGGCTGCGGTGCCAGCCATGGCTTGAGGAACGGATTAAAGTTCACGGTCACTTCCGACATGTCACTCCACCTTGATCTGGATTTCTTCACCGGCAAGACGCACCGCGTACATCTTCAGATCGCGTCCCCCGGGCTCTTTCAAACACTTTCCGGTCGGGATGTGGAAGACCGCTTCGTGCAAGGGGCACTCGACCGTGTCTCCATCAACAAAGCCCTGTGTCAGCAACGCATACGCATGCGGGCATACGTTCTCAATGGCGTAGAGGCTTTCTCCGACCTTGAAGACGCCCACCTCTACGCCACACCCCTTGAATTCAATCGGCGCGTCCTCAGCGATCTGATCTATGCGCCCAACGCTTTGCCACTGTTCATCCATTATGTGATCCTAAGGAACCGTCGTGTTCCGCATATGAAACATCAACTTGCATATGGACATTATAGGGAAGCAAATCTGCGCCTCAAAAGCAAAACTAGCAGATTCAGGGAAAACACCTATAGATTTCTAGCGATGTGGATACAGCCCGTCCTGAAAGGGTTGCTAAAACGCTCAGCGGCCCTTGCGACCGCCCTTGCATAGCAAAAGCGAGCGCGTCACGACGTTAAGGGACGACCGTCGCAATCCGACGTACGCCTATGGATGAAGACAAAACTCAAGTGCGTGTACGTAGGAGAGCGATGGTGCGGGTCTCGTTGGCAAGGCGATTAGCGAGCCGCCCCTGTCTTGCGATAGAACACACCGGCGATCAGCCCGTAGTGAGATGCGTGCAAGGCGATGAGCGAGCCGCCCCCAGTCTTGCGATAGAGCACACTAGCGATCAGCCGTGGTGAGATGCGTAGGAATATCTGTAGATTGTCAATTACGATGGCCGCCCGGGCGACAACTATCTTGGCCGGTCGACGGGGTTAGTTGTCGCTGCTCAGCTCGGCATAGTTGTCGCTCCTTCCGATTCGGGGTGGGGTAATTGACGCCGCCGCGCGCGCTTGTTGTCATCGGCACTGCGACGCCGGTAGCTCTCCACGTTCAGCTCGAAGATCGTCGAGTGATGCACCAGTCGGTCGATGGCGGCGACCGTCATTGAGGGATCGGGGAAGACATCATTCCAGCCGGAGAACGCGGCGTTGGCCGTGATGAGAAGGCTTCGACGCTCGTATCTTTCCGCAATCAATTCGAACAGCACGCTCGTTTCGGCCTGGTCCTTTCTGACGTACGACAGGTCATCGAGGATGATCAGATCGAAGTGATCGAGCTTGGCGAGCATCGATGGCAACTGCAGGCTTTGGCGTGCCGCCTGCAGCTTCTGCACGATTTCGCCGGTGCGTGTGAACAGCACCCGGTACCCGGCGTCGATCAGCGCATGACCAATGCCGGAGCCTAAATGGCTCTTCCCGGCACCCGGTGGCCCAAACAGCAGGATCGTGGCGCCTTTCTCGAGCCACGAGTCGCCGCTCGCGAGCGCCATTACATGTGCCTTGGACACCATTGGTACCAAGCCGAAGTCGAAGGCCTCGAGCGTCTTGCTTGGGTCCAAATGCGATTCGACGCGATGCCGCTCGATGCGCCGTTTCGCGCGCTCGGCCAGTTCGTGCTCGAGCAGCGCGCCGAGCAGGCGCGTCGATGGCCAGCCTTCCTTGTCGGAGCGCTGTGTGAACTCGGACCATAGCCGCGCGATCGTCGGCAAGCGCAACTCGGTGAGCATCAGCCCCATACGGGCGGCATCGTAAATTGCGGGCGCGTTCATACCGATGCCTCCTCGCCAAGCAGCGTGTCATAGAGAGCGGCCGTCGGCATGTCCACAGCCACGTCTGGGCATTGCGCCTGCCGCGGCGCAAATTCATTCTGTAGTTGCTCGAGATCGGGCAGCTCGCCAGCGGCGAGCAACGCCTCGAGCCGCTCAGCAAGAACGGCCTCGACTCCGTGATTCGCGGCCAGTTCCAGTAAGCCGACCATGGTCTTGCAGGCTTCGCGCTGCGTGAGCCGAGCCTCAAGCCGCTCCCACGTCCGGCGGTACGCCTCGCGCGGAAACAAGTCGTCGCGAAACGCTAGCCCCTTGAACGCCTGGGGCTTGCGCTTGAGCGCCTCAATGAAGTGCCGGTAGTCGAGCTTGCGACGGCGGCTATTGGCCGCATGCGAGCCCCGTGCTGTGCTGTGCACGAGCGCGCCGGACAGATAGCAGTCGAGGTGATCGGCATAGACGCGCACCTTCAGACGGTGACCAATCAGGCGCGACGGCGCGCTGTAGAGAATGCCCCGCACGGTGAAGGTGCCACAGCGTGTCACGCGTGCTTCCTCTTCGATGAAGTCGGTCGTGCGATGTGCGGGCAAATCCTGCAAATGTTCGCGCTCAGCGTTAAACGCCGCTGCGTTACGGCGGTTACGGCGCATGACGACGTCGCGAACAAACGCGTCATAGGCAGCCCGATCGTCGAAGTCGCGATGGCCACGCAGCATCAGCGCTTGGTCGATCGCCTCCTTCAGATGGCGGTGCGAGGATTCCACACTACCGTTCTCATGGGCCACGCCGACGTTATTGCGCGTGCCGGCCATGCCGTAATGCACCAGCAGTGCGTCATAGCGAGCCGTGAAGTCCTCTTCAGTCTGCAAATTCTTGAACGCTGCCGATAGGCTGTCGGTGCGATGCTCATGCGGGCAGCCGCCGGCTTGCCACAGCGCGTTCTGTAATCCGGTGGAGAGGGCCTCGAAGCTCTCGCCACCTTCGACGACATAGGCATATTCCCAGTGCGAGAACGCGAGCACGAAGTGATAGAGCCGGTGATCGAGGGGCGCACCGGCGACCGTCACGCGCAGATCCCGCATGTCGGTAAAGTCCGAGAGCCCCTGCACGCCGGGCAAGTGCTGCTGCGGGAAGAAGATCTCCTTGCCAGGGCCCTCGAGTGCGCGCCATTGGCTGACGCGCCGCTCGAGCGTACGCCGCATGCTGTCAGGGAAGAGGCCCGGATGCGCCTCCTGCAGCTTGCACAGCAACGTGATGGCCTTGAGCCGGGGCGCGTGGCGCAGCAATGGCACGACCTCGCTCTCCCAAACTTCCGCGAACGGATCGTGACGTGTACGCCACGCGCGTGATGGCTTCTGCGACGGCAGACGGCCCTCATGCTCGATGCGCCGGGCCGTGCGAACGCTCATGCCCGCCATCGCCGCGGCGACTTCCTGAGTGTGATGTTTGCGCTTACTCATATAGAGTCGGACCTGCTGGTCCGTCACGTAGGTTCCAGGCATGGCTGTTCGCTTCTTGTTCGACGCGATCAGCCATCGTAAAACCCCGTTACTCCGGCGCCGCCGGTAGTTCGTCGTCTCCGGCGGCTACGCCGCCTTCGACTCCTCACCACCGGCCAAGGTAACTGTCAAAGGACCGGCCAAGATAATTGTCGTTCTCTAAATATCAGTCTTTCGAGGCAGCCACTTCTTCTTGCGTCGGCAAAACTTGATCGTCAAGGTATCGCGCCAAGAATGTATTCATGTATCGCGGCAGAGGATAGGCGTCTGCGAGTGGAAAGCCCGCCTCAATCAACGCCCGGCTGAACTGATCTGCGATGCGCTTACGCTCCGCCATCTCGACCACGTCCGACGCAAGGCTAGGGGGAACAACAACTATCCCGTCGTTATCTGCGACTATCCAATCGCCGGAGCAAACGAGTACACCCGCGCATTGGACGGCGACATCAGCCTCCCACGGCTGCATCGCGCCGAAGTAAGGTCTTGCAGACCTACCCCGGGCGAACACAGGAAAGTCTTTGCTTGCTGCGGCCCCAACGTCTCGCACCGCGCCGTCCACAACGATCGCACCGACACCCCTGTAGGCTAATCGGGAAAACATCATGTCTCCCATAGCGGCGTACGGTGCGCCCAAAGCGTCAACGACTAACACGTCCCCCGGATTGACGGTTTCATATAGCTGCCGATTAACCCGGCGTCCTGGTGCACTTTCGATGTCCTCCCTTTCCGGGAGGAACCGCAACGTTCTTGCGCGCCCAACAATAGAGCCCTTTGAGCTTCCGAAGTTCTGCAGCTCGTTCATCACAACGCGTGATACGCCCAAGCTCATCAATGCGTCAGCTGCGTCGGAAGAACTAAGTGCTCCGAGCCGCTCGCTGATTTGTAGCACGGGTAGTTGATTCATATGTGCTTCCTTGAGTTCGCAGTTACAGATCCAGGTTTCCAGCCCCTAGAAGTCTTGTTGCCTGCCCCGCCCGAGGCAACCTCCGATACTCTCAAGTTAGTTGCGGTGCGTCTGTAACCGTAAATCTCCTGTTAGCAGGCTTCATCGGCTACCACAATTGTTTAACGTTCTCGGCACGCGTTGAGAGCTGCGACACGTTCGAAGATGCTCGGCACCCGCCGGAGCAGTTGATTAAAGTCCTTACCAGGAGTTTTGCCAACGCGTCGGTCTTCAGACATCCGCGCTTTTGCCGATAACCCGGATTTGCAAGGATGGGCCGTAAGGTATGAAAATCGAATCCCTTCTTGGTTATAGGCACGGCAGCAGTTCCCGCTGTTGCGTTTTAAAACGGCAAGACCGATGCTGGTTTCCCGCACAACCGACCGGTCGGTGTTCGGTCTCGCTTCATGTCCCCGCGTGCCGAGGGTGAACGAGATGGCATCAGCAACTAGATGGCTTACCTTAATTCCTCGGAGCGATAACCGAAGAGTACAAAGCAGGCTGCTTTCGATCGTGGCAATCACTGCTTGGTGCACCCTCGCGTGGCTGTGGCTTTGGCCGCAGCTTGACGGGCACTACGTAGCAGACCATGGAAGAATCACCGTGGACGTGACCAATCATCGCGATGAGACGCAGGTGACTCCGTCGCGCGAGCGTGATGACGGAGAAGCCAAAATCACGCGTTTCCTTACCAACGCTGGGTTTTCGAAAGCCCAATTTGGCGATGGCTTGGAAACACAAGAACTCGTCTTCCAGCCCCTCGAGACAAATCGCTACAGGTTGATCAGCGGGTGCGGCTGGATGCCACTCGACAAGCAAACGACGGTCAGCTCTCTCGTACGTTCGCATCCCTACGCGGCAGTCATGTTCGTCGCGCTCTATATGATCGCATTCATGCTCCACGTCGTGAACGAAAAGGCAAAATCCGAGCCTGAAGTCATCTACCCGATGTGGGCGGCCTATTTCGGCGCATTGTTTGGAAGTTCATTTGTTCTCGTTGCTGCCGGCGAGTCCGGCATATTTGGCTTCGACGGAGAGCCACGAAACGCACTTGCGCGCGCGATATTGGCCACCGTCGAGTATTCCTTGGATTTACAGCGGGAAGTTTTTCTTCTCCTCGGCCTCCTAGCGTTTATCTCGCTTACGCAATGGTGCGCGTATTTGATGGCGGGGTTAAGCGGCGCCGCGCGACGGCCCCGGTTCATCTGGACCACTTGGAAATGGGTGGCGCTCCTAACCGCGAAAGCGTTGATCAGCGCATCTGCCGTCGCGTTGAGCACTGTTCTGGTCGGCGGCCATTATGGCTGGTTGAACGCTGAGCCACTTAACATCGTCGGGGATGCCTTGACCTCCCTTCTTCTACTAGTTCCTGGGCTCGTAGTCTTCTGCATGGTCCCGCTCAACAGGACAAGTGGGCGGCCTGGTTCGGAAGGCATCCGCAGCATTCATCGTTGGATGGTTCGTCGGATGCGCAAGCAACCAAGCGAGGTTGCCGCGAAGCCGAAATAGCCGGTCGAAACGTTAGGCTTGGCCTGCAAGCGCCCGAGCATCGCGAAAACGTCATTTCGTCGGGGAATGTCGGGCGCTCGTCGTTGGAGCTTTCAGTCTCAGACCTCGCAAAGTGCGAGACCGGGATGCCCGTTTATGAAATTCGTGTTCAATGCATGTCGGTCGCCATTTGGTCATCACCAAAGCGACCAAAGAGACGTTCGCTGCTTAATTGCGGTTTTAAGAGCTTTGCTCCAACGCCGCTCCGCGCCCGAAACGCGGTCGAGAGAATCCTCGAGGGATCTCAACAAATCGAGAGCGTCGCTGCGTGACTCGATTTCCCTGATCACACCGCCAATAGTAAGAGCGCTTAAGTCGAGCGACAGCACCTCAAGCTCCCAACCTTCGCCCGTGATCACCCGCCTAACGAGCGCCCGCGCAAGGCGCCTGCAGTAATCCCAACTCGAGACCCCGTCTCGCGGCAAGCCCTTTTCGAGGACCTCTTGCTCAATTGGTACAAGTTGCCCATTCCAAGCGATATCGTACAGTAAATCGAAGCTGGCATTGATCAACTGCATGGAGGTAGCTGGCGCGCTGCTTAAGGACCAAATAAAAAAGACGCACGCAAGAGCACTTTCGTCGCGCCCCAATCTCTGAACATTGGACCTGGCTAAAATCGTAGCCCACACCGCATCATCCTCTGGACCGCAAACGGCACTGGCCAATTGAATTCCAATTTGCTTCCAGAGTACACGCGGTAACCAGCCAGCGACTCGTACTGCTCTAGAAAGGAGTCCATCGTAAGCCGCTAAGCTCCTGATCGCCCGCGTAGACACTTCTGTGGCGGGATCGTCGGCACGCCACCGCTCACCGATCGCGCTAACGGTTACCTCGTGGTCCTTTACCAGACACAAACGGAAATCCTCTTCATTCAGTTCTTCCCAGAACACGTCGATAAAGCGAGATACCGCTCGTGAGTCTAATCCAGACGCATCGAGAAGTTGCCTTCGCACATCGCGGTGAGTTAACCAAAAATTGCGCTCGTGCAGGACACTAGGCCATAACCTCGCAACCGCCAATGCTTCGTCATCTTCGAATCCTAAAAAAGACACTGTGCTGGCAGGAACTTGAGACGCCGCCTCAGCCAAGGAGAGCCTTACCAGATCGCCGACTACATCAGAACTATAGAACTTCAAAACTGACGGCAGTGCTTGTGGCGTACGTGCTAACAGATTAGATAGTTCGCTAACTTCGCTGCCTTCGGGAACGACCATAGGCAGCTCGGCGCTCTCGACCGCTTGCAGTGTTCCGAAAACGCAATTCATTCGAAGCATCAGTGCATCGCTCCGATCAAAGAATCGTCCCAGCAGAAGGTCCTGTTTGAAGGACCGCGCGTCGATGCGTGTTGGAAAAGCCTCTCCGACTGTAGCGGCAATTGCACGAAAATCCTGGGGATCGCGTGCGAGGCGAAGTGAATCGAAGAACTCTGCCAACGGTCGGATCGCTCCAAGGGGATCCTTCACATCAACAGAATAGCGGCGCAAAAACTGACGCAGAGGTGTCATGAATCGACGCGTTAGATCCTTTGCGAGTAGACGCATACCACCGGAGCGAGCATCCGAAAAGTATTGCAAGTCGCAGAGTGTATGTTCCGTCGGCAAAGACGAAAATCCGATAGCGATGTCAGAATCAGAAGGTACCGTGCTCGCTGAGTCGCCTGTGCAGAAAGCTGCCGCTCGGCGCAGTCGCGGAGGCATTTGAGACCAAATGGAAAGTGCTATGGATGTGTTATCTACTGTCGACCGATTCGCAAAAATCACACGCGATTTTTGCGGCCTCACCGCTGCATACAGGCAATGTACGACCTCAAGCGCTATCTCTTCCGAGATCGCTTGCTCAAGCGTCGATTGCTTCTCCGAAAAATTTATGGGGGAACCGTAGTCCGACAAAGTAGCGATAGTCGGTCGCTTGAACATCGACAAAATGGCTCGAGCGTCGTCGATTTTCGAAACAGTCAGATAGTCAATGATGAGCGAATGAGTCCAGACACATCCAGGCCGAGACATTTCGGGCGCAGGCCACGTCCGCGCAAACACATATTTATGCGCTCCCTTTAGCGGATATCCGGTGAGATAGCTTTCGTTGTTCTTCAGGCTGCGTGAGATCAAGAGATCACTCGCTAGGGTCATAGTGTCGGCACTCGCCAGATCCAACATGGTGGACCCATAGAGCTGGCGGTGCCCGTCCCTATAGCCGTGCACTGCTTGGTCAAACTCGAGCAACTCCTTTGGCATACTCATTTTGCGTACTACTCGGTGCTCGCCATCAGCCAATCGATCGGATCTGTTAGATCGTGCGGCTGCGCTTGGTGGCCAACGATCTGGACGCGTTGACCAGGAATCGTACATTGCAGAGCGACCTTATCCTGCGGTAGCCGGCCTCCTTGAGCACTAACTCCGTAAACGCGGCTCTCCCATAAAGTTGTGTTGCTGCGAAGGTATTGCCAGAGCATTGGACGGTGCTGACGGAGCCACTCCTCCGGTTCCGCGGGGTTATCCTGCACTTCATCCCACGCTGACACAATGATCGCGAGCATCCTCTTTCTTGGCGCGCGGGGCGGTCTGTTTAGAATCTGCAATATCTCCACGAGGAGCGGCTCTTCGGGCATATTCAGCGGCTCAAACGGGACGACGTCCTCATTGACAGACTCTTTAGATCCGACTGGCACACCTTCCACAAGGTCTTCCGAGGCGTCGATAGCCTCGTCAAGTAGCCCAGCGAATTGCTCTAGTCGAATGTCGTCCGCGCCGCGGTCGGCGTTCGTGAACAGCAACATCCCATCAATCTCTTGAAGCATTGAAGCGACCGCCTCAGAACAATGTCCGGTCGCAGCGGGGCGTCGGAAGGCTTCTCCAGAGAAATCTGGAATCATCAATACTGCTTCTTGGCTGCCGTCAACTTGTTTAACGAACAGTGACACCCATTCTTCGACAGTCTGCTTTGTCCGCTCGACCTTCTCGCAAGCGATCCATTCCTGTTCAAGGCGATTGAGATGACCTTCCGCATCAGATAGGCGAGTCGCAACCAGCTTCGTCCGAACATCTTGGTGGACGAGTAAGTGCCGCAGAGCTGCGATGAAAGTACTTTTGCCGGACTCGGGCATGCCGGCGATGATGAGTTTCCGTTTCATTCGTTCCCCGTCTGGACGTTCATCAGGCGTTCGAACGCGTTGGACCCCAAAGGTACAGATATCGCTTCGCGTTGCGCGGCAGGATAGATTTGGAGCCATTGCTCCAGCAATCCATTCAGTCCGCTCGCTGGTTCCCCGAGCATTCTCGAGGCGATATAGTGCACTGAGACGCGAACGTCAGCCTTGAGGGTTTGGCTGATTCGCTTGAATAGCGAGTCGATCCTGCTGCGAATAAACGCTTCATCGGTATGACCTTCCAGTCGGTCGTTCTTGGTCACAACCAGCTGGATCGCACATGTATCCGAGAGCTTGTCTTTCAATGCAATCGCAAGCCGCTGGACTTTCGCGATTGCGGCCTCCCGCTTACCACCATCGATCAGATGGTCTCCATCGACGAGAAATGCGACGTGACTTCCGCGTTGTACCTCTATGAAGCTGTCATTCAGCGCTGGGCGATCGAGCAGATCCTGAAACTGTTCGCCGCGGCGGTCAGCGAAAAACAATTCGATCCGTTTGCCGGTACCCTCCAATGCCACACTAAGATGAAGCAGTCTCAACTCCGCGGCAGTGCGCGGTGTGTCCGGCGACGACCGGAACGAAGCAAGTCTCGAATAGTGGCACCGTTCCTCAAAACCGCGGATCGTTTCGCTCCCTGCGAAGAGTGCTCCATGAACGAGGCCTCGACGCACTATCTCATAGAGGCTTGCGAGGAGCGTCGTCTTGCCGGAATCCGGCACGCCTACGAGCGACACAACTCCGACCGTCGAGCGTAGCGGCATGCTTAAGATGCATGAGTCGGCCTCCGCTGCAGAAAATGCCGCGCCCCCCCGACCGATCACTGTGGTAGCTTCGATGTGTCCATGCCCGCGGGCTTCAACCAGTCTCTGCTCAGTAGAATCGTCTCGCTCGATTTCCCCAAACGTGAAGTTCGGGCATTCCTCTAAAGTCAGACCTTCAATACAGCGCTCGTCTGGGGCGAAGCATCCAGAAGTGCGGCACTTACCTTTGGGCGTTACGACGTTGACAGCATCTTCCATAGCAGGAACTCACGAAGAAGTTGCTTGGCGAACTCGACCGGAGTGAGCTCGTGCGTTGCGTCAACATGGGATGTACGTGTGAACCGAGGCTTCCAGTCCGGCTCGTCGTTGCTTTCAAGAGAAAATTCCGCTGCGAGCATGATCGGAAATGCGGCCGGCGCAGCGGATGCAGACGGCCTAGCAACAAACAACGCTGCGCGCACCTCCTTAGCGAGTCCGCTCATTGCCTTCTCAAGTGTCTGTGCGGCAGACCTCGATTTTTGATTCGACTCCAGAACGCGCTCTAACAGCGATGGTGCTGCGAATGGACCTGATGGCCGATGCGGCGAAAACATCCCAACGAGCTCCTTCGCGGCACGAGCGGCAGCTTCATAGGCCGGAAGATCGGCAAACGGTTTCAGCAACTCGTGACTCGCCTTACCGACTACCCACCACAGCATTTGCACTTCTGCTTCTAGCAGATTTTGTCTGGTGATAATCGCTGAAACTGCCTCAGACGCTGCTTTGCCCTGTGCAGCGTCTGCCTTCACGAGCCCATCAACTACCGCCTTCAACGGCTCAACCGCCGCTGGGGCATTGTTTTGCGCCAACGGGGTGCTTAGCGCCACGATCTGCTCCGCCACAACCGACGCCGATGGTTGACTATATTTAATTTGCGGCCCCCCGATCTGCTGGATTGCCCACAAACGTCGCTGGGCCGCGGCCGAAAGCCGATCGTCGACGATGGTAACTCGCGCGGCAGACAGGCCCGCTGACAACACAACGAGCGCCGCAGCCGAGCTGCGCTTGTCCGAACCCGCAAGCACCGCGTTCGTGAACGCAGACGCGGCGATAGCTGCGGATTTGTCAATTCCTACAGGTGCGTATGTAGGATCAGCGGCGGAAATCGGCGTGGTCAACCACTGCAGCTTAGAAAAATCGCTCGCGATGCCAGCCGCGACCGACGCACCGATGACGGCCTGTTCGATTGTGCACTTTTCAGCTACCGACTTGATCGCCGTTGCCCTGCGGTCCACTACATCCGTATCCGATACCAGACCAGTTGAGAGGTGCAAGCGCGATAGATACTGTGCGGTCGTCTCCGACATCGTTTAACTTCCCCGTTCCATTGTCATTTTCCAGAGCGTCTCTAGCTTACCCTGCTGCTTCGCGCGTTCGATTGCACGCTTGAAGCGCTCGACTTCCGGTAGCCGTGTCTCGCTGTCATCGAGCAGGCCAAGCTTCCCGACGATTTCGCTTTTCCGAGAGATTGGCAGCCGAAAGAATGCGTGGAGAATCGATCGCATTGCAGGCGGACGCGGAGATTCCTCTTTCACGGCCGGCGCTTCGGCCGTCGGACCACCATTCTCGCTTGGGGTTACCATTGCCGGAGCCTCCGACGCGTGTGGTGCGATCCAAGGCTCAAGCTCAAAATGGTGAACGTGAGTTGGCCTGTTCCTACGATCCTCGTGGTTACGGAACTGCACCGGACGGTCCTGCCATTCTCTTGCTACCACCTCCACATGGAGCTGGCGGACATCTCCGGCGCGTTCCACCCAGATTTCTATGATGTTGTATCCCGGCTTCCAACCCTTTTCGTCCCGAGCTGGATTGGTAGCGCCAGCGTACAAAGCGACATTGTCACGACCGAACGCAATACGCTGATCATGTTCGTGACCAAATAACAAAATACGTGCGCGGTCTTCCAGAGATCGGTGCGCCTCGGCGCCATCAATCAACCATGACGGTGGATGGTGGCACATTGTCAGGTATTCAACGCCGGCGCGCCTTGTAATCGTGTAAGCCTTCGCGCCCAAAAACAAGGAGCCGCGTGCATCGCGGGGACCCGAGAGTAGCGCTGAATTCAGCCCTCGTATCCTCAAGGCAGACCCGTCGTTGAGCACAAAGTCGTCACTGTCCCAAGCGTAACGCTCATCAGCAAAAAAAGCACAATCGTACCGGGCAGCAAACTTGTTGTACTCCGTCAGGGGTGAGTACACCAACTCGCGGGCAACGTCTTGTTCCAGGCGCCTCATGAGGTGCTGTTCCCGCTCGAAGTGTGACGGTCGACCTCGCACGCTATCGTGCAAGTCTTCAACCAGCCCGTTCTTGCGGATGAACTCTCTGTCAATATCGTGATTGCCAGGACATACGTACACCATCTCACGCCCGCAACCGCCGGTGTCGGCCATCGCATCGAGCCACTCGGAAGCATTTTCGTACTCAACCTTAGCCGCCGAAAACGCGATATCTCCAGTTACTAGAATCGCGTCGAGAGGACCTCGCCCCGCAACCATCGCCGCGAGATCCAAACGGAGATCCTCCCGAAGCGCATAGTCGGGATCGTGTCCGATTGCGCCCGGAGGGTGGAAATGGATATCTGAAAGATGCAACAGCCGAACTTTTTTCATCTCTTAATTGGCGACTGCAGGGATTGACGTATACATATTGTATCGTCGTCTCGCCCGCTGCCGACACCGTTCGACGGCCACAAACACCCTAGCGAAGCGATTGAGCCGAACTCTTCCCCCGACGAGTGCACGGCGACTCCAAGGGATCTCCGTGGGCAGACCCAACAGACCTCATGCGTTCCCTTACCCGCGATCGTCAAGTCCTCGGAATTCGCGCCGTGCGATCGATCGCTGCCCAGCGTATCGGCGTCGGACGACGGATCGCTCTGCAGCTCCACGCACGGCGATGACCCTCGATCCGCCCTCGTTCAAACTCGCCGCCTCCTCGCCAACCCGATTGCAACCCATGGCAATTGTAGCTTTGGGCAGCTTGCCGACTTGGCTCCGATTTTTCTCGCTTGCTTGAAGCACAGGCACCGAGCGACAAAGCGGCTGAGGAGCGAACTGGGGAGCGGACGGGTCACAAGTCCAATGGTGCCCACCTACGCCCGTCGCAATGGTAAGGCGGGCATACATGGGCCGTTACCGGCCGCGTGGCGCGAGCATCGCCCCTTGGACAGGCAAGTGATCCGCAGTGACATCCATAGAGTCGCTTGAGGGCGGCCTGAGCGGCCGGCGCTGCGCTTCCTTCTAAGGGAGAAGCTAGCCTTCGCACTTAGACAGCACCTCACCGGAACTGATGCGCGTGAGCACGAACACGCCTCGGCCATGAACGGGCGACGGACGGTCAGCGGTGGGGCGGATGGGCATTCAACATTCAGTGTTAGTAGCGGCAAAATCTGCCGCGGCGAATCTCGCGACGGTGGATAATCGGTAAATCTTTTACTGCGAGGCGCCTATGCCCCCTCCACTGACCGCCTACCGAGCGTGAGCCGCCTCCGGCACACTGGCTCGCTCCCGCGACCGGATCGTCGAGGTCCTTGGGCGAAGCCCGCGGGCGAACCCTCCTCGCCCCGTTTGCCTTGCGCGCCGTTGACTGACGTCCTAAACGCCTTCCTCTCTTGAAATGGACCGGTCATCCTACTAGGCGCCGGCGAGCATGGTTTCCGTGGCCTGCAACCGATTGAGACATGCTCGCCGCGCGAAGCGACGCGGCGGGCTGCCCGCGAAAGGCGCATGGCTATGGTCTTGAGTTCACAGATCGGTAAAAGGGGCGGCGTACCGGCCCATTGCGGTAAGCGGCCTTTAGCGTCAAGCGAGCCACCCTCGTTAAGTCAGTGGCACGATCCTGCGTTTCGCTGCGGCGAACGGTGCCCGACCCGTTCCCAACCGCCATATTCGACGCTCCCTCGACCGGGGCGCCACGGCCTTCGTGTGTTGGCAGAGGGGCCCACGACGCCCGGAAGTGCTTGCCTCGCCCCGCAACATCGGGCGCTCCTGGGTCAAACGAACCCGTGATCGCAGATCAGCCGGGCGCGGCGGGCGCTTCCGTCGACGCTTTAGAACCTCGCCAACCCTGCGCCCGCCATTAAGCGTAATTCTGCTAATACGTGGCGCTCCCACGCCGACTTTAGGCACTGGTGGACGTCATTTCAAGCGTGATAAGTCGTATTAGCAGCATTACGCTTAATCTTGCCGCTGCGGTACGACCCATCAACGGCTTTGGTCGGCCAGCGGCATGGAGATCTGCCGAAAAACGTCCCTCCATGCCTGATAATTCGTATTATCAGGATTACGTTTAATGGGTAAAATCAGGGGGTAGGGCATCTACGTCCCGTCCTGACGGGCCTCTCAGCGAACGTCAAGAAACCGCCAATGGCCAACAAACCGCAGACCGTCACAAAAAGCCGCGCGGCGTACACGCGCAACCACTTCGCGGCGTTGCGCGCGTTCGTCCAGCGCATTCCCGCGTCGACGATTACGCGTCTGTACTTTTCCGAAGACGAAGACGGCAACGACGCGACGCCCGCCTGGGTCGAGGCGTTTCTGCGGCGCATGCAGGCGGAACTGGTGGAACTGGCGCTCGAGCATGGCTCATCGGTGCTCGCCGACCACCTGAAGTCGTCGGCCAAGGCCCACGGCAGCGCGCGCCTGACCGCCGTGACGCTCAAGATGGTCGAGCAGGCGGCGCTGTTGGCCGTCGCCAAGCCCGAGCCGACGCAGGGCGTCGGCATGTGGTTCCGGCCGCTGGTCGCCCGGCGGCTGAAAGACGCGGGCGTTCAGACGCTGGCTGAACTGGTGGACTTCTGTAACCGGCGGGGCGGAAGCTGGTGGCGCGCGGTGCCGCGCATTGGGCCGGGTCGCGCACAACACATCGTGTCCTGGCTACGCCACCATGAACGCGACCTCGGCGCGTACGTCGCGTCGGACGTCATCCTCGACGACCCGTTCCGCGCGCCCGAGGCGGACCTTGTAACGATCGATACAGGTTCGCACATCCTGGCGCCGCTCGAGCGGCTCGACTTGGCGAACGAACTGGCGGGCACAAATGGCGTCAATCGCCACAGCAGCTTTTCGTATATCCGAGCTCGCCACGATCTGGATGCCGTTCGCGCCTACCTGCACCATTACCGCGATCAGCCTAAGACGCTACGCGCCTATACCAAGGAGATCGAGCGGTTCCTGCTTTGGTCTGTGACCGTGAGGAGCAAGCCGCTCAGCTCCCTGCTCGCCGACGACTGCGAAGCCTATAAAGACTTCTTGCGTGCACCCTCGCCTGACTTTGTCGGCCCGCGTGCGTCGAGAGTAAGCGGCCGTTGGAGACCCTTTGCCACAGCGGAGCTCAGTTCCGAGAGTCAGCGGTACGCGGTGCGCGCTTTGCGCGCGGCGTTCGCTTGGTTGGTGAATGTGCGCTATCTCGCCGGCAACCCGTGGAGCGCGGTATCTGATCCGCTCATCGTTGAGCGGGAGGATCTGCTCAGGGTTGATCGGGCGCTCCCGCCGTCCCTGTGGCAGCGGATTCGCGCCTACATCGATACACAATGCGACCGGGACGATGGCGCGTACTGGAGGTCGGTTCGCGTCGCGCTTTTGTTGAGCGGCGACTCCGGGTTGCGGCGAGAGGAGCTGGTCAATGCCCGGCGGGAAGCGATGTCCCCGACGAATTATGGCGATGGCCAAGAGACGGTCTGGCAACTCTCCATCGTTGGCAAGCGCAACAAGCAACGCACGGTGCCGGTCAGCCCCGCGACCATCGCGGCGTTGACGGCGCATTGGCGGGACCGCGGGCTTGAGTTCGATACGGCAAAGGAAGGCCCGCTATTGTCGACGCTTTTTGTTCCTCGGACGGCGCACGGCCAGAAAAAGTACGCCGACGGCACCGCCCTCGCCTACCACGTCGACGGCATCAACAAGATGATCGCGTGGGCGATGAAGCGGTTGATTGCGGAAATGAGCACTGAGTTGTCGGTCGACGAAATCAAGTTGCTGGCTGGCACATCGCCTCACGCGTTCCGTCATACGTTCGGTACACATGCCGCGGCCGAGGACGTGCCGCTCGACGTCGTGCAACGAATCCTCGGGCACGCGTCGCTGCAGACGACCTCGGTCTATGTGCAGGCGGAAAAACTACGGATGCTCCGCGAGGCCGCGACCTTCTATCGTCGTCCGAAATCCGAGCCTGCTTAGAGTTTTTTTGACCACTTCGCGAGCCAGCTTTCGTTCTCGACGGAGATCGCGTCTTCGCAGGATTTGACGAAACTGGACCACGATCGGCGCTTATTCTTTGGCGGCGATTGCCATTCATCAACTAGTGCGTCAAGTCTGCTTGCGGTGGCGTGATAGCTCATGACCACGAAGTCATAGCGGTCCGCGGCTACATGGGCCGCCAATGCCGCGCTGATCGTCGTTACGACCGCGACCCATGCCGCCAGACCCGATTGAGTGGCGGTATGGGCCACGTCGTGGTGACTCGTGAATGCTGCAGCGGCGCTTAACACGGTGCCGATCAGCCCGAGGGCTAATTCGACCCAGCGAAAAGCCCTCAACCGCTCGGCATACAGCCGTGCCTTTGCCCGATAGTAGCCGTCGATTTGTTGCTTTACCCGCTTCTCGATGTATTCGTTCTCGTCCATCATCGCTGGCGGGCTCGGCACGGCTTCAGTCACGGCGGCCAAATGCGGCGTCAGATCGCCAGCTGGCTTCTCAATGGCGCGAGTTCGCTCATTGAGGAGCGAAACAGCATCCTCACCGTCATAGGGTCGCGCCCGCGCGCAGAACAGGTAGATCTCGGTTTTGAGCCCTTCTGACACGGAACGCGCCCGGGTCCAGGCCCGGATCGCGTCCACGGAAATGACGTGTGCTTTCACATATGTGGCGACTGCGAGCACGATAGCGCTCAGGAGCGCGCACCCGGCACTGGCTTGCGGTATATGCGAGGGTATCGTCGCAGACAGGGTTGCCGCGATTGCACCGACGACATTCAAAATCAGCACGGCCAGACGTCCGTACACCACCCGTGCCCTCAGCTTGGCGGCGGCTCGCGACCATTCGATCCGGCGGTGCCAGATCTTCGCAATGACTTCATCGTTCATCCGGTGCAATTCCACGATTTCGCCGATAAGAGTTTGGAGCCGCCAATAGGCACCTGCCTTCATGTTCGAGATTGAGCGCGCGCTCGCCCCCTACGGGGCTTCACCGCAGACGTCCTCTCCGACAGTCTCAGCTGACAGAATTCTGGCTGCGCGTACGTCGGCCTCGCTGAGCTTTCGCGCATCCCCGTGCAGCTTGCGTTGACACACCTCGTCAATGAGGTTTGGCGCGCGAGAGATAGACGGCCAGTAGGCGTCCCAGACGCGCGCCGTTTTGTCCCCTGATGCGGTGACCACACGCTTGCCGTCCGGGCTGAAACTAGCGGAGGAAACGGTTTCACCATGCCTCATGGGCTCTCCGAGCGGCTTTCCGGTGTCTGCATCCCAGACACGCGCCGTCTTGTCGAGGGATGCCGTGACCACGCGTTTGCCGTCGGGGCTGAAACTAGCGGAGTAAACCGTATCTCCATGTGTCATGGGGGTGCCTATTGGCTTGCCGGTGTCTGCGTCCCAAACGCGTCCCGTCTTGTCCCCTGATGCCGTGACCACGCGCTCGCCGTCGGGGCTGAAACTAGCGGAGTAGACCGTATCACCATGCGTCATGGGCGCGCCGAGCGGCTTTCCGGTGTCTGCATCCCAGACGCGCGCCGTCTTGTCGATGGATGCCGTAACCACACGTTTTCCGTCGGGGCTGAATCTAGCGGAGATGACCGTATTTCCATGCGTCATGGGCGCGCCGATTGACTTGCCGGTGTCTGCGTCCCAAACGCGCCCCGTCTTGTCCCCCGATGCCGTGACCACGCGCTCGCCGTCGGGGCTGAAACGAGCGGAGTAGACCGTACCACTATGGGTCATGGGAGCGCCGAGCGGCTTGCCGGTGTCTGCATCCCAGACGCGCGCAGTCTTGTCCCAAGATGCCGTGACCACACGCTTGCCGTCGGGGCTGAAACTGGCGGAGGTGACGATATCGCCATGCGCCATGGGCGCGCCGAGCGGCTTGCCGGTGTCTGCATCCCAGACGCGCGCCATCTTGTTGTTTGATTCCGTGACCACCCGCTTGCCGTCTGGGCTTAGACTGGCGGAGAAGACCCAATCGCCATGCGTCATGGGCGCGCCGAGCGGCTTGCCGGTGTCC
The DNA here is from genome assembly GCF_018408855.1 of Caballeronia sp. NK8. Classification (GTDB taxonomy): domain Bacteria; phylum Pseudomonadota; class Gammaproteobacteria; order Burkholderiales; family Burkholderiaceae; genus Caballeronia. The sequence goes on along the minus strand of NZ_AP024328.1, from coordinate 18,758 downwards.
GCGTCCCAGACGCGCGCAGTCTTGTCCCAAGATGCCGTGACCACACGCTTGCCGTCAGCGCTGAATCTGGCGGAGGGGATCCAATCGCCATGTGTCATGGGCGCGCCGAGCGGCTTGTCAGTGTCAGCGTCCCAGACACGCGCCGTTTTGTCCGCTGATGCGGTGACCACACGCTTGCCGTCCGGGCTGAAACTAGCGGAGGAAACGGTATCACCGTGTGTCATGGGCGCGCCGAGCGGCCTGCCGGTGTCCGCGTCCCAGACGCGCGCCGTCTTGTCCCCTGATGCTGTGACCACACGCTTGCCGTCGGGGCTGAATTTAGCGGAAGAAACGGCATCGCCATGCGTCATGGGCTCGCCAACCGGGTCGCCGGTGTCGGTATCCCAAACGCGCGCCGTCTTGTCCCACGATGCCGTGACCACACGCTTGCCGTCGGCGCTGAAACTGGCGGAGGTGACCCCACTACCATGCGTCATGGGCGCGCCGAGCGGCTTGCCGGTGTCCGCGTCCCAGACGCGCGCCGTCTTGTCCCCCGATGCTGTGACCACGCGCTTGCCGTCGGGGCTGAAACCAGCGAAGCCGACCGTATCGCCATGCGTCATGTGCTCGCCGAGCGGCCAGCCGGTGTCCGCGTCCCAAACGCGCGCCGTCTTGTCCCCTGATGCCGTGACCACGCGCTTGCCGTCGGGGCTGAAACTGGCGAAGGTAACCACACTGTAATGCGTCATAGGTGTGCCGAGCGGCTTGCCGGTGTCCGCGTACCAGACGCGCGCCGTCTTGTCCCACGATGCCGTGACGACACGCTTGCCGTCGGGGCTGAAAGTGGCGGACAAGACCAGATCGCCATGCGTCATGGGTTCGCCGACCGGCTTGCCGGTGTCCGCGTCCCAAACGCGCGCCGTCTTGTCCCCTGATGCCGTGACCACGCGCTTGCCATCGGGGCTGAAACTGGCAGACAAGACCAGATTGCCATGCTCCATGGGCTCGCCGACTGGCTTGCCGGTGTCCGCGTTCCAAACACGCGCCGTCTTGTCCCCTGATGCCGTAACAACGCGCTTGCCGTCGGGGCCGAAACTCGCAGAAGTAACATTGTCAGTGTGACGGATCAGAATCCGCAGTGCGCTTCCATCGGCCGCGCGCGACAACGAAGGGCCGGCGGCGGGATGGGAGGGGTGAAGCCAATTTGATCTCGTTGCCAGTACACCTAAGCGCAGACCTCGGTCGAAAAGGTTGCCATCTGCCGCGGCCTCAGCTGCAACTGCCAACAGGAGCGACGATTGGCGTCCAACCTCGCGGGTCTGACGAATAATCCACCCCCCTGTCACGATCAATACGACAGCGATCACGCCCATCATTGCCTGAACGCGACGTTGCGCGCGGCCGGTCCGTGCCTGTTCTGCCTTGACGCGTGCTTGTTCCTCGGCGATCTGTTTCAACTGCGCCTCGCGCTCGACGCGCGCCGCTGCCAGCTCGTCGGCACGTTTTTGCTGAATCTCCGCCAGCTTCCTTGCTTGTCCGGCTAGCTCCTTGGCCTGTTCCAACTCTCGTTTTTGGCGAGCCTGCTCGGCGTCGAATTCCCTGTCCCTGAGGGCGACGCTCTCGCAGATGTAATCGCGCTCTTCCTGATTAAGCGACTCAGCCCTTTCGCTCAACCAGCGTTGCGCTTCAGATAGAAACGCGTCGCGCAACAACCTTCCCTCCGGTTTGTCAGAGCGCCACGCAGCAAGCATCTCGCTGAAGCGCTTGCGCCAGAGCAGGAACTCGCGGTCTTCATCGAGCCAGTCCTTGAGTTGTCCCCAACTGTGGATCAGCGCTTCATGCGAAACCTCAACGGTCGCCTCGTTGCGCTCTTTGCCCGGGGATGTCACGAGCAGGCGCTCGTCTGCGAGCCGCTTTGCAATCGGGAGCGAAGCCGATCCGATCGCCGCCAGTGTCACCCGGCGACGTGTGTACTCATCTCCGTCGCCGGGTTGCGCCAATTGAAGGAAAATGCGTCGCACTGCCTGCTGTTCGACTAGTGATAGTGCGCTCACAATCTCGTCGGCCTTCTGTGCTACCGCTCCCTGCAATTGGCCGATGGCGTCATAAGCATCATGCAGCAACGTTCCGCCTTGGCGCCTTTCCCATAGCCCTTGCAGTACAAATTCCATGAGCGGCAGATTGCCGGGCTCGTCACCGGCGTCGTCAAGAACGCGCTGGACCAGCCCGGCCTGGAAATGAAGCCCAACTTTCGCGGCAGGCTTTTCCATCGCCTGGCGCAACTCGTCCTGAATCATCGGCCCGAGATTGACCTGTGCCCCCTGCAGGCGATCTGAGAGCGCGCGTTGGCCGGTGATAGCGCGGCCGAAGAAGTCGCCCCGCACGGTGAGCACCACTGAGAGCTTAGCTCTCTGTGTGGCTTCCAATATCTCGTCGATGAAGCGCTGACGCGCGATCTCGTCGGTCGTCAGGGTAAAGAGTTCCTCCCACTGATCGACCACCAGCATCAGCCGCTCGGTGCCGGGCTGCTTTTCCAGAACCCGATTGATGACGTCGCGCAGCGCGATGGCTTTGTTTCCCAGTTGGTCGGCCAGCCGAGTGATCTCGCCCAAGCGGGTGACTTCGCTCATCTCTGGTTCCAGCAACGGCAGCAGCGCGGTGGACAGCGCATGCAACGGCCGATCGGTGGGCACGAGCGTGGCGATCTCCCAGACCGGCGAGCGGCTCGCGCGCAGGCGCGGTAGCAGCCCCGCTCGAACCACCGAAGACTTGCCGCTACCCGACGCGCCGACCACCGCCACCAGCGGATAGTGGGCGATCATCGCTGCCAACTGATCGATCGCCGCCTGACGGCCATAGTAGAAGGCGGCATCCTGTTCGCGGAAATACAGCAGGCCGCGATATGGACACACCCGCGAGAGCGCTTGCTGTACGACCGACTCTACTTCCGGTCCGGGCGGCAGGCCCCGAATGGCGTGGGTGAGCGCCTTGAAGCGTACTGGATCGTCCACACTGGGACGAAAGTCGACCCAGGTGTTCTGTTTGAGGAAGCCCAGGGGCGCGTCGGCGCCGGTCAGCAGCACGGGGATGACGGGAAAGGATGCACCGCGGCGCTCTTCGGCGACCTGACGCTCCAGCGCGCTGTACTGCTCGCGCTGCTGCCACGGGCCCATCTCCGCGCCCAGGCAAACGGCGACTGACTTGCAGCGTGCGAGGTTCTTTTCTAGCGCGCTGAGCCAGTTAGTACCGGGCACCAGATACCAGCGGTCGAGAAAAGGGCGAACACCGGCCTCATACAGGCGTCGCGCGAGCGCTTCGACCTGGGCATGATCGCGCCAGTGATAGCTCAGGAAAACATCGAAGTCGAACGTGTCAGCCACGGCCCGTCTCCCTGCCCTACAGCCTCGTTTTTACTGCTACTTATACCGACAGACAGCCCGATCAAGGATTCAGCGGTAAGCAGGCGGGCCTTCCAAGTTATAGGATCGTTAGGGGTCTCAGCCAAGGACGCTGGAGGAGTATGGGAAGCCATGGCCGCGTGGGCTTGAGCCGCGCCGATTGACATTTAGGTATGACGATTGCGACCAACCCAGTGTCTCCTCCATTGTCCTGCCCCGCGGACATGGACTTCGGCCCGCCTGCATGAGCGGGCTTTTCTTTGGTTAGCGCAGTGGATCGTCCCGGATTGAAATCGACTCCAAGCCCCCGGCGGAGTTTTTCTAATGTCCAAACTTTGGACAAAAGGCGCGAAGCGCGCTAAAAGCAACTCAGAAAATTAAAGTTCGCACGCCAGCGGTCGATATGTCCGTCTTTTGAGGGCTTTTTGTATGAGCAATCGAAACGGCAACGATCTGGTCCTGCTCGTTGTGATTCTAGGCGGCGGTTTCATCCTGTTTTGCGTCTGGCAGTTCTCGAACGCGTTTGGGCTGGACATGAGCACCGGCAGTAAAGTCATGGCGCTTCTCGCGATCCCCATCGCCCTGGGAATTACCTCTTTCAAGTTCTTCGACGGCGATTACGACATGCTTCGCCTCGGAAGCGTCTGGCCAGTGTTGATTGGGCTGGTGTGGGTGGCGTTCTGGCCCGCGCTGGACCATTGGGCTGCGCATGGCGGATATCGGCCCTCGCTCTATGATGAAGACGTAACCGTATGGTGGAACGCCTGGTACACCGAGTTTGGGGCACTCGTAGCGTTGATTGGGGGTGCCTACGGCGCTAAGAAGTTGTTCAACGATTACGTCTGATCCGGGTCGCTACCAGATTCGCGACGGCCATCGCACTGACTTGTCGTCGGTGGCCGACGTCTCCGCCCGCATCCCCCTTATGCTCAGCATCGATGCATGTTCAGGCAGACAAGCAACGCATGCTCGAAGTGGCCTCTTTCTACGGCCGCTCCAAAAAACCAGGCCTGCTAGTTGACGTCGCGGCCTAGGCCGCGGACATGACGCCAACCTTTTCGAAGCTCGTCGAACTCGGTACCGGCCTTAACCGAGCAGCGCCGCTCTCGCGCTTGCCCAACTCACAAGTGCGTGGGGGCCTCACCGCATGATTTCACCAAAGATTTCAACAAACTCCAGAGGGACAAGGTTCAGCGTCATGAAACTATCCATCACATCCTGACCAGGAAACGGGTACGGAGAGAATGCGGCGCGAACTGCAACAGCCAGTGAGTGGTCGTCGTGCTCAAATGTCCAACGGGGATAGCTAAGCCGCAACCCGTTAGCGAAATGCGCATCAATCGGGTCGCCCGCGCTGGCACTTGTGTTCTCTAAGAAAGGTCTTACGACAGTGCAGACGGAGTTCACTATCTCCTGCAATTCATGAGTCGGCATTTGACGCAATTGATGCCCTCCTCCTATCCTGAGATCCGGAAGCTGGTGAAGTTGAGCGTGCATCTTCTTATGGTTAAGCCAAAGACATAGCCAGACGTTCAGAGGATCGAAAAGGTAGTTCTCGACGCCATTTCGCTTCAGCACAAAAAGGCCGGGTTCGGGCACGTTCTCGTTAGGAGGCGCATCCCGATCAAGTATTCCAAAAAAGCGGTTGAAGTCCCACTCTCGAAGGAATCGGACCGTCTCCCGGACCTTAGCGCAACCATCGCGTTTGAAAAACGCAACCCCCGGAAACGCTGGATGGCCCGCCTCCATGAGTAAGCTCCAAACGTGGCTAAAGAAAGGTTCGTCTGTCTTACCCTCAAGGACGACAAAACGTGTTGTTGGGTCGACAGCCACCAATCCGTCAGTGAGCCTAGCGATTAGCGAACTAACATTCTCAACGCTCTCGATGCGAGGCGACCCATGGCGGCGAAGTGCAAATACTGAGTCTTTGGGAGAAAGCGCAACCGTGGTCGGCGAATGCGTCGTTACGATAAGGCGGGCGCCATGCTGCCGGACCAATATGTTTTCCAACAACCGAAGAAACTTCCTGACGAGTGATGGATGCAGATGCGCGTCCGGCTCGTCGAGCAATATCAGGTCATAGCGCACCCCAGACGCTTCTGCCAAGAACCGCCAAGCGACCACGTGCAACATGATGCGCTCACCTGACGATGCCCCGGCTTCGGAGACGACGGTGCCTCGCTCAAGATCACGGATGCGCAACTCATAAGGGCCGCTTGGAGGCGCCATGATCTTTCGCTCTACGGTGGGCGATAGAATTTCCAAACCGACGTCTGCCTCCCGGCACATCCGGTTAAATTGCTCCCAAGGCGGCTCGCCTAGATGAAGCAGGGCAGCCTCGTAGTCGGCTCCGGAACGCTGGCATCGATCCTTAGCCGCAACCCTTAAGACTTCGTAAGCAAGAAAGAGAAAGGCGAGATTTTTCCCGTCATCTACGTTTGCGGAAAGCCGTTGCGCAGTCAGCCGAGCCTCGAACTGCTCCCATTCGGGACGGGCCACTCGCCGCTCCGTCGGCATTGCATCAGGGGCTACGGTCCAGTCGGCGTATAGCGGATCGTTCAGTCCTTTTATGAAAGCAGCGTCGCCCAGCTCATAGAGCCGCTGCGCCTCGGCAACGACCTGTTCAACCGTAGCCGAGCCAAAAGATGCTGGCTCCCAGTCGTCCTTAGCATGGAAAACGTCTTTAAAACTCACCTGTTGGCCGTCCGACGTGGTCACAGTGACGACGACTTTCTTTTGCACGCTCCGTAGGTGGCGCGGAGGCGTTCCCCCGCGACCGGTTGCTACTCCAAGGGCTTCCAGCAGATGGGTCTTACCTGCACCGTTCTCGCCGGTTACAACGGCGAACGGGGGGACGTCTGTCCATTCAAGGTCGGCAATCGAGCCATGCCGGCCCTTGATCTTGTAAGTCACTTTCCGCATGAACTGTCGCCCTCTCCGTTGAATACGATGCCGTAGCTTAAGAGATAGGCGTAGATTCGTCTCCCGACGATGGGACCGCAGCCGTCTGGACTTGCAGTTAAAGTCCACGGACGCGTCGGCCGATAAGCCGACGGTCAACAACCACCGACGTGGCGACCTTCATGAAAAGCACGACAATAATCGCACTACAACTCGATACCTTTCCACCCGAGCCCTCAGCTTGTCGGCGGCTCGCGACCATTCGATCCGGCGGTGCCAGATCTTCGCAATGACTTCATCGTTCATAGGTGCGGTTCTCATATTCCCGCCGGTTTGGTTTGGGCGCACCAAAGGCATACGTTGACATTGAAGACCGAGCGCGCGCTTACCTCGTTACGGGGCGTCAACGCAGACGTCCTCTCCGATCCTCTCGGCTGACAGGATTCGGGCTGCGCGAATGTCCGACTCAGTAAGTTTTCGCGCCTCCCCGTGCAGCTTACGTTGACAGACCTCGTCAATAAGGTTTGGCGTCCGAGAAATGGACGGCCAGTAGACGTCCCAGACCGCGTACCAGAGGCGCTTCGAATAGTCCTCGAATTCAGTGACCACGCGCTTACCGTCCGGACTGAAGCGCGCGGAGTACACTTTCCCGCCCGGCGTCATGGGCTCGCCGAGTGGCTTGCCGGTGTCAGCGTCCCAGACGCGCGCCGTCTTGTCCTCTGATGCGGTGACGATGCGCTTGCCGTCCGGACTAAACCGCGCGGAGTACAGCTTCCCGCCCGGCGTCATGGGCTCGCCGAGTGGCTTGCCGGTGTCGGCGTCCCAGACGAGCGCCGTCTTGTCCGATATGGTGACGATGCGGTTGCCGTCCGGACTGAAGCTCGCGGAGTACACCGCCCCGTCATGCGTCAAGGGCAAGCCGATCCTCTTACCAGTGTCCGCGTCCCAGACGAGCGCCGTCTTGTTACCAGCTGCAGTGACCACGCGCTTGCTGTCTGGACTGAAGTTCGCGGAACGTACCCATTCGCCGTCATGTGTAATGGGCTCGCCGAGCGGCTTGCCGGTGTCGGTGTCCCAGATGCGCGCCGGGTTGTCCTCAGGTACGGTGACCACGCGCTTGCCATCCGGACTGAGACTCGCGGGACTGACCAGGCTATCAAGCATCATAGGCTCGGAGAGCGGCTTGCCGGTGTCAGCGTCCCAGACGCGCGCCTCGTCGTACACAGTTGCAGTGAGCACGCGCTTGCCGTCCTGACTGAAGCTGGCGGTGGCGACACAATACTTATGCATCATGGGCTTACCGATCGACTCGCCGGTGTCGGCATCCCAGACGCGCGCCGTCTCGTCGACTAATGTGACCACGCGCTTGCTGTCTGGACTGAATGTCGCAGAGCCCACATTCCCTTGCCCGCAATGCGTCATGGCCTCGACGAGCAGCTTGCCCCTGTCGGCATCCCAGACGCGCTCCATGTGGTCGACTGATATGAGCAGCACACGCTTGCCGTCCGGACTGAAAAGCGCGTGACTGAAGGGGAGGTTAAGCGTTATCGGCTCCCCGAGCGGCTTGCCCGCGTCGGCATCCCACACGCGCGCCGTCTTGCCGTTTAATGTGACCACGCGCTTGCCGTCCTCGCTGGACCTAGCGACGGTCACGCCCTGGCCATACGTGGGCTCGCCGACCGGCTTGCCGGTGTTGGCGTCCCAGACGCGCGCCGTCGCGTCCTCTGATGCGGTCACCACGCGCTTACCGTCCGGACTGAAGCTCGCGAAGTACACTACCCCGTCATGGGCCATGGGCAAGCCGATCCTGTTGCCACTGTCGGCATCCCAGACGCGCGCCGTCGTGTCGCTAGATGCAGTGACCACGCGCTTGCCGTCCGGACTGAAGCTCGCCGAGGTGACGTCATCACTATGCATCATGGGAAAGCCGAGGGGTTTGCCGGTGTCGGCGTCCCAGACGCGCGCCGTCGCGTCGCTAGATGAAGTGACCACGCGCTTGCCATCCGGACTGAAGCTCGCCGAGCTGACCCTACCGCTATGTGTCATGGGCAAGCCGAGCGGCCTGCCATTGTCGGCGTCCCAGACGCGCGCCGTCTTGTCCTGTGATGCGGTGACGACCCGCTTGCCGTCCGGACTGAAGCTCGCCGAGTCGACGCAAGAGTCATGCATCATGGGCTCGCCGAGTGGCTTGCCGGTGTCGGCGTCCCAGACGCGGGCGTTGTCGCAGTTTGCGGTGACGACGCGCTTGCCGTCCGGACCGAAGCTCGCCGAGGTGAGCCCACCCCCATCCGTCATGGGCGAGCCGAGCGGCCTGCCACTGTCGGCGTCCCAGACGCGCGCCGTCTTGTCCTCTGATGCGGTCACCACGCGCTTGCTGTCCGGACTGAAGCTCGCCGATACGACGCAAGCGTCATGCGTCATCGCCTTGCCGAGAGGCTTGCCGGTGTTGGCGTCCCAGACGCGGGCCGAGTTGTCGCATGATGCGGTGACCACGAGCTTGCCGTCCGGACTGAAGCTCGCCGAGGTGACCCATTTTCCATGCGTCATGGGAAAGCCGAGCGGCCTGCCACTGTCGGCGTCCCAGACGCGCGCCGTCTTGTCCGATGTGGTGACGATGCGCTTGCCGTCTGGACTGAATCTGGCGGAGAACACGTCGTGAGTGTGACCTTTGATCAGCGTGCGCAGTGTACTGCCATCGGCCGCGCGCGCTAAGGAAGCCGCTGCGGACGGGTGCGCAGGATGGAGCCATGACGATCTGGTCGCCAGTACGCCCAACCGAAGACTTTCGTCAAACAGATTGCGATCTGCTGCCGCTTCGGCTGCAACAGCCAACACAAGCGACGTCTGGCGCGCAACCACCCGGGTTTGGTAAACAATCCACGCACCTGTCGCGAGCATCACAACCGAAATCACGCCGGTGACGGACGCCGCCGCGACGCGCGTAACGAGTCGACGCTTGGTGCTTGCGCGGATGAATTCGCCTTCCAGCTCAGAGAGACCGTCCGGGCGTTTCGCTCGCCAATCGCGGGCTTCGGCCAGCGGCAGGCCGCGCAGCAGCAAGTCAGCGCTGCGTTTTTTAGCCTCCCATTCCGAAGCGCTGGCATTCAGACGCTGCTGCCACATCAAAAACTGTCGATCCGCGCTAATCCAGTCGCGCAACTGCTGCCAATTCTGGATCAACGCTTCGTGCGCGACTTCCACGGTCTCTGTGCGGTCTGCGCTCGCCTTAGAGGTGACCAGGAGTCGTTCGTTACTGAGTTGCTGGATCAGTGCCGCGGTGCCGGGCCCGAATTCCGACGCGACCGCCCGCCGGCGAGTGTCCTGTTCCCCTTCGCCTGGTCGGACCAGCCGCAAGAACACGCCTCGAATTCGCCTCTCGGCTTGAGGGTCTTGCCCGACCAACTGGCGATACAGCGCATCGGCTTTTTGAGCGATGGCTCCCTGCAACCGCCCCATCGCCTCATACGCGGCCTTGAGCAAAAGTCCGCCCTCGCGCTGTTCCCATAACTCTCGCAAAACGAACTCAAGTAGCGGCAGATTACCTGGTTCCCCACGAGCATCCGCGAGGATTGCCTCAACGAGCCCCGGCTCGAAGCGTAGGCCGACCTTGTGTGCCGGTTCTTCTATCGCCTGGCGGAGCTCGGCGGGCGTCATTGGTCCCAGATTAACTTGGGCGCTCTGCAGGCGGTCCGATAGCGCGCGCTGGCCGGTGATCGCACGGCCAAAGAAGTCCCCCCGTACCGTGAGCACCACTGACAGCTTGGACTTCTGTGTCGCTTCAAGCACACCGTCTATGAAGCGCTGACGCGTCCGGTCCTCGTGCGTCAGTGTAAAAAGTTCCTCCCATTGATCGACCACCAGCATCAGCCGTTCAGTGCCCGGCTGCTTGGCGAGCACACGATCAACCACATCGCGCAGGGCCGTCGACCCGTCGACGAACTGGCCGGCAAGTCGATTTATTTCTCCTAGACGGACAACTTCGCTCAGGTCCGGTTCGAGCAGCGGCAGCAAGACTGCAGCAAGCGCATGCAGCGGCCGATCCGTTGGCACGAGCGTGGCGATTTCCCAGACCGGCGAGCGACTCGTCCGAAGGCGTGGCAAAAGACCCGCTCGCGCCACCGAAGACTTTCCACTGCCCGATGCACCGACTACCAAAACCAATGAGCGGTGAGTGATTGTCGCTACCAATTGTTCGATCGCCGCCGAACGGCCGTAATAGAAAGCGGCATCCTGTTCGCGGAAAGGCAGCAGGCCGCGAAAAGGACACACTTCCGCCACAGCTTGCTGTATGACTGACTCGACGTCCGGCCCGGGCGGCTGGCCGCGAATGGCCTGGACAAGGACTTTAAAGCGCAATTGGTCGTCCAAGCTAAGCCGGAAGTCGACCCAAGTAATCTGTCTGAGAAAGCCCAACGGAGCCTCGGCGCCGGGCAGCAGGACGGGGATGACCGGGAACACAGCGCCGCGGCGCTCTTCGGCGACCTGGCGCTCCAGTGCGCTGTACTGCTCGCGCTGCTGCCACGGGCCCATCTCGGCACCCAGGCAAACGGCGACCGACTTGCAGCGTGCGAGGTTCTTTTCTAGGGCGCTGAGCCAGTTAGTACCGGGCACCAAGTACCAGCGGTCGAGAAAAGGGCGAACGCCGGCCTTATGCAGGCGTCGCGCGAGCGCTTCAACCTGAGCATGGTCGCGCCAGTGATAGCTCAGGAAAACATCGAAGTCGAACGTGTCAGCCACGGCCCGTCTCCCTGCCCTACTGCTTATTTTTATTGCTACCTATACCCGACAGACAGCCCGATTGCGGATTCAGCGGTAAGCAGCCGGGCCTTCCAAGTTATAGGATTGTTTAGGAGTCTCAGCCAAGGGCTGGGAGGGGTATGAGAAGCGACGAACGTGCTCCTCAAGTGAGGCATTTAGGTATGAAGGTTGCGGAGTTCTGCCCCACGGACATGGACTTAGCCCGCCCATCGTGAGCGGGCTTTTTTCTGCACCGCCCGTTGTGGTTCGTCCATGAAGCCCGCAACGTTCGGAAGACGCTCACACTTCGCTTGATAATAGTTGATAAGCGCTGCACTATTAGCACTTACTCGGAGGGCAGACCCATGATTAGTGCAGACCTTGGACAGCAGCTCGAGGGGTACATTACGAAGCTGGTCGAATCAGGACGGTACGGCTCGAAAAGCGAAGTGCTCCGCGAAGGGGTGCGACTGATTCAAGATCGCGAGACGCAGCTTGCCGCGCTGGACGCCGTGATCGAGCGAGGCATCGCCGATTCAGACGCAGGTCGAGGAAAACCCGCCGAAGAGGTGTTCGACCGGCTGGAAGCCAAGTATCAGGCGATGGTGAACCGCAAGGCATGTTGTCCGCATCCTGCCTGGCGCGGAGGCTGAACTCGAGGCCATCGGCGACTTCATCGCCCGCGACAATCCACGCCGTGCCTTGAGCTTCGTTCGCGAACTGCGTGAAAAGTGCATGAACCTCGCAGACATGCCCCTCGCCTACCCGCTCGTGCCTCGCTACGAAGATCGCGGCGTGCGACATCGCGTTCACGGCAGCTATCAGATTTTCTATCGTGTGATCGGGCACCCCGAGCGCATCGACGTCATTCATGTGCTGCATAGCGCCCGAGACATCGCCGCTATCCTCTTCCCGTAGATACCCACGAAGAAGCTGAGATCGCAAAAAGGCCCAGGACCTTTCTGGTGCTGGGCAAGCCATCGGCTATGCCGGTGGCGGAGGTGCTAATAAGCAAACTGGCCGTCTGCGGTATCCCGGCAGCGGCCAGTTCTCTCCAGTACCTAACGCGAGTTACTTGGCTCGCTCGGTCGATTAGTGACCGAAATAGACAGGGGCGATGCTATTGCCGGTGTGAGCCGGGCCGCCCGACGCCGAGGCAGTGTCGACGACGCCACCGTAGCTGTTCTGGCCGTTCTGAGCCGCTACCTTAGCTTCGGCAGCTTGGATCTGCGCCGGGTACGTCGTGCGATCCATGCCGGGGTTGTATCCAGCATCCCGAAGTTGAACCAATTCGGCCTTCACCTGCGCGCGAGTCACCGGTTGGCTTTGTGCAAAGGATGAGACTGCCGGGACAGCGAGTGCAGCGGCGACAATGAGAGTTGCGAGTTTCATGATGCTTACCTCCAGATCTTTGTTCTTCGCAAACAACCCTTGTCTGCGGTTCAGTGATCCCAGTATAGGTAAGCGTCCGCTTAAGATTAATGAGCGATTGAACAACAAACTGTTGCTGTATTAGGGGATAACCCTAGATACCTCCCCGCCGACGTTAAACGAACTGGACCCGGCCGAACCGCGTGAAGCACGCCGATCGTCGCGTCCGCCTAGTCGCAACATCCTGCTTGCTGCAGTTTCACACGTGAAATCCCTAGCGAGTCCGTTCGTTGTTCAAAAGGAGACGCAGCTCCTCGAGAGCGACGAGAGACCGTGCCCCTCCTCCCGCCAGCACTTCTCTATAGTCTGTTGGAGTTGGTAGACCTCATCGACCACCCCACGAAAGCGTTGAACCTCAAGCACCGAGCGCAAGACGTCAGCATCGTGCGTCCGGTACCGACTCCATAGGAGCCTCAGTTCGTGGTAGGAGACAGGTAGGAAATCAGGGAGTGGCATGGCACCTGAGTACTGTATATCCATACAGTATAGTACGCCGCGATTCCGATGTTCGCCGAAACTGGCCAAAATTCAGTATATCGACTTCTGCGTAGCTACTAGTTAAGTGTTTTCAGCTTTCCTGACTTCCTTCGAGCGCGCAGGGTCATGATGGCCATCTCGATGACCGGACCCATCTCTTCAGCCGTAAAAAGTAGTTCTTCGGGGTCGTCGACAGGCACCTTGAACACGATCACCATATCTGTGCCGTCCATCCGGACCGTCATATTCGGCCCAGCATTCGATCGAGCTCTCAGCAACGAGGCGACAATCTCGTCCGTCGAGCGACGCCGCGGGGCTTTCAGCATCTCTGCCGCGCGCCGCGCAAGCTCTTCAGCCCCCATAGCCTTCTGAATCCTGAGCAGCGTTGCACCGGTGCTGAAAGTTAATGGACGATATACGAAAAGCTCCAGTACTTCCGGGGGCAGATTGGATATGGCTATCGCCCGCGCAACGGTACGGCGCTCCCACTCCTTGCACATGTCCACCGCGGAATTGATTGATGTCCACCGCCCATCAGTAAGACCCTGCTTGTATTCAGCCGCCACCGTCAACGGTGATGAGTAACGTGCTGCCCGCTTTGGCGGGACAGCTTCTCTGCCGTCGAGGAGTGCAATTATTTCGCTCCAGGTTTTACCTGTCGCGTCGATGACCTTCGCTCGCTCTTCGAGCACTGTCGCGCCGTATTTCCTAGAAAGTTGGACAAGAACTCTCGCCGTGTGCGGCCAGATACCGGCTACTTCGAAAAGCCGCAGCACCTCGTTTGGGAGCTTGGACACCCCAATCGCCCGGTTAAGAGCTTCGCGCGTCACCTTCGGCGAAAACCTCGCCATGGCAGCTACTGCTTCTTTCTGAGTGCTCCAATTCTTGCCAAGACCAGCGTTGTAGAGGTCCGCAAGCGCCATCGGATCTCGCGAAATAGGCATTCCAGCAAGTGGCGGCATAATTTCCTTTCTCCTTTATCGTCGCCCAATTATCTTCGGCCCCCCATCATCTTGATGGGCGAAAGAAACGCGAAAATCCAGCGCTTTTCGCGAGTTAGGTTCTGTCCGCAGACGCAGGCCGTCAGGCGTCCCCTTCACCATTAAACTTTGCTCCCGCGCCCGACTGACAATCGGCCAATCGGGTCGCGCCCTGCCGCACGCACACCGATCGCACCTTTCGCGCACAGGAACCTTTCGGCCCATAGGGCAGAGAAGCGGCGACGGCCGTCGACGTCCATCGACCATTCCTAATTTGTCTCGGCGGCGAATGCCGACGGCCCGGTCGGGCAGCAGGTTCGTTGCAGTGGCCGCGCCATCCCTGTCGCCAGGAAAAATCATGATTTCGGAGCAGCACAATCCTAGCGGGTCATATTTAGCCAGACTCTGACAGACGACGAAGCTGGCGCTGCCGCTGTCGTTTGCACCGTGTTTTCGAACTCTTCCTTATTAGGTGTGCGGCCGTCTGCTGCCTTCCGGCCTTTTGAAACAATGCCAACACGAAACCGTCCGTGACGGCGCCGCTCAGTCGCTCCCCAGCCGATGCCGTCGCTCTGTGTGAACGCATCGGCTGCCGTTGGGGACGTTTGGACGATTGGCGCAGCCCAATCGCCACCGTGATACGTATCACGGACCGGTCTACCGGATGCTTCATTGGAGAATGCACAGCGATCAAATCTCTGAATCGGAATTCCTCTAGTAAGGCTTGGTCGTGGACCAACGGTCGCATTATCGGGGCGGGACACTGCCGCGCCAAAGCACGGCCGATATCCTGAGTGCGGTCGACGCCGGCTACTCGGCCACTGACTCTTACCCGGGAGGTGATACGTATCACGGCGACGGCGGACCCTGTCACTGGGTCTCAGCCGCACATCGCGATCGCGCTGTATCCGCGATTCAGACGGCAACGATACGGTCCCATGAGTGCATGGCCACACTTGGGTGATGCGGAAAGCCCCGGCCATGCGCCGGCCTCCTCACATACGCTCGTGAATAATAATTTGGCGCCGTCTACCGCTGCGCTTGCTCGCTGCGGTGGGGTCGATCAATGCGGCGACGGGCCGCGGCCGGCTGTCGCTGGTTTGCGATTGTGCCAGAGGACGGCGATATCCGCGGCCTAGATCCCATCAGCTACAAGGGCCTGACTGGCCGAGATGTGATACGTATCACGACTTTGTAAAACGCTCGTGCCTATCCCGTACCGCTCTATTCGTTGTGAAGTCGCAGGCGGCGCGAACAACATAATCTAACGCCGCGACGCGATCGTGATACGTATCACACAAAGGGAACGTTGCCCCACAACATGGACGGGTAGCACTCGATATCAAAAACGGGAGCAAAGCGGCGACGCTTGAAAGTCGGGCTGATGGCGTGGCGGCACGGTTCTACACGAAAATCATTGACTTGCTCCTTGTTTTTGATAAATTACTTTAATTGAATTATGTCGACGGAATCTTATGATGTTAGAACACCAAGCGAAGGTAATCGCAGTAGCGAACCAGAAAGGCGGGGTTGGAAAAACGACGTCTGTCGTCGGTATCGCATCCGGTCTATCCGCGCGCGGCCTTCGCGTTCTAGGAATCGACGCGGACCCTCAGAACACGCTGATGCAATGGTCAGCGGCTGCCCACGAAGACGAAGAAGGGCTTCCGTTCACCGTAATCTCACTCGATGCCGCTCGAGAGAAAATTCACCGGGAAATTAAGAAGCACGTCACGCAATATGACTACATCATCGTCGATTGCCCGCCTTCAATGGACGACCCGCGTCCGGCTGTCGTAATGCTCGTGGCTGACATTGTTGTGATGCCTACGTCATCATCACCCGCCGACTTTTGGTCGAGCAAAAGTTTCGTGGATATGGTACGGAGAGCGCACATCGCGAATCCGACTCTAAAGCCCGTTTGGCTGCTCAACAAGTACGAAGGAAAGCGCGTACTCGACAAGGAAATCAATCAGGCAGTAGAGGAAACGAGGATCCCAGCACTTCTCACGACGGTTCCGGTGAGGGAATGCTACCGTCAAGCGATAGCGCTCGGCGTCGCCGCATCGGCAATGCCAGGCAAAGGCGGCAAGGCAGCAGCGGCGGAGTCACTGAAACTTGCTGACGAGCTAATCACATTAGCAAGCTCGGACTGGCTTTGGTTTGACGAAAAGGAAGAGGCATAAGCAATGAAAAAAAATGCTCTAGCTGGAAGACTCAGCAATGCCCCAAGAGTGGCGGCAAAACCGATGGCGTTCGACCGCTTTGCGAACGCAGACCGGATCATCGAGGGTGAAGCGGAAGCGAACCGGGGCTCGCTCTCGCGCGAACTGCCTTCGTCGACTATAACGCCCCCGCTTGGCGGGCCTCTCACCATTACGGCGGATGTGATAGAGGGGAAATTCAGAGACTGGTGTATCGCAAACAACTACTCACCTGGGTCTGTGATTGTTGTCCAACTAAGCAGTGTGAAGGCGAGTCCTTTCAATCCTCGCCACTTTTATCGGAAAGATTCGATCAGCCAATTGGCTCTCAATCTGTCCACACAGCCACAACAGCAAGCTATCCTCGTTACGCCAGATTTTGAGAAGCTGGGTACCTACTTTGTGCACGATGGCGGGAGGCGGGTCCGCGCTTTGAGGGAACTGCAGAAGACCGATGTGAAAGCGATCGTCGTAGACGTACCGCAAGGACGCGAAAGCTACAAGCTCGGTTACGACCTTAATACACAACAGGAGACTCAGACAGTTTTCGACAACGCGGTCGTATGGAAGCGCATGATCGATAACGGTGAATATGAGACGCAGCAAGCTTTGGCTGACGATCTGGGTATCGAACGAACGAGCGTCTCCGCGACGCTTGCCATCGGCGACCTTCCGGAGGAAATGATCGAGCGCATGCTCGATCGCGTGGACCTGTTCGGAATGAACACTGCATACGCAGTCTCTAAGTACTTCCGCGCTAGGGGAGTCACGGCAGCAAACCGATTAATTACTCGGATCATCGACGAGCAATTATCTGTGCGGCAGGTGAAAGAGATAGTGAGCAATAGCGAGGCCGGTTCGAGACTTCCAAGTAGGAAGAAATACCTAAACCTTGTGGATTTCAAACTTGGTGGCACGCACGTCGGCGCGATGAAAACATATGGCGACGACCAACTCTCGATTACTCTTAAGAATTTGCCTCGAGAGCTTCGAGACGTACTTCAAAGCCGCTTCCACGATATCGTAAAGGAAGAGTCGCAAAAGGTTGAAGATACAAGGGAAGATTGACCGGCTCCAAAGTAGAACACCAACTTTATGGTTGACCTGTCGGCGCCGGCAGGCTTGAGTCTAATCAGCTAGTGACTAGAGCTCAGAAGTTATTCACCTATTTGTCCGGTTCGCGTTAGAAACCCTATAAACGCGGGCTTGATCCCAGGATGATCGATCTGAGGTTCTGTTGGGTGGCCCTTAATTATCCGAGTTGTGATCAGGGGACCTGCTTCAACGGAATTGAGAAAAAGGTGCCACTGCTTTTGCTGCTGATCCTTAGTCCAACCAGCCCATGCCTGTTGGAAGTCGACAACCCGTTTAGCATGCTGACGCTGCTGCGTTTCAAGCATTTGTTGATCGAAGGTCTTCGTTTCCTGCCTCTCCTTGTAACCGAGAAGCTCATTCTTCTGGCGATTTGTAAGATGGTAGCTGCCGCCTTCATCTTGCAAAGCCTTCGCCATTAGACGATACCCATTCCCGATCTTCTTTTTGCCTACAATATAATGATAAAAAAGGACATCGCAGATTTCTTCAACACGACTGGACGGGTATGCTCTCGTAAGCTCATCGATTTGATTGCGGTTCAAGCCGAACTCGTCCTTCATCATTGTCCAGTACTCCGGACGAATACGATCGCCGCCATCCTCCAGTTGGTTCTTCTTGTTAGCCGCGATAGAGAACTTGATCCCTATGATTTTTCGGCCTCGGAATTGGTAGGCCACCTCTGCCTTGAAGTCGCTGACTTCTTCCAGTTCTTTGAGGGGGGACACAATGACGCGCTCCGACAGCCGTTTAAACTCAAGATACTCGTGCTTTTCCACGCCGACTCGCTCACGAAACTCAGGAATCGTCATCCACGGCGTCTCCCCCCGGAACTCGTACTCTTTCAGCATCTCGTAAAGCGAAAGGGAGTACTTACTCCTGAAACGGGCATTGACCACCATCGAAATGTAGAAATAGCGCTGAGGCGCACTATGGTTCCTACGTATCAAGGCCGGGAAATCCCAGACCAAGTTTCTTCCGTCGAAGCCAGCATCGGCAAGCAGATTGGTCATGAACCAAGGATCGGACGGCTTCGCGTCGCTGTTCTCGATTTCGATCACGACTTTCTTCATCGCGCGAATCGCGTCCTTTAGATACTTAAGGTCGGACCGGTCATGACTTACGCACCAAGAGAGGTAGTCAACTGGGACGCTGAACATGCCCTCCTTCGTGAGATTCGGCCGTGCAACGAACAGTAACGCGTTGAATAATTTTTTCTGAAGCAGGGTGAGTGACACTTCCGATCGAATCCGCTGACTACCCTTTTTTAGCACGATATCGGACGGACTGTCGGCGATGCCAGTGCCGTCGTCGAAAAGCTCGAGGCTCTGTTGAAACTGCTCCTTGCCTTCGGCCGCGTTCGTTTCCAAGAATCGCGCGAGTTCCTCAGGCACCGACTTGCGCAGACTTTCGGACGTCCTACCTGTGGGAACCGGATCGGTGTCGTTAATGACGTCCTGAACGCCGTGCTGCTGGCGCCGAGGTTTGGTTGCCATCGAAGCCAACGTTTCATCGGCAGGTACTGCTTCACTTTCGCTGCTAGTCTGGAGGCGGACCAT